>JBBSIF010000017.1:0-32499 GCA_038232255.1 Propionibacteriales bacterium
AGCTCCCGTCGCTGGCCGATTCGCTCGAGTGCCGCCTGGTCGACGAGGCGGCCGGGGCGACGTAGCGTTCGAGCATCTCTGGACTTTGGACCACGAAGTAGCTCCGGAAATCGTCGTCGCCGATCTCACCCGAGCCGATGACGACGCGGTGCTCCGGGACGTCGCGCACGCCCGGCAACAACGGACAGACCAGCGCGAGACAAGCGACCGCCGAAGACCGGCTCGAAGCAGGCCTCTGGCGCGCGGTGGTCGACGCCGGCGCCGTACAGCACCAGCACCGGTCCCACTCCGTGCTCCACGTAGTGGACCGCGATCTCGCCCGCTCGAGCCTCCATGCTGGCAAATCCAACCACGCGTGAGAGGAGGTCGGCGACCATCGGCATCAACCGAGAGCTCCGCCGACGCCGGTCGCCTCACGCCCGCTGCGCGTCATTTCGCCGGCTTGGACCCTTGACGCTCAAGCCGACCTGGGCTAACGTACAACCAAATGGTTGTACGTCTGGAGCTTACCGATGACGACGTTGACCGGATCTTCCGGGCCCTCGCCGACGCGACTCGGCGCGACATCCTGCGCCGCACCATGGCGGGCGAGGCGTCGGTGTCGCAGTTGGCGGCGGCGTACGACATGTCGTTCGCGGCGGTGCAGAAGCACGTCTCTGTGCTGGAGGGAGCTGGTCTGGTGACCAAGCAGCCCCACGGCCGCGAACGCATCATCCGCGGCGACCCCAAGACGATCCGCAAGGCCCAGGGCCTGCTGGACCGCTACGAGAAGCTCTGGCGCTCCCGAATCGATCGGCTCGACGCCCTCCTCGCCGAAGACTGAACCAGGAGACAACTCATGCCCGTCACGTCCGTCACCCGCGACACCAACGCCCTCACCTTGACCGTGGTCGCCGACTTCCCAGCCGAGGTACAGCGACTCTGGGAGGCCTACGTCGACCCTCGCCAGCTGGAGCGGTTCTGGGGACCGCCGACCTGGCCAGCGACCTTCGTCCGCCACGACGCGGCTGCCGGCGGCCGGTCGGCGTACGCGATGAAGGGTCCCGACGGGGAAACCCACGGCGGATACTGGGAGTGGCTCTCGGTCGAACGGCACAGGAGTTTCGAGGTCCGCGACGGGTTCGCGACGCCGGACGGCGAGCCCAACCCCGAACTGCCGTCCATGCGAATGCAGTTCGTCTTCGAGGAGACCGACGACGGCTCGCGGGTCACCACCACGACGTATTTCAGCTCCCTGGAAGATCTCGGGCAGCTGCTCGAGATGGGCATGGAGGAGGGTCTGCGCGAGGCGATGGGCCAGATGGACGCGGTGCTCGCCGATCTCACCTCGTTCGCCGCCGGACAGGCCACGACCACCCAGATCCTGTCCAGTACCCAGGCGCGGATCAGTCGGGTGATCCGGGGCACCGTCGAGCAGGTCTGGCGCGCCCACCACGAGCCCGAGCTGCTGCAGCGCTGGCTGCTCGGCCCCGAGGGCTGGACGATGCCGGTCTGCGAGGTCGCGACCACGGTCGGCGAGAAGTACCGCTACGAGTGGGAGCCGGTCGACGGCGGTGACGGTGGCGACGGCCGCTTCGGCTTCGAGGGCGAGCTGCTCGAGTCGGCGCCGCCGTACCGCGCAGTGACCACCGAGCGGATGATCGGCATGGCCGGCGAGGGCGCCGTCAACGAGCTCACACTCACACCGGTCGCGGCGGGCACGCTGCTCGCGCTCGTGATCACCTTCCCCGACGCAGACACCCGTGACGCAAGCCTGGCCACCGGGATGACCGACGGGATGGAGACCAGCTACGCACGGCTGGAGACCGAGGTTCTGGCTTAGCCGACGATCGCATCCGCGTGGACCGAACCGATCCGAACACGCGTCATAACGCCGCTCAAGACCGCCCTCCCGCCGAATCAGCGAGGGCCACCGCCTCGTCTACCTCGACCGAGTGCGCCCTGGCGACGCGTTCCGGCAGGTGTCCGGATCTGGGGCCAGGAACCTAGCTGCCTTCGCAGGGGCGTGCATTCCACAGCGACCTGCCCGGGGCCCGTCTGGCGCACCTTCATTTTGCGGATCGGTTGCCGTTAACGGCGAAAGGAGCAGGAAGGGAGTCGTCCTTCCCCCTTCCATTTTCAACGTATAGCGCAGGGGGGGCTTGCGGCAAGACCCGGGTTGTGCCACAGAATCGCCTGGCCCGGTCAGGATCTACGGAAACGGGGCGTCACGAAGTGCGTGTAGTGATGTCGACGTACGACTCGCGCGGCGGTGTCGAGCCGTTGATGGCTCTCGCTGTGCGGTCGCCAGGCGCCACGCTTGAAGAAGTGATCGACCATTCCCGAGCGCATTGACGGCATGGTCGGCGACTGAAAGCCTGATGTAGCGCTCCTGATCGCCAACCGCTTCGTTCACGTCTCCTGGATCTCGCAACGCTCAGGTGAACGCACTCACATGCCGCGAACCATGCCGGCGACCTCACCCAGACCGCGACGTGTAGCTCATCAACTCACGGCTCACCGAACACCTGCTCTGCCAGCTTCCGGTCCAGCCAGGCAACCGACTCCTCGACCGTGGTCCGCGGCAGGTCCAGGTGACCACCAGGGTTTTCGACGAGAGTCTTGTCGGCCGAGCCCAGCGCGTCGAAGAGCGCCCGGCAGGCGTCGGGCTGGACCAGGTCGTCGTCGGACTGGAGGTAGAAGAGCACCGGGGCGGTGACCAGAGGCGCCGAGGCGATCGGCCCGTCCGCGAGCCCGAGTACCGCGGCGGTGATCCGCGGCTCGGCGGCCAGCAGCGGCAACCCGACCCGGGCGCCATGGGAGAGGCCCCAGAAACCGACCGGGCCGGAGTGCTCGGCCAGCATGACCGGAACCGCGTCGAGCGAGCGAACGACCGGAACGGCGTACCCGCGGTCGGTGAGGTGGGTGGCGCGGGCGACGACGCCGGGCGACACGTGGTCCTGGCCGCCGCCGGGGGCGAGCAGGACTAATCCTCGCGGCGCTGAACCAGGGTTGAAGATGTGCATGACGGACCTTCCGGATGTGCGAGCATCTGGCCGCTGTCGAACTCAGATCGAACGGCGCGCAACGGCGGTCGGGAGCGCCCAGGCAGCTGTCGTGGGAATGGGGGAGTCACCTCCTCCGCCAGTCGTGCTTACGGCGGAAGGCTACCGCATTCCGGGACCTCGAAAGTGATGCTGAGGCAGAACCGATCGAACGCTGACCCAGGGGCACGCGCGCCTGCGGCGGTGCGGCAACGGTCAGGAGATCGCAGCCTTCACGAGCTCGACGACCTTCTTCTCTGCCGCGGGGCTCCACTTTTGGAGCGCATACGACACCGGCCACAGGTCCCCGTCGTCGAGCTTGGCCGCGTCCTGGAATCCGAGGGTCGAGTACCGGTAGCCGAACTTGCCCGAGTCCTGGAAGAAGACGACGATCTTGCCGTCCGCGTTCGTGTAGGCGGGCATCCCGTACCAGGTCTTTGGCGACAGTTCCGGGGCGGTAGCGGTCACCGTCATATGCACGCGCTCGGCGAGCGTACGATCCTCCGGCGCCATTTCCGCGATCCTGTCGAGGACCGCCTGCAGCCCGTCCGCCTTCTTGGCGCCCTTCTTGCCCTCGGCGCGCAGCTCGGCGGCGCGCTCCTTCATCGCGGCACGCTCCTTGGCGCTGAAGCCGTCGGACTCGGTCTTGGCATTCTTTGCGGGCATTCTCGGGCTGCCTTTCGACGCTCAGGGGCTCGGCGCGATGCCGGCCATCTGAAGGAAGGCTAGGCCCGACGACACCCTGGCGCTTCTCGATTCCTGATCGGAAGGGCCGGCCGAGGAGTCTGAGCAGCCGCGCTCTTCACTGAGGGAGCGGCCAGATCTGCCGCGATCCGCGCGCTGATCAAGCCAGAGCCTTATGCGGCATTCCGCCGCGTCAGCATGCCCAGGACGTGCGGCATCGAGCCTGGGCCGCTTCAGCCGGATCGCTCGACGCGCGCGAGCCAGTCGGCGACGACCGCGCGCAGCAGGTCGGGCTGCTCGTGGGGGAGTGCGTGGCCCGCGTCTTCGGCCACCGTGAGCGTGGCGTGCGGGTAGTAGTCAAGGAGGTCTGCGGCGGCGGCGTACCCCACTGTCGAGTCCAGCCGCCCGCCACGACCAGCGTCGGACCCGCGTACGCCGGCCGGTGCTCGGGCGCGAGCTCCCATCGCTCGCCGATTCGCTCGAGCGCCCCCTGGTCGACGAGGACGGCGGCCGGGGCGACATAGCGTTCGTGCCGTTCGAGCATCTCTGGACTTTGGACCACGAAGTAGCTCCGGAAATCGTCGTCGCCGATCTCACCCGACCCGAAGACGACGCGGTGCTCCGGGACGTCGCGCACACCCGGCAACAGCGGACACACCAGCGCGAGACCAGCGACCTGCCCTGGCAGCCTGGCGGCCATCGCCTGCGCGTAGTAGCCGCCAGCCGAATGACCGATCAGGAGGTACGCGGTCCCGTCGGTGACCTCCTCGGCAAAGTCGAGCAGCGTGTCGAGGACGTCCTCGGCGCTGCGCAGCCCGTCGGGAGCCACCGTCCGGCCCATACCGGGGAGGTCAGGATAGATCCGCCGGAATCCGGCAACGCCCGCGAAGACCGGCTCGAAGCAGGCCTCTGGCTCGCGGTGGTCGACGCCGGCGCCGTGCAGCACCAGCACCGGTCGGCCCACTCCGTGCTCCACGTAGTGGACCGCGATCTCGCCCGCTCGAGCCTCCATGCTGGCAAATCCAACCACGCGTGAGAGGGGGTCGCGACCATCGGCATCAACCGAGGGCTCCACCGAAGTCGGCGCCTTGCGCCCTACGCGGGCCGATTCGCCGCGAAACATCCCAAACGATCGACCGAACCAGGGCCTGGATCTGCCGGTGAGCAGATGGAACCCCGCTCGCGATCAACCGCCGTATGCCTCGTGAGTGAGCATGACCTCCGGACGGAACTCGCGGATGTGCGCCACTAAGCGCCGAAGGTCTCATCGAGCGGCGCATGACAAGAGCGCGGGCAGCCGGGGGCGACTCATGTGCGCGGGCGTCGGCGTAGCCTAGCCGTCGAACCGCCGCCCACGCCCAGAAGGAGTGTTGCGTGCGACGAGCATCCCAAGGGGGCTGGTGAGGGCTGTCGTGGTCGACCCTGCTCGGTGGTGGTGATCGGATCTTCGCGTGCCGCAAGGAGTACTCAGCGGCTGGCGGCGGCCTGAGCGTGCCAGATGGCGACGTCCTTGGGCGTGTGTCAGGAGTGACACGCCCGGCGACGGGGCACAACGTCGCCGAACTCGAGCCTCGTCGCGACAAGTCGCCGAACCACTCGTGATCAGCACCTGATCGCCCGGCCTGACGCAGTGGCCGATCAGTGGTGGATCCGGGCGAGCGTGCTCCGCCCCGCACATGCGGCATGAGCGGACTTTCGAACGGACATCTCGGGCTGTTGTTGCGGGTCGTGAGCGATTTGCCCAGCAGCGGAGTGCTACCCGCGGTCGCCCAGTCGATCCCGGAGGAGGTCGACACCAGGGCCGCCGAGATCGTTGAGCGCCACCGCGCGTCCGGACACGGCCATCCCCAGCGCCTCGCTTGATCCTGTGATCTCCTTTCCGGCTCCCCACGACCACTCCTGGTCGGTCGCCACCAACGCCAGCCCCTCGAGACGGCGCTTCGGAACCAGACCGGGGACGCCTGAGGGCAGCCAGTCGAGCACCATCCGCCAGTCGTCGATGCTCACGTCGTCGGCAAGGCCAAGTGGCCGCGCGCAGTCGCGGAGGTGCACGCACCCATCGGCCATCTGCCCCATCGGTCCCACCCCTGGAGCCTTGCCGTGCTGATCGGCCTTGTCCCGGAGCAGCGCGGTGAGTTCGCTGACCGGACGTCGAGCCAGCTCGCCGGCGACCGCCTCGCTGGCCCGGTTGATCGAGCCGCGTGACCGGACGACCTGCAGCAGGAACCCACCCAGGCTGCCGGTCAGCGGCATGACCAGATGACCGAGAACCTCACGCACGTTCCAGGCGGCACACAGGCTGCGCGTCTGGAGCTGGTCCTCGTCGAGGCCATCGAAGAAGTCGGCCAACAAGCGGCGGTTGGCTGTCGTCCTGGCATGCACGTCCACCCAAGTGATCATACGAACGACCGAGGCGCCGGATGGTAGACGGGACGCGCTCCTCATCGGCATGGTCTCGCTACGGCTGGGGCGAGGTGAGCCTCGGGCCGCCGTAACGAGTGATGGCTGAGCGACGCCGACGCCGACGCCTTACCACCCTTACGCCGCTTCTCGTCCTGACCTCGGGCTTGGTTGATCACGCGGATCGATCGGAGAAGTAGTGGCCGTGGTCGAGGTCGGCGAGGAGGCCGGGGTGCGTCGGTTGCCATCCCACCAGCTCGCGGGTCAGCGCGCTCGACGCCGGGCTGTCGAATGCAAGGAAGCGCGCCAGCCAGCCAAAGTGGTCGTCGGCATCCTCGGGGGCGATGGCGACCACTGGCATATCGAGATGCCGCCCGATCGCCTCGGCGATATCCCGGACGGGCACGCCCTCGTCCGCGACTCCGTGCAGCACGGATCCCGCCGGAGCCCCGTCGACCGCCAGCCGGAAGAGCTGAGCGGCATCCAGACGGTGGACGCCAGGCCAGCGACTGGACCCGTCGCCGATGTAGCCGGAGACGCCCTTAACGCGGGCGATGCCGATCAGCGCCGCGACGAAGCCGTGATCTCCCTCTCCGTGAACGGTCGGAGCGAGTCGCACGGACGACGAACGGATGCCGTTCGCGGCCAGGGCCAGCACCGTCTGCTCCCTGACGACGCGGGGCGACGCGGCGGCTCCTGGCTCTGGCATGTCCCGCTCGGTTGCGACGCGTCCCGGTGCGACCCCGAGCGCGCCGAACGCGATGACGAGGGGCCGATCGGAGCCCTTCAGCGCAGCGCCGAAGGTCTCGATCGCGCGCAGATCGGTACGCGCCGCGTCCTCGTGCGCGGAGAAGTCGTGGATGAACGCGAGGTGGATGACGCCGTCGGACGCCTCCGCGCCGGCACGCAGGCTGTCGAGGTCGTCGAGGGCGCCGCGATGCACCTCCGCTCCCACGGCGGCGATGGCGTCGGCCGAGGCATCGGATCGAGCGAGCCCGACGACCTGATGGCCTGCGCCGATGAGCTCGGGAACGATGGCAGAGCCGATGAAACCGGACGCGCCGGTGACGAACACACGCATGAGAAACCTCCAGAGAATCGACCGTCGTCGCCGCTCGTGAGGCGCCAGGACGGCGGATGTCAGTTGCTGTCATCAACAGGAGCACGCTATGTCAGATACTGACATAGCGTGCTCGGCGCTCAATGAGTTCTGTGTGTTGACCCCGCGAAAGCGCGACCAGATCCCGCGTAGCCGGCGACCGGCAGGGATTGCTCGCTCTGCCGATGGTTGGATCGCTCGATCAGTCGTCGTCTCGACAGAGACAGAAGGGATGTCCGGCCGGGTCAAGAAGCACTCGCACGTTCTCCTGCGGTTGTTCCGTTGCCAACGTGGCGCCCAGCGCAATCGCATCGCTGACGGCGGTGTCGAGGTCACCGACCTGGAAGTCGAAGTGCATCATCGTTCGCTGTTGGCCGTCGACCGGTGGCCACACCGGAGCCTGATGGTCGTTCGCCTGCTGGAACACCAGGAAGATCGGTCCTTGAGGAGCGGCGAGAATGGCGGTACCTGGTTCCTCGTGCCCGATGGGCCAACCGAGCAGCTCCGAGTAGAACCTCGCCAAGGCGCCCGGATCGGGCGCTTCGATTGCGGTTCCCCACCACATGCCGTCTGTCCGAGATCGCACCCGTGCACCCTTCTGTAGTGGTCAGCCTCGGTCGCCTCCCGTACGTCCGCACCGTAGTACCAAGGTCGGACGCTCCACGTCCGCAATGTTGTGGAGCCACCCGACCACGGTCTTCGGGCCCGCCCGCCTGAGCCGCCGCCGAACGCTCACGGTTCCGCACGTCGTACGCCGCGCCGCGTCACCGCACCGGCTCGAACGAACGGTTTGGCACGTCGTACGCCGCGCCGCGCCACCGCAAGAGCTCGAACGAACGGTTGATATGGCGCGATGGCACCGGTTCCAGCTGCGTCCACAACGTCCAGAAGACCTGCCGAGGGTCAGCGAGAACTGGGATAACCTGCGCTGGTGTCGCTCAGCTGGCCTGGAGCCCTCGCATGGCGAATGCGGCAGCAGCTGCTGGACCCGGTCGGCAGCGAATCGGTAGCCGGCGTCGTACGCCGCTTGGGGGCCGTACCAGCCCAGCGAGATGCCGCAGCCGAGCTCGCCGTCCGCACCAGGCGCCAGCGCTCGCGCTCAGGCGAGGTCGCTCGCGCCGTGGCCGAGGGCCGGCTCATCAAGACGTTCGCGTTCCACGGCGCCGTCTACCTGGTGACGCCCGAGGACGGTGGCGTCTACCTTGCCCTGCGGGCCGCCAGTCGGATGTGGGAACGCCCCAGCTGGCAGAGCTTCTACGGTCTGACGCCGTCCGACTGGCCAGTCTTTCGGGAGGCGGTCCGAGAGGCGCTCGCCGACGGGCCGCTGACGCGGGACGAGCTCGGGGCGGCGGTCACCGAGCGGCCCAAGTTCCGGCATCTCGACTTTGCCTTCGGCGACGGGGCCGGCACCTTGCTGAAGCCCCTCGCCTGGCAGGCAGACATGAGCTTCGGCCCGCCGCGAGGCGGACGGGCCACCTTCCAGCGCCTGGATTCCAACCCGCGCTGGGCGGGCGTGCCTGACGTGGACGAGGCGGGAAGGCTCGCGGTCGAGGCGTACTTCCGGGCGTACGGGCCAGCGACCGCTGACCACGTGCACTACTGGCTCGGCGGTGGTCTCGGTGTGGGCCGCAAGCGGATCCAGTCCTGGATCGCCGGCCTCGGTGACCGCCTCGCGGCCGTCGACCTCGACGGGGAGTCTGCCTCCGTCCTGCGCGAGGATCTCGACGAGCTCGCTGCAACGCCCGCGACGACTGCCGTGCGGTTCCTGCCGGGCTACGACCAGTGGATCCTCGGTGCGGGCACAGCCGACGCCCACATCGTGCCGCCTGCCAGAAGGACGCTGGTCAGCCGTCAGGCGAATATCGTGATCGCGGGTGGAGTCGTCTCCGGGACGTGGTCCCTCAGCGACGACCATGTCGTCGTTGCCTGGTTCACCGAATCAGGACCGCCCCCGCGAGAAGCCCTGGCCGAAGGGGTCGCGCGGCTCGCCACGATCCTCGACCGGCCCCTTGAGTTCACCGTCCAGACGGCGTAGGGCGTCCGCTGTTGCGGAAGGATTGGTGAATGCTGGAGGCACTCGACAACAGTGTCCGACCGCACCACGCGGCCCGCGCCGAGGCGCGGCTGCACGCGGGGCTGGGTCGGCGGCTTCGGGCACGAGGATGGACACCGCAGGTGGTGCCCTATGTCGGGTACGGCGCGGACGGCTGGGTCCGGGTGCTCGCCCGTGTGCTGTTGGCACCGCCAGGGTCGCGTCGCGTAGAAGTCGAGGATGGTCGCGGTTGGCGACGTTTCTTCTGCGCCTCGGCCGCCGATGTCCCGGTCACGATCCAGCTCGGAGAGCAGACTCACGTCGTCACCAGCGTCCGTGACGGGTACGTCGACGTACGCCTGGAGTCCGACCTGGAGCCGGGGTGGAACACCGCACGCCTGGCGACGGACGACGCCGACCCCGTTGACGTGCCGGTGCGGATCGTCGCGCGTGGCCCTCAGCTGGGCCTGGTGAGCGACATCGACGACACGGTCGTCGTGACGATGCTGCCCCGACCCCTGATGGCGTTGCGCAACGCTTTTCTCCTCAGGGAGAGCGCACGCCAAACCGTGCCTGGCATGGCGGAGCTGTACGCCGAGATCGTTGCTGCCCAGCCCGACATCTTCGTCGTCTACCTGTCCACGGGCGCCTGGAACACCGCTGCGGCACTGGGTGGCTTCCTTCGCCGTCATGGCTATCCGGCGGGACCGCTGCTCCTCACGGACTGGGGGCCCACCCAGACAGGCTGGTTCCGGTCCGGGCAGGAGCACAAGCGGGAGCAGCTGCGCCGACTGTTCACCGATCTTCCTGACGTGCGCTGGCTGCTCGTCGGCGACGACGGACAGCACGACCCATCGTTGTACGCCGAGGCTGCCGCCGCGGAGCCCGACCGGGTTCTCGGTGTGGCGATCCGCAAGCTCAGCGCCGCTGAGCAAGTCATCAGCACGGGGACGCCAGCTCCCAAGGACAGTGCAGCCAGCGCCGATGCGACGTCTCCCGGTGGGCCGATGAGTGCGACCGACGGGTTTGGCCTGCGCGAGCAACTCCGCGAACGGAGGATCATCTTGAGTCCCGGTCCTTCGAGCGAGCACGCGACGACGGGCGACTCCCCTCTCGCCTAGAGGCGGCCCTGCTGCTCTCAGCTACGGCGGTAGACGTCGGAGCGATGTTCGATCGCGACGATGTCGATGCGCCGATTCGCCTCGTCGGTCCGGTAGATGACCCGGAAGTCCCCACGACGAGCGCCGTGGAGTCCGGCGAGGTCGATCTTCAGGGGCTTGCCGACCCGTTGCGGGTTCTCCACCAGGGCCCCGTAACAGAGTTCGATGACTGCTGTGCCGACCTTCTCGGGGAGCCGCGCCAGTGCGCGCTGAGCGGGACCGGTCCACGCTACCTGGTACGGAGCCAGGGTCACGCGGGTCGGATCAGTGCGAGCGCGCCGTCCTTGGAGAGCACCGTTGCGGGTGTGGTCTGGAGCTCGTCGAGACTCTTGCGGATTTGCTTGATCAGCGCAGGACTGGACAGCACGTCCACGGTCTCCTCCAGCGACTCGAGATCGTCCACGCTCAGGATGACCGCAGCTGGTCGTCCGTGCTTGGTGATCACCACGCGGTCGTGCTCGCGTTCGACTTTGTCCACGACCGTGGACAACTGGTTCTTGACGTCCTTGAGGGCCATCGGCTCCGCGCTGTTCATGGCCACAAGTGTAGCTACTTCGATGTGGGCGCGGTGCTCAGTCTCCGGATAGTCGAACGCGAACGCGAGCGCCGCCGCCGCCGCGACGGTTCGAGGCGGACTAGGTAGCGCTCTCGTGCGCTTAGAGGCGGCAGGCGTGGATCGTGGTGACGATGATGCCGCGCGCGCCGACGTCGTACAGCCGGTCCATCACCGACTGCGCCTCGAGCGTCGGCACCATGGCGCGGACGGCGTACCAGCCCTCGCGCTGCAGCGGCGACACGGTGGGTGACTCGATCCCAGGCGTGATCTCGCAAGCTGCGTCGACGTACGGCGCGGGCACGTCGTAGTCGAGCATGACGAAGCGCCGGGCCACCAGCACACCCTGGATCCGGCGCAGGAACACGTCCAGATCAGCAGGGGCGGCCGCCTCCCCGCGGCAGATCAAGACCGCCTCGGAGCGCAGCAAGGGCTCGCCGAAAGGCTCCAGACCCGCTCGGCGCAGCGTCGCGCCGGTCGACACGACGTCGGCGACGGCGTCGGCGACCCCGAGGCGCACCGCGGTCTCCACGGCCCCGTCGAGGCGTACGACGTGAGCGTCGACCGAACGTTCCTTGAAGAAGGCGCGCACGAGCCCCGGGTACGCCGTGGCCACCCGCACACCGGCGAGGTCCGCCACGGACGAGAACCGCCCGACCGGCCCGGCGAAGGCGAACGTCGACTCCCCGAACCCAAGCGTCAGGAGCTCGCGCACGGGTGCCCGCGAGTCGAGCATCAGGTCCCGCCCGGTGAGCCCGACGTCGAGCGTTCCCTCCCCGACGTACACGGCGATGTCGCGTGGCCGCAGGTAGAAGAACTCGACGTCGTTGTCCGGGTCGGCGATGGTGAGGTCACGTGAGTCATGCCGCTGCCGGTAACCCGCCTCCGTGAGCATCTCCGAGGCGGCGTCCGACAGAGAGCCCTTGTTGGGAACGGCAATCCTCAACATGCGCTGCCCCTCAGAGGTGTGCGTAGACGTCGTCGAGCTCGAGACCGCGAGCCAGCATCAGCACCTGCGCGTGGTAGAGCAGCTGGCTGATCTCCTCGGCCGTGCGCTCCTTCGTCTCGTGCTCGGCCGCCATCCACGACTCGGCGGCCTCCTCGACGAGCTTCTTGCCGATGCTGTGAACGCCGCCGTCGACCGCCGCCACGGTCCCAGAACCCGCCGGGCGCTCCCGTACCTTGAGCGACAGCTCCGCGAAGAGCTCGTCGAACGTCTTCATGCGGCGGTTGCCTGCCGCTCGACGACCCAGTCGATGCAGCGGGTCAGCGCCGTCACGTCCGACGACTCGATCGCCGGGAACATGGCGACGCGAAGCTGGTTGCGGCCGAGCTTGCGGTAGGGCTCGACGTCGACGACGCCGTTGGCTCGCAGCGTTCTCGCCACCGCCGAAGCGTCGACCGAGTCCGCGAAGTCGATCGTTCCGACCACCAACGAGCGGTCGTCTGGACGGCTGACGAAGGGCATCGCGTACTCGGAGGCGTCCGCCCAGCCGTAGAGGTCCATCGCCGACGCGGTCGTGCGCGCGACAGCCCCTTGCAGACCGCCGAGGCCGTTGAGCCAGTCGACCTGCTCGGCGAGCAGGAACAAGGTGGCAAGCGACGGGGTGTTGTACGTCTGGTTCAGCGCAGAGTTCTCGACGGCGATCTGCAGGTCGAGGATCGCCGGCACCCAGCGTCCGCTGGCCTTGATCTCGCCCACCCGGTCGAGGGCACGCGGCGACATCAGCGCCAGCCACAGGCCGCCGTCAGAGGCGAAGGACTTCTGCGGAGCGAAGTAGTAGACGTCGGTCTGCGCCACGTCGACGGGCAGACCGCCGGCGCCCGACGTGGCGTCGATGACCACCAGGGCGTCGTCGTCGGCTCCGGACACCCGCTCGACCGGAGCCATCACCCCGGTCGAGGTCTCGTTGTGCGCCCACGCGTAGCAGTCGACTCCTTGCTCAGCCTTGGGCTCGGGCCTGCTGCCCGGATCCGCCGTCAGCACGGTTGGCTCGGCGAGGAACGGCGCTGTGCTGACGGCAGCAGCGAACTTCGCGGAGAACTCGCCGAAGGACAGGTGCTGACTGCGCTCGCGGATCAGGGAGAACGTCGCGACGTCCCAGAACGCGGTGGCGCCGCCGTTGCCGAGGACCACCTCGTATCCGGCAGGCAGCGAGAAGAGCTCGGCGAGCCCCTCACGCACCCGGCCCACCACCGACCGGACACCCTGCTGCCGGTGTGAGGTGCCGAGGTACGTCGTACCCGTCGCTGCGAGCGCGTCGAGCGCCCGCAGCGGGACCTTGCTCGGTCCGGAGCCGAAACGACCGTCCTGCGGCAGCAGGTCGACCGGGATGCGGAGGTCAGACATCAAAGCCTTTCGTGGGCTGCGCTCATGCCCAGCTGGGGTTCCAGCCCTCGATGGTGTCGGGATCGCGGGCTGCGGGCCCGGCGTAGTGGGCGGACGGCCGGATCAGGCGACCGGTCCGCTTCTGCTCGAGGATGTGGGCGCTCCAACCCGCCGTCCGCGCGCAGGTGAACATCGACGTGAACATGTGCGGCGGAACCTCCGCGAAGTCGAGGATGATCGCGGCCCAGAACTCGACGTTCGTCTCCAGGACGCGGTCCGGCCGACGCTCCCTGAGCTCGGCAAGGGCTGCCTTCTCCAGGGCGGCGGCGGTCTCGTAGCGGGGCGCGCCGAGGTCCCGCGCGGTCCGGCGGAGCACCCGGGCGCGAGGGTCCTCGGCGCGGTAGACGCGGTGGCCGAAGCCCATCAGCCTCTCGCCCTTGTCGAGCAGGTCCTTGACGTAGCTCTCGGCCTCGCCGCGGCGCTCGACCTCGTCGAGCATGTGCAGCACCCGGGAGGGCGCGCCGCCGTGCAGCGGGCCCGACATCGCACCGACCGCCGCTGACAGGCTCGCCGCGACGTCGGCGCCCGTCGACGCCACCACGCGAGCAGTGAAGGTCGAGGCGTTCATCCCGTGCTCAGCAGCAGAGGTCCAGTAGGCGTCCACCGCCTTGACGTGCTTGGGATCGGGCTCGCCGCGCCAGCGCACCATGAAGCGCTCGGTCACCGTCGTACACCGGTCGACGACGGACTGCGGCACCATCGGCTGCCCGACGCCACGCGCCGCCTGAGCAACGTACGACAGCGCCATCACCGCGGTCCGCGCGAGGTCCTCGCGGGCCTGGTCGTCACTGATGTCGTACAGCGGTCGCATGCCCCACGCGGGGGCGATCATCGCGATCGCGCTCTGCACGTCGACGCGGATGTCGCCGGAGTGGACGGGGATGGGGAAGGGCTCCGCGGGCGGCAGCCCCGGATCGTAGCTGCCGTCGACCAGCAGCCCCCAGACGTTGCCGAAAGGGACGCGGCCCACGAGGTCCTCAATGTCGACGCCCCGGTAGCGAAGCGCAGACCCTTCCTTGTCGGGCTCCGCGATCTGCGTCTCGAACGCGATGACGCCTTCGAGCCCGTGGTGGATCTCGACCATGTGTGGCTCCTCGTACGACGGATGTGCCGCGCCTATTGTCGCCCACGTAGCGACGGCTTGGTACACATGGGCGAACCTTGCACCATGCGCCGGTGGTCACCCCGCAGTGCAACGATCTCGGCTACCTGTCCGAGGACGAGTGCGTCGCGATCGACGACCTCCACCGCGGCGGTCTGGGCGTGCGGGCGATCGCGACCGAGCCGCAATCGACGCGACCGGACATGCCGATCTGCGGATATTCAGGAGACGACCGAAGGTGGGGTAGATAGATTCGGTCCAACTCCGACCCGAGGTTCCCGTGGCTGCCATCCCCCAACGCCTGTTCAGCTCGGCGGTCACCCAGTATGCCCGCTACCGCACTGGCTACCCGCCGCACGATGTGGCTGCACTTGCCGATCTACTGGGCCTCGACCACACCCAGACCGTGATCGATGTCGGATGTGGCACAGGTCAACTTGCCCTACCGCTCGCCCAACACGTCGGTTCGGTGATCGCGGTCGATCCCGTCCCGGAAATGCTCGCACTCGGTCGGCAAACCGCGCAGGAAGCAAACACGAGCAACATCACGTGGCTTCTCGGTGACGCCAGCAATCTGGAGACGCTGGTCGCCCCCGGGGCACATGTGGTGACTTTCGCGGCATCGTTCCACTGGACCGACCGTCCTGAGGTCGTTCGTGCCCTCGACAGACTGCTCGAAGCCGAAGGGTCGATCGTCACTATCAACGACGATCTCAGCGATGCTGAGGATTCCGACTGGGTCCGTGCCATCACTGACCTTCGCAGGAGCTACCTCGGCGACAACCACACCGAGCCGACCGATCCTTACCGGCACTCGCCCGACAGTCACCGAACCGTATTCAGCACGTCGGCCTTCTCCAGCATCCAGAGCTTGACCTGGCAATGGAGCCGAGAGTTGACGGTGGATGAGGCCGTGGGCCTTCAGTTCACGTACTCCTTCAGCACGCCCGCGCTGTTCGGTGATCGCGCCGCTGCGTTCGCCGCGGACGCTCGGGCCGCCGTCCTGGCGATGTACCCGGAAGGGCGAGTCACCGAGCGATTCCGCATGGAGGTCCTCATCGCATCCCGGCCGGCTCGATGACGGACCGGACCCCCACGTTGCCCGCCGGACGTCCAACAGCCCCAGAGACCCGGCATCGGCTCAGGGGGCCAGGCGCTCGACGGCCCAGGTGGTCTCGTCCGCACGGTCGAAGCGCAGCCGGTCGTGCAGGCGTCCCGGCCTTCCCTGCCAGAACTCGATGCGGTGTGGGCGGATCCGGATGCCGCCCCAGTTGTCGGGGCGCGGCACCGCCGGCTGGTCGACGAACCGGTAATGCTCGCGTGTGAACAACGCCTCGAGGTACTCCCGGGACGGCACGATCCGCGACTGCGGCGAGGTGCGCGCACCCAGCTGGGACGGTCGCGGCCGTGAGGCGAAGTAGGCGTCGGACTCCTCGGCGCTCGTCCGGGTGGCGATGCCCTCCACCCGGACCTGCCGCTCCAGCGGGTGCCACGGGAACAGCAGCGCGCATGACGGGTCCGTGGTGAGCTCGGCACCCTTGCGGCTGTCGTAGTTGGTGTAGAAGACGAAGCCGCGGTGGTCGAGGCCCTTGAGGAGCACCATGCGGGACGAGGGTCCGTCGGCGCCCACGGAGGAGACCACCATCGCGTTCGGCTCGTGCAGACCCGCAACGCGCGCGTCGTCGAGCCAGCCGCGGAACGCGACGATCGGGTCGTCGCCGAGGTCGGACCGCCGCAGCCCACGGTCCTCGTACTCTCGGCGCCAGGAGGCGACATCGCGCTCCGGCTGCGTGCTCACGGACAGAACCTACCGAATCAGGGCATGGACAAGCCCGCGGGCTTGTCGCGACTGGTGTCGCGGCTGGATGGACGGTCCAGCACCCGCGGGCCCGGGTAGCCAACGTGGATTCGCTACGTCGTCCTGAGAGATCGCGGCCCTCCCACCATGGGAGCGGGAGGCGGATCCATGGTCGGCCGGCTAGCGGCTGGCCACCTCACAAGTCCGTTTGGAATGCATTAGGCGGACCACCTCCTTTCATGTGTGGCTATACGCTACGACGCGGTTCAAGGGCGGACAAGGCATATCCAGTGCGTGTCAGAACGTCGTACCGGTTGACGCGTCGACTAGGGAGACGGCTGCGCCTGACCCGCCGAGACGAGCTCTCCGTCCTGGTAGACACCTCGGACTCGTGACGCCAGACCCAGCAGGTCCTTCGGCGCTCCGTCGACGCGCACGAGGTCCGCGCGCTTGCCTGGCTGCAGAGTTCCCCGGTCCTCCGCGACATCGAGGAGATCGGCAGCAGAGCCGGTCGTGGCGTGCAGCGCCTCCAGAGCGGACAAGCCGGCTTCCATCATGAGCGGCAGCTCGTCGAGGTTCGTTCCGTGCGGGCCGACGCCGCAGTCGGTACCCATGGCGATGCGGACACCCGCAGCATGAGCCTTGCGCACGCTCGCCATGTGCGCCTGCATCACCATGTGCGTCTTCTCGATCACCTGCGGCGGGAAGTCCACGCCTGCCTCGAACGCGCGGAGCACGGAGCGGGGGGCGTGCAGGGTCGGCACCAGCCAGCAGCCTTTACGCAGCATCAGATCGACCGCCTCCTCGTCGAGGTAGATGCCGTGCTCGATCGAGCGGACACCGTTGCGAGCGGCCGCCTTGATGCCGTCGGTGGCTTGGGCGTGAGCCATCACGTGGATGCCCGCGGCAGCTGCCTCCTCCACAGCGACGGCGATCTCGTCGTCGCGGAAGTGCGCGTGGCGAGGGTCGTCGTTGGGGGAGAGCACCCCGCCGGAGGTTGCGATCTTGATGACGTCGGCGCCCATGCGGATCAGCTCACGGACCTTGCGACGTACCTCCTCCGCCCCGTCGACGATGGTGGCCGGGCGACCGGGGTGCGGCAGGAAGAGCTCCAGCGCGCCGCCGTGCACCTGCCACGGGTCTGCGTGACCGCCCGTCTGGCTGAGCATCCCGATGGAGATCTGCATCCGCGGACCCGGGATCAGGCCGCGCTCCACGGCCGCCTTGACCCCGAGGTCGGCGCCGGAAGCATCGCGCACCGAGGTGATGCCGACGTCCAGGGTCTTCTTGAGGTTGGCGGCGGCCAGGTAGAACGACAAGCTGAACGGGGTGCGGAGGATCTCCTGCGGGTCGGGGCGGTCGAACATCACATGCACATGGGTGTCCACGAAGCCGGGGGAGACCCAGCTCCCCGAACAGTCGACCTCGACGTCACCGTCGAGACCGACCCCCACCTCCACGATGCGCCCCGACTCGACGGTCACGTCTGCTGGCGCCGGCTCGGCGAGGGTCCCGTCGTACACGAGGCCGCCTCGAAACAACGTGCGCGCCATGGACCGACGCTAGTGCCTGCCGCCCCGCGTCGCATGCCGTCGGGTGGCGTCGTGGCGGGAAGGAGTCGAGACTGTTCGACATGAGGAAGCTCTGGGGGGCGGCGGCGGGTCCGGCGGTTGCCGTCGCCGCGGTGGCGGCACACGACCTGCTCCAGCGACGTCACGCGATCCTGCGGAACTTCCCGGTGGTCGGGCATGCGCGGTTCCTGCTGGAGGCGATCGGACCCGAGCTCCGGCAGTACGTCGTCGCCGCGAACGACGAGGAACGGCCCTTCAGCCGCGACCAGCGGCGCTGGGTCTACGCCTCGGCCAAGGGGGAGAACAACTACTTCGGCTTCGGCACGGACAACGACCTGGAGCACAGCAGCGGGAACGTGATCGTGCATCACAAGACGTTCGGCCGTCAGCACGCCACGCACGGGAAGCCCGGGCAGGAAGCCTGGCTGCCCTCCGCGAAGGTCCTCGGCGAGGCGCGCGGGCGGCGGCACGCCTTCCGGCCCAACTCGGTGGTCAACATCTCGGGGATGAGCTTCGGATCGCTGTCCGGCAACGCCATCGAGGCGCTCAACCGGGGGGCCGTCGAGGCGGGGTGCCTGCACAACACCGGTGAGGGCGCCGTGTCGCCGTACCACCGCATGGGCGGCGAGATCGTCTTCCAGATCGGCACCGCCTACTTCGGCTGCCGGGACGACGACGGCCGCTTCGACATCTCGCGCCTGAAGGACCTTGTCGACAGCACGCCGATCCGGGCTCTCGAGGTCAAGCTCAGCCAGGGGGCCAAGCCCGGCCTCGGCGGAGTCCTGCCCGCGCCGAAGGTCTCGGCCGAGATCGCGAGGACGCGCGGCGTCCCGGAGGGCAAGGACTGCATCAGCCCGTCGCGGCACGCGGCGTTCAGCGACGTCGACTCGATGCTGGACTTCGTCGAGATGCTTGCGGAGGAGACGGGGCTGCCGGTCGGGATCAAGAGCGCGGTGGGCGATCTGGCCTTCTGGCACGATCTCGTCGACCAGATGGAGGCGACGCCGCGGGGGGTGGACTTCCTCACGATCGACGGCGGTGAGGGCGGGACTGGCGCCTCCCCGCTGATCTTCACCGACGCCGTCTCGCTGCCCTTCCGCCTCGGGTTCAGCCGGGTCTACTCGATCTTCGCGGAGCGCGGCCTGCACGACAGCGTGACGTTCATCGGCGCGGGCAAGCTCGGGCTGCCGGACAACGCCGTGGTGGCTTTCGGGCTCGGCGTCGACATGGTCAACGTGGGCCGCGAGGCGATGCTCGCCGCCGGCTGCATCCAGGCCCAGCAGTGTCATACCGGCAAGTGCCCGACCGGGGTGGCGACGCAGGACAAGTGGCTGGCGCACGGCCTCGACCCGGTGTTGAAGGGCGAGCGGGTGGCGAACTACGTCAAGACGCTGCGGCGTGACCTGCTGAAGGTCTCAGAGGCCTGCGGGGTCGAGCATCCCTCCTTGATCGGCCCCGACTCGGTCGAGATCCTCGACACGCTCGCCGACGGACGGCTGCTCGACGAGGTCTATCGCTACCAGGCGGGGTGGGGTTATCCGTCCGCCCGGGACCAGCTGGCGATCCGGGACCTGATGGAGCACGCCGACGAGCCCGAGGTCGAGACGGAGGGTCCACCCGAGACCGCGGAGCAGGGCGAGCGCGGCGACCTGACGACCGGGGACGCTCCCGTGCTCTGACCTGAGCGGGTGGGCCACCACCTAGGGTGGGCGCGTGCAGCGCCGGGTGGGTCGGGTCCTGACCGACGTCCGACCTCTCCAGGCCTCTCTCGACTACCGCAGGCTGTGGATCGGGACCACCGTCTCCCAGCTCGGGCAGCAGATGACCGCGGTGACGATCGCCATCCAGGTCTACGCGCTCACCTCGTCGACGTTCTCGGTCGGCCTTGTCGGGCTGTTCGGGCTCTCCCCGCTCATCGTCTTCGGCCTGTACGGCGGTGCGTTCGCCGACGCCGTCGACCGGCGCCTGCTCGCGCTCGCGTCGTCGTCCGGGCTCTGGGTGCTGTCGCTGGTGCTGGTGGTGCAGGCGGTCGCCCACCTGGACAACGTCGCGGTCCTCTACGCGGTGGTGGCACTGCAGTCCGCGTGCTTCGCGGTCAACAACCCGACCCGCAGCTCGATCATCCCGCGGCTCATCGATCGGGAGCTGCTGCCGGCCGCCAACGCTCTCAACGCGGCGTCGTTCAATCTCGGCTTCACGCTGGGGCCGCTGCTCGGCGCGCTGGCGATCAGCTTCGGCGGCTACCAGCTCGCCTACGGGATCGACGCCCTGACGTTCCTGGCGGCGCTCTACTCACTGCTGCGCCTGCCGCCGATCCCGCCGCAGCCTCTCGCCGGCGAGCTTCCGACCCGACCGGGGCTGCGCTCGGTGGTCGAGGGTTTCCACTTCCTGGCAAGGGCGCAGAACCTTCGCATGACGTTCATCCTGGACATGTGCGCGATGGTGCTCGCGCAGCCCCGGGCGCTCTTCCCGGCGGTGGCCGGCAGCTTCTTCGGCGGCGGCGTGCGGACGGTCGGTCTGCTGCAGGCGGCACCTGCTATCGGGTCACTGGTCGCGTTCGCGTTCTCCGGCTGGGTCAGCAAGATCCGCCTTCAGGGCAAGGCGATCGCGCTCGCCGTGATCGTGTACGGCGCCTCGGTGGCCGCCTTCGGGTTCGCGCGCGCCTTGTGGGTGGGCGTCCTGTTCCTCGCGATGAGCGGCGCCGCCGACATGGTGAGCGCCGCCTACCGCTCCACGATCCTGCAGGTGGCGGCGCCGGACAACCTGCGTGGACGCCTCCAGGGAGTCTTCACGGTGGTCGTGGCCGGCGGACCCCGGATGGGTGACTTCGTGATGGGCTCGACCGCGGCGATCCTGACCCCAGCCCTGGCGCTGACCCTCGGTGGTCTGGCCTGCATGGTCGGCGTACTGCTCAGCAGCGGGAAGGAGCGCAGCTTTCTGGCGTACGACGCCGACCACCCCGTCCCCTAACCCGACGATCCGAGACTTACCGCCCGACCATCCGAGACTTACCGCCCGACCATCCGAGACTTACCGCCCGTCCATCCGAGACTTACCGCCCGTCCATCCGAGACTTACCGCCCGACCATCCGGTGGTCTTCGGCGGAAGATCGGCCTAGGAAGCTGTCGGCGCCCACTGGGAGCATGACGGTCCAAGCCGTCCCTGGGAGCATCTATGGCCGCCACCGTGCCACCGGTTGCGAACGAGCGCGAGGGGCTTCTCCAGTACCTCGACCACGAGCGTTACAAGCTCAACGTGACGGCCCTCGGCCTCACCGAGGAGCTGGCCCGCGCGACCCCGACAGCGAGCGAGCTCAGCGTCGGTGGACTCGTCAAGCACGTCGGTCTCACCGAGCGGAGCTGGACGGGAAACATCCTTCGCCGAGAGCCCGAGCTCGACTTCTCGGCGTACGCCGACACCTTCCGTCTGACGGACGACGAGACGCTCGAGGCGGTGATCGGCCTGTACGACGAAGTAGCCGCCGAGACCACCGAGGTGATCGCGGGGATTGATGACCTCGGATATCCGGTCCCGGTCCCGCCGGCGCCCTGGAACCCGAAGGACGTCTCGGAGTGGTCGGTGCGCTGGGTGCTGCTGCACATGATCGAGGAGACCGCCCGGCATGCCGGGCACGCCGACATCATCCGCGAGACGATCGACGGCGCCACCTTCTACCCCCTGCTGGCCGCCTCCGAAGGCTGGCCGGAGACCGAGTGGCTCAGGCCGTGGAGAGGTGGGAGCTCGGGTTGAGCGCGTACGGTGAAGGGGACGTGAGCGTCCACTCGGCGATAAGCGACTGGGCGGTCGGCAGCCGGTACACGGTCACTCCTGCCTATTCGACTCGAGTGAAGCACTGGAACGGTACGACGTGGCGCAACAGCCCGAGCCCGGGCCGATACGAGAGCCGTCTCTAGTCCGTGGGCCTGTCATCGAGCTCTGAACCGGAGGCGAGCGGGACTTCTCAACCCATGTCGTAACCCGCGCGGCCCCGAGGGCTGCGGGATTCGGGACCGGTCACCCGCGGTGGTGAGGCCGGACCTCGGATCGTCGGACGGTAACCCTCGGATCGTCGGACGGTAACCCTCGGATGGTCGGGCGGTAAGTCTCGGATGGTCGGGCGGTAAGTCTCGGATGGTCAGGTTTGGAACCAGGCGGCGGTGTTCGCGGGGAGCACGCCCGACCGGACGGCGGCCTCCTCGCCGGACGCGAGCAGCAGGTCGCCGTACGCCGGAAGTCGTCGCTGACGCTTGCCGCAGTTGAGCACGCAGACGAACCCCGGCTCGCGCTCCAGCGCCAACACTCCGGGCGAAAGCGTGGTGACCGTGACCTCGGGGGCCAGATCGCCGATCGCGTCGCGGCGGACGGCCAGCGCCCGCCGGAAGAAGTGCAAGGTCGAGCCTGCGTCGCGCTCCTGGGCAGCAACGCTGAGGCGCCCCCACGTTCGAGGCTGCGGGAGCCAGCTTTCGGCCGTGCCGTCGGGGCTGAAGCCGTACGGACGCCGACTCCCGGACCACGGCATCGGCAGGCGGCAGCCGTCCCGGCCGATGCCGCCGCCGCGGAACCACATCGGGTCCTGCCGGGCGCGTGCGGAGACGTCGGCCTGCGGAAGACCCAGCTCGTCCCCCTGGTAGAGGTACGCCGACCCCGAGAGCGCCAGCATCGCCAACGTGGCGGCCTTCGCGCGCGCCAGACCAAGGGCGCCGCCGCCATAGCGGGTCGAAGCACGCACGACGTCGTGGTTGGACAGCACCCAGGTCGGGGAGGCGCCCGCCCGGTCCACGGCGTCGTAGGTGTCCTCGATGACCCGCCGGAAGGCGGCTGCCGACCACGGTGCCTTCAGCCACGCGAAGTTGAAGACCTGCTGCAGCTCGTCAGGGCGGACGTAGCGCGCCATGTCCTCGGCGGTATCCACCCAGGCCTCGCCGATCGCCATCCGGTCACCGGGGTACTCCGCGAGCACGCGATGCCACCGGCGGTAGACGTCGTGCACCTCCGGCTGGTTCCAGAACGGCCCACGGTGACGGTTGAACCTGCCGTCGGGAAGTCCCTGCTCCTTGAAGAGCCCATGAGCGACGTCGATCCGGAATCCGTCGACGCCACGGTCGAGCCAGAAGCGGAGGATGGACTCGAACTCGTCGCCGACCTCCTCGTTGCGCCAGTTGAGGTCTGGCTGGCTCGAGTCGAACAGATGGAGGTACCACTGCCCGTCGTCGGCCCGGCTCCAAGCCGGACCGCCGAACATCGACCGCCAGTTGTTCGGCGGCGTGGCGCCCGCGCGCCCTCGTCCGTTCGCGAACAGATAGCGCCTGCGCGCTTGGCTGCCGGGAGCAGCGACGAGGGCCTGCTGGAACCATGGGTGCTGCGACGACGTGTGGTTGGGCACCAGGTCGACGATGACCTTGAGGCCAAGGGAGTGCGCCGCCTCCAGCATGGCGTCGAAGGAGGCGAGGGTGCCGTATCGCGGGTCGACCTGCCGGTAGTCGGCGACGTCGTAGCCCCCGTCGTTCTGCGGTGACGTGCAGAATGGGGTCAACCACACGGCGTCCACGCCGAGCGTGCGGAGATAGGGGAGTCGCTGGCGGATCCCCTCGAGGTCCCCGAGCCCGTCACCGTCAGCGTCGGCGAAGCTCCGCACGTAGACCTGGTAGCAGACGGCGTCGCGCCACCACGGTCGCCGAATCACGTCGGGCCCTGGAAGGAGGCCGGGTCGACGGCGATCCACGTCTGCTCCGCTCGGCCGACCAGGCGGCCCTCGTCGTACAACGCCGTCGCGGTGAACGTCTTGCGGCCCTCCTCGCGCACGAGCTGCCCGACGACGACGTGCGGGCGTCCCACCCTCGGCTGCTCCGAGGATGCCGTCATCCTGCCGAGGACCAACGGACGGCTGCCGATGTCCGACGTCCAGCCACCCGGGCAGTCGAGCGCCGCCCAGCCGAACGCCGACGCGACGATGGTCGGGTTCGCCGAGGACGACAGGGACGGGTCGGGTACCCAGAGGCATGCCGTGCGACCTGGCTCCGTCGAGCCCGGCTCGAGCCGTAGGCCGTCTCCGCGCTCCCGCGCCGGTCCGCAGACGAAGCACTCGGGGAAGGGGTGCTCCCTCGCTCCGCGGTACGACGACCGAGCCGCTCTGGCCGCCTCGACGTCGACCGGAGCCGCCGCGGCACTCTCGAAGGAGCCCACCGCCGCCGTCGCGACGAGATGCTCGCCCTGGCGCAGCTCGATCCCGGCCTTGTGCTCGGCGCCGTCCGCCACCACCATCTCGACGTCGAGCGGCGGCGGTCTGCGCAGCGTCACCGTGACCGGCCGGCCGGCGGCGAGACCGTCGAGCGTCGTGGCGAGCCGCCCCGCCGTGTAGCCGCCGTTCCCGGAGCGCGCCGGTCCCCGGAAGCGGCGTACGACGGTTATCGAGGCGGAGTCGGACGCGGACATGACGAGAGGAGGCTACTCGTTCCGGACGGCCTCGTAGCGGGCGAGCGCCTCGCGTCGCTCGGTCTGGTGGTCGACGATCGGGTCGTGCGGGCGGTGCAGCTCGTCCGTCGGCAGGTCGCGGAGCTCGGGCACGTGGCGGCGGATGTAGTGCCCGTCCGGGTCGAACTTCTTGCCCTGGTCGATGGGGTTGAACACCCGGAAGTACGGCGCCGGGTCGGTGCCGCTGCCCGCCGTCCACTGCCAGTTGTGCTGGTTGGAGGCGAGGTCCGCGTCCACCAGCCAGTGCATGAAGTGGCGGGCGCCGTGCTGCCACTCGATGTGCAGGTCCTTGACCAGGAAGCTGGCCACGATCATCCGCACCCGGTTGTGCATCCACCCCTCGGAGCGGAGCTGACGCATGCCGGCGTCGACGATGGGGTAGCCGGTGCGGCCCTCCTTCCACGCCTCGAACCTCGGACCCGGCTCCTCGTACCTCATCCGCGCCAGCTCCGGACGGAAGTACTCCCGGGCCGACTCCGGCCGTCGTGCCAGCACGTCCGCGTAGAACTCCCGCCATGCCAGCTCACCCGAGTACCGCTGCCGGGACTGCACGTCCCCGCATCGCGCCTGGACGTCCGCGAGCATCGTCCGCGGGTGGATCTCCCCCCACTTCAGATGGACCGACATCCGCGACGTGATGTCGAGGTCGGGCCGGTCGCGGCCCGTCGCGTAGTCCCCGAGGTGGGCCGCTGCCCAGCCTCGCCAGCGAGCGAGAGCCGCGGGCTCGCCGGCGGCGGGCAGCGCCATGCCGTCCGGTCGCTCCACCACCGGCAGGTCCTCGGTCGGCACGTCGAGGCGCCACCGAAGACCGGCCGGCGCCGGAACTGGCCGGTCCCAGCCGTGCTCGCGCCACGCCCGGCTGAAGGGGGTGAACACCTGGTAGCCCGCGTCCTGCTGGTTGCGCACCTGTCCGGGGTCGACGGCGTACGGCGACCCGCTGCGCACCAGCAGGGCGCCGGCCTCGGCGAGGGCCGCCTCGACCCGGCGGTCCCGCTCCCCGCCGTACGGGTTGAAGTCCGCGGAGACGAACACGGACCCGGCGCCCACCTCCGCCGCGAGCGCCGCAACGACCTCCACGGGGTCCCCGGTCCGGACGACGAGCCCTCCGACGCGTTCGGACAAGGAGGCGAGGCTGGCGACGAGATAAGCCCGGCGGGGGACGCCCGCCCGGTCCCACAGTGTCGGGTCGAGGACGAACAGCGGCACGACGTCATCCGCGGCCTCGGCTGCAGCCACGAGCGCCGGATGGTCGGCGAGGCGGAGGTCGCGCCGGAACCACATCACCGAGGTGGACATCCGGCCATCCTCTCCCATCTGCGCGGTAGCCTCTCGGGTAGGTGCGGCCGTCTCTCGAGGCGGCACAAGGGGCGACCGCGGCCGGTGCGACGGGACGACAGCGACAGGTGGACGGGGCGGCGTGACTGATCTGATCGACACGACGGAGATGTACCTCAAGACCATCTTCGAGCTCACGGAAGAGGGCACCGTGCCGCTGCGTGCCAGGATCGCGGAGCGGCTCCACCAGTCCGGGCCGACCGTCAGCCAGACCGTTGCCCGGATGGAGCGCGACGGCCTGCTCACCGTCGAGGGAGACCGCCATCTCGAGCTGACGCAGGAGGGCAGCACGCGCGCGATGCGCGTGATGCGCAAGCACCGGCTCGCCGAACGGCTGCTGCTGGACGTCATCGGGCTCGAGTGGGAGCAGGTGCACACGGAGGCGTGCCGCTGGGAGCACGTGATGTCGGAGACGGTCGAGAGACGGCTGGTCGAGATCCTCGACCATCCGATCCAGTCGCCGTATGGCAACCCCATTCCGGGGCTGGAGGAGCTCGGGGAGGGCAGCGCCCACGAGGAGGGATCCCTGGCCGGATTTCGGCGGATGGACGAGATGGCGACGGGCGCCGAGACGAAGCTTCGGGTAGCGAGGATCGGTGAGCCGCTGCAGACACGCGAGGACCTGATGGCGCTGTTCTACCGAGCCGACGTGGTGCCGGGCCGGCTGGTGACGGTGACCAGGCGCTCGGAGGATGAGCTGATCCTCGAGGCCGGCAGCGACCCCGTCACCATCGATGCGGAGACGGCCGGCCACATCTTCGTCAGTGCGACCTGACGCGCCCCGGCCGAACCGAGCGTCATGCTCCTGGTCCTGGCGGGCTGACGACTGGTGAAGAGCCCCTTCACGGACCTCCCGCGGGAGGTCGCCGTCCTCGTCGCCGTCGCCGTGGCCGTCGCGGTGGGCTTCGGCGTCGTCGCCCCCGCGATCCCGGAGTTCGCGCGCTCCTTCGGCGTGGGCAAGACGGCCGCGGGCGCCGTCATCTCAGCTTTCGCTCTCATGCGTTTCGTCTCGGCGCTCGGCGGCGGACGCCTCGTCGACGCCTTCGGCGAGCGCATCATCTTGGCGACCGGGATCGCGATCGTGGGGGTCTCCACCGGGCTCGCCGGCTTGTCGCAGAGCTATGAGCAGCTGCTGATCCTGCGCGGGCTCGGCGGCGTCGGGTCGGCGATGTTCACCGTGTCGGCCACCGCCCTGCTGTTCAGGGTCGTCGGGTCGGGAAGCCGAGGGCGGGCGACGGGTCTCTTCCAGTCCGGGTTCCTGATCGGCGGCTTGCTGGGGCCGCTCGCCGGAGGGTTCCTCACGAGCTACTCGCTCCGCCTGCCGTTCTACGTCTACGCAGTCTCGCTGCTCGGCGCCGGGACGATCGCGACGATGTTCCTGTCCAGTGCGCGTCCGAGGGTGGCCGGTACGGCGACCTCGCCGCCCCTGGACGTCGCAGCGGCGGCAGAGGACCCTACCGGCGGCGGTCAGGCTCCGGCCGTCGACGCCGTCCCCGCCGTCGACGCCGTTCCCCCCGTCGACGAGCCGGCGACGCTCCTTCGGGAGGCGTGGGCGCATCCGTCGTACCGGGCTGCCATCGCCGTGAACTTCGCGATCGGATGGGCGTTCTTCGGCGTCCGGATGAGCCTCATCCCGCTGTTCGTCACCGAGGGCCTGCACGCCAGCGTGGTGTGGATCGGGATCGGCTTCCTCTGCACGTCGCTGGCTCAGGTGACCTGCCTGGTGTTCGCCGGCCGCTTCGTCGACCGGACCGGTCGGCGCCCCGCGATGGTGATCGGCTGCCTCGTGGCCGGCGCGGCGCTGGCGACCCTCGCCGTCGCGCACGTGCTGGCCCTGTTCCTTGTCGCCATGACGGCGCTCGGAGTCGGCGGGGCCTTCGTGGGCACGGCGCCCGGCGCGGTGGTCGGGGACATCATGCGCGGTCGCGGCGGCAAGGTGGTCGCCGTCTTCCAGATGGCCTCCGACGCGGGCATCATCACCGGGCCGCTCGCCGCTGGATGGCTCGCTGACCACGTCTCGTTCGGCGCCGCGTTCGTCGCGTGCGCCGTGGTGGTGTTCGCGGCGATGGTCGTGGCCCTGCGGATGCCGGAGACCCTGGCGGGCGCCCCTGCCGGCTCGAGCCTGCTGCCTGCCGTCGTACGCCGTCGACCTGCCGGCTGACCGAGCGCCGGCCGGTACGTCGCGGCTACATGTCCTCGATGTGGATGTAGACGTAGGTCGTCGTGGGCACGGTCCGGGTGCCGTAGCCGCCCGGTGCGCTGTAGTTGTAGTCCTCGATGGTCACCGTGCCGTTGCCGACGGCGGCGACCCAGGCCACGTGTCCCCCGCTTCCCTCCCGGTCAGACTCCGCGATGGCGCCACGCGCCGGGACCGAGTTGACGACGTACCCCAGCGCGCGGGCGTTGTCGTCCCAGGTGCCGGCGTTCCCGAACCGGCCACCCGACATGAAGTTGGAGAAGGCGACGTGGTTGGCGCTGTTCATCCGCCAGGCGACGAAGCTCGTGCACTCGCGGTTGTAGAACCGCCACGGGTCGATGAGCGAGTCCCGCGGCGCGCTTCGGAGATCGGCCGGGTAGTCGTCGCCCAGCACGCCGCCGACGCCCGTGGACGCCCACCGGGCGACTCCGTTCTGGTAGATGACGAAGTTCCCGTCGGTCTGAAGGATTGCCGCGGCACCTGGATACCCGGCGGTCCCCGATGACCACACGACGCGACCGAACGCCCCGACGAGTTGCATCGTGCCGTCCGGTTGCATGACCAGGGTCGAGCCGGCGGCCGCCGTGTTGGACGCCCAGTCGATCGACCTGTCGTAGGTGTCGTAGAGCACCAGGTTTCCGTCGCCTCGCATGAGGACCTGGTAGCGACGATCCGCTGAGCGCAGGAACTGCCCGGCGTGCAGCACTTCCGAGGGGCCGAGCTTGGGGTTGGTGGTGTAGCTGCTCCAGACGAGGCCGCCGTCGGGGGTCAGGATGACCAGGTTCGAGTCCCGGCGGATGCGCAGGGCGTAGCTGCCTTTGGCGTGTCCGCCGGTTCCGGTGGTCTTCAGCACCGAACCGTCGGCGGCGTGGACCACGAGGTTGCCGTCGGGCTGCAGGACCGCCCAGGCGCCGGGGTGGCCGCTGGTCTGCATCGACCAGATGAGCCTGCCGGTCGTGGCGAGCAGGATTGAGAGGTTCCCGTTCGCCTGCATCATCAGCCGGTAGGAGCCCTCTGCGGAGACGAGCGCGTCGCCGGCGTGCATCACCTGTCCGGAGCGCAGGGTGTCTCCGGTCACGAACACCCGCCGCTGCGGGCTGAGTCCCGCTTGGACGTTGCCGCCCGCCGGCTTGGCAACCCGGTAGAGAACTGCGCCGACGCTCTGGCCGGTCTGGACGAACCGGTAGCCCGACGAGGAGCCGAGTCTTGTCGTCGCCACTGTCTGGAAGGCGCCGGCAGTGAAGCGCTGCAGCTGGACGACCGCCCCGGCTACGGCCGGGGTGACCGAGCCCGTGATCGCGAAGGAGACGCCGACCTTCGGGCTGCTCGCCGGCGGAGTGATCGTGACGGCGTACCGGCTTCCGGCAGCTTGTGCCGGGGTCGCTGCCAGGACCAGGACGCAGAGCGCGACGCCCGACAGCACCGTGGTGGCGCGGAGCAGCCAGCTGCGGACGTGTGAGCTAGGCGTCATGAACTTCTTTCCAACAATTCCAGTAAGGAAAGAAATCATACGCCATCGTGAGTTCACGCAGGCTGCCAGCGACGACGCTGGCCGTCGGCCAGCAATGCCTCGGCGTGCCGGCGGTCCGCAGCGGCTCCACGGCGCGGACCAGCTCCCCAAAGTCTCGGCCATTCCTGGGCAAGCGCACAGCAAACTCATGGGGTCGAGAGGTTGGCTGGGAAGCAAGCCGCAGTGGCAAGAATCCAGGAGCGCCAGATGACGAACAGCCCAGGGGACGTCCACCCCAGCGAACCGAACCGCCAAGGTCAGCCCTGGCAGTGGACCGGTCAGGACACTGCCCCGACCCGGTACGGCGGCGCTGCGCTTTCTCCCGTGCAGGCCGCCGGGTCAGGAGGCAGCCGCAGACCCGTGTCGACGCGCACGAAGGCGCTCGGCGCTGCCGCCGCTTTCGTGCTCGCTGCAGGCTCCGCCGCAGGCGGCGTGGCGTTCGGGTATGCCCACGCGGACGGCTCGTCCTCCGCCGCAGGCATCGCAGCCGGCGGCAGCAGCCCGTCGCAGCAGGGCGGAGCCGGTCAGCCCTCCGCGAACCCCCCGTCCACGGGGCCGTCGGACGGGGGCAAGCAGAGCCAGTCGCCGCACCATCGCCGCGGCGGACGGCCGTCCTCGATCACGGTGCCCGGTCAGGCCACGCCGAGCCAGCAGGTCGGCGTCGTCGACATCAACACGCGCCTCAAGTACGAGGGCGCGAAAGCCGCAGGCACGGGCATGATCCTCAGCTCGACCGGCGAGATCCTCACGAACAACCACGTGGTCGAGGGCGCAACCAAAATCAAGGTGACCGTCGTGTCGACGGGTGACAAGTACGTCGCCACCGTCGTCGGGACCGACAAGGTCGACGACGTGGCGGTGCTGCAGCTGACCAACGCCTCCGGGCTGACGCCGATCACACCCGACACCGGAGCGGTCTCCGTCGGCGACCCTGTGGTCGCCGTGGGGAACGCCATGGGCGCCGGCGGCGTCCCCAGTGCGGCGAAGGGCACCATCACCGGTCTCAACCGCTCAATCACGACGCGAAGCGAGGGCAGCACTGAAGGGGAGCGGCTCACCGGGATGATCCAGGTGGACGCGCAGGTCATCTCCGGGGACTCCGGCGGTCCGCTGTACGACGCCGGCCACCAGGTCATCGGCATGGACACGGCAGCGTCGGCCTCGCCTGCACAGTCCACCGGCTTCGCGATCCCCATCGCCCGCGCTCTCTCGATCGCCTCGAAGATCCAGAACGGCGACGCAGGCGGGAACATCAGCATCGGCTCACCCGCCTTCCTCGGAGTGCAGTTCCAGCCCGGTGCGTCGTACAGCAACGGCGGGGCCGTCATCTCCGGCGCGTTGCCGAAGACGCCGGCAGCGAAGGCTGGACTCATCAGCGGTGACACGATCACCCGGGTCGACGGCACGGCGATCACCTCGGGCAGCCAGCTGAAGACCGTCCTGTCGCACTACAAGCCCGACCAGTCCATCTCCTTGACGTGGACGGACACCCGGGGCGGCTCTCACACCGCCACGGTCACACTGACGGCGGGACCGGCCGAGTAGGGCCGCCGGGCGACGGCGTCGCGCTAGTCGCCCTTCACGTTGACGATCTGGCGGAGGACGTGCCGCACCTCCACCAGATCGGCTGCGTCCCGCATCACCACGTCGATGTCCTTGTAGGCGGCTGGGATCTCGTCGATGAAGGCCCCCGTGTCCCGGTACTCGATGTCACCCATGGCCGCGCGGAGGTCTGCCTGGGTGAACGTCTTGCGCGCCCGGGTCCGGCTCAACTCCCGCCCCGCGCCGTGCGGGGAGGAGTTGAGCGCCATCGCGTTCCCTTTGCCGGCGACGACGTACGAGCGGGTGCCCATGGAGCCGGGGATCAGCCCAGGCACTCCGACGCCCGCGTTGATGGCGCCTTTGCGGGAGAGCCAGACGTCCTTGCCGAAGTGCCTCTCCTGCACCGTGTAGTTGTGGTGGCAGTTGATCTGCTCACGGCGTTCGAAAGCGTCGCCCGTCCAGTCCTCGAAGCATGCGATCGCCCGGTCCATCATCTCCTCCCGGTTGAGCAGGGCGAAGAGCTGAGCCCAACGCAGCTCGTTGACATACGCCTCGAACTCTGACGTCCCCTCGACCAGGTAGGCGAGGTCGGGGTCGGGTAGCGCGATCCACCACCTCCGGCAGAGATCCTGCGCCACCTTGATGTGGTGCATCGCGATCTGGTTGCCGACGCCTCGAGAGCCCGAGTGCAGGAACAGCCAGACCGCGTCCGCTTCGTCAAGGCTCACCTCGATGAAGTGGTTGCCCGAGCCCAGGCTGCCGAGCTGGAGGCGCCAGTTCGCGGCGTACCGCTCCGGCTCGAAGCCCGCGGCGACCGCAGCGTCGTCGAGCTCGCGGATGCGGGCGCTCGTGTGAGGTCGCGACACGGCTGAGTTCACCTTGCCCATGGACGACGGAACCGCGTGCTCGATCGCCTCCCGGAGGGGGCGGCGGGTGCGGGGGAGGCCGGAGGCGTCCAGCTGCGTGCGGACCGCGATCATCCCGCAGCCGATGTCGACGCCGACCGCTGCCGGGATGACGGCTCCCAGCGTGGGGATGACGCTGCCGACGGTGGCGCCCTTGCCCAGGTGGGCGTCCGGCATCAGGGCCAGATGCGGGTAGACGAACGGCAGCTGGGCCGTCGTCTCCGCCTGCGCACGGGTGCTGGCCTCGAGGGTCGACGCCCAGCTCGCCAGGCGCTTGTTGATCCGCTCCATTCCGTCATCCTCGGGTCGTATTCGTCGAGCAGCAAGGCCTCAGGACTGTAGCGGGAAGAGCGCGCAGCTGACACCGAACATGTTCCTTTGTCGCAGAAGGGACTAGCCTGAGTCACAACTGCACCACAGGCACCAGGAGTCTGCCCGACCGGAGGACCCGCATGTCGAGATCGACCGTACGTCACCGGGGGACGCTTCGAGCATGGCGCGGGCCGTGCCTGGTCACCGCGGGAGTGCTCGTCCTCGTCGCTGCCGCCTCCGCAGCCGAGGCGGACAGAGGTGGAGCGACCGGGAGGGTCGAGGCGTCGCGGACGGTGTCGTTCCATGGCCTACGGCTCGAGGTGCCGCGCACCTGGGAGGTCGTCGATCTGGCGACCCGACCGCATGCCTGCCTGCGCTTCGACCGCGCCGCGCTCTATCTCGGCTCCCCCGGTGA
>JBBSIF010000018.1:0-31576 GCA_038232255.1 Propionibacteriales bacterium
CGGTGGCGTGGGACGACTCTCCAACGTCGTGTTCATGGGCATGGGGGAGCCCCTCGCGAACTACCGCGCGGTCGTCGACGCCGTACGGCGCATGACGGACCCGACCCCCGAAGGGCTGGGCATGTCCGCGCGCGGGGTGACTGTCTCGACCGTTGGGCTCGTTCCGCGGATGCGCCAGCTGGTGACCGAGGGTGTCCCCGTCACGCTGGCGTTGTCCCTGCACGCTCCCGACGACGAGCTGCGCAACGAGCTCGTGCCGATCAACACGCGCTGGACCGTCGCCGAGGCCGTCGAGGCGGCCTGGGACTACGCGCGGGTCACGCGCCGGCGGGTGTCCATCGAGTACGCCATGATCAAGGACATCAACGACCAGGGCTGGCGGGCCGACCTCCTGGGCGAGCTGCTGCGGTCGTACGGCGACTGGGGATGGGTGCACGTCAACCTCATTCCGCTCAACCCGACGCCCGGCTCGAGGTGGACGGCGTCCCGGCCTGAGGACGAGCAGCAGTTCGTCCGACGCCTGCTGCGCTTGGGGATTCCGACGACCGTCCGCGACACCCGAGGCCGTGACATCGACGGAGCGTGCGGCCAGCTCGCGGCCTCGGCACGGTGAGCGGCGCGCCTCTGCTCGTGGCGACGGATCTGGACGGGACGCTGCTGCGCAGCGACGGGACGGTCTCGGAGCGAACGGCACGTGCCGTCGCCGCGGTTCAGAGAGCGGGCCTGAGGGTCGTCGTCGCCACCGCCCGGCCGCCGCGGTGGATGCACGACCTCCTCCCCGTCGTGGGTGAGCGCGGCGTCGCCATCTGCTCCAACGGCGCGTTCAGCTACGACGTCGTCCATCGTGCCGTGCTGGCCGAGCGGACGATGTCGCGCGAGACCGTCACCGAGGTCGTCGCTCTGCTGCGCCGGGCGGTTCCCGAGATCTCGTTCGCGGTGGAGACGCGGGTCGGGTTCGGCATGGAGCCGACGTACGTCGACATGTACACCCCACCCGAGGGAGCCCCGGTCGCCGACATCGCCGAGCTGCTCGCCACCCACCTACCGGGCAAGCTGCTGGCGCGCGCACCGGCACTCGACGACGCAGACTTCCTCGCGACGGTCGTCTCGGTCGTCGGGGAGCGGGCGGTCGTCGCCTTCTCGGGCTCGGAAGGCCTCGCCGAGATGAGCGCTCCGGGCGTCACCAAGGCCGCCGTGCTCGCGGAGTGGTGCGACGAGTGGGGCATCGACCCCCACGCCGTCGTCGCCTTCGGCGACATGCCCAACGACCTGGCGATGCTGAGGTGGGCAGGAACGTCGTACGCCGTCGCCAACGCCCATCCGGACGTCCGCCGGGTCGCGTCGGAGGTCTGCCCGGCCAACGACGAGGACGGGGTGGCGAGCGTGCTGGAGTCGCTGGCCACCGCGCGCGCGGAGGAGCCCGAAGACCACCTCCGTGCCGGGATCTCGAGCCGGCGGCTGCGAGACTCGAGGCCATGACGTCGCAGAGCGCCGGAGACGGGCAGCTGGCTCTCGTCACCGGGTCCACCGGCTACATCGGAGGCCGCCTGATCCCGGCGCTGCTGGACGCCGGCTTCCGCGTCCGCGCCCTCGCACGGCACCCCGAACGCCTGCACGACAGGCCGTGGCGGGACCGCGTCGAGGTCGTCGCCGGTGACGCGGACGACGACGACGACCTGCGGACGGCCCTCGCCGACGTCGACGTCGCCTACTACCTCATCCACGCACTCGGGACCGGCACGCGTTTCGGGGACCGCGACCGGGGAACCGCGAAGAGCTTCGCGCGCGCTGCCGCCGAGGCGGAGCTGGGGAGGATCGTCTATCTCGGCGGGCTCTTCCCCGATGGCGAGGAGCTCTCGCCGCATCTCAGCTCGCGCAAGGAGGTCGGGGACATCCTGATGGCCAGCGGCGTCCCGACGACGGTGCTGCGGGCGGCGGTGATCCTCGGCAGCGGATCCGCGTCCTTCGAGATGCTGCGGTACCTCACCGAGCGGCTTCCGGTGATGGTGACACCCAAGTGGCTGGACAACAGGATCCAGCCCATCGCCGTGCGGGACGTGCTGCGCTACCTCGTCGGCTCGGCGCACCTGCCGGCGACGGTGAGCCGGGCGTTCGACATCGGTGGTCCCGACGTGTTCACCTACCGCGAGATGATGCAGCGCTACGCCCTCGTCGCCGGGCTGCCCAGGCGTCGGATCACGACGCTGCCGCTGCTGACGCCGTCACTGTCGAGCCACTGGGTCGGCCTCGTCACCCCGGTGCCCAACAGCATCGCCAGGCCGCTGGTCGACAGCCTGATCCACGAGGTCGTGTGCAAGGAGCGCGACATCGACGAGTACGTCGCGGTGCCCGCGGAGGGGCTCACCGGTTTCGACCGAGCCGTGGAGCTGGCGCTGGCGAGGATCCGCGACGTCGACGTGTCGACCTCCTGGACGTCCGCCGCGACACCGGGCGCGCCGAGCGACCCGTTCCCGAGCGACCCCGACTGGTCGGGCGGGTCGCTGTTCGTCGACGACCGCGAGCGCGTCGTACAGGCAAGTCCGGAGGCCCTCTGGGACGTCATCGAGGGCATCGGTGGGGAGACCGGCTGGTACTCCTGGGCGCTCGGCTGGTGGGCCCGCGGCGTCATCGACAAGCTCGTGGGCGGGCCCGGGCTGCGGCGCGGACGTCGCGACCCCGTTCATCTGTCGGTGGGTGACGTCCTGGACTGGTGGCGGGTGGAGGAGCGGGAGGCTCCCCGGCTGCTGCGGCTGCGGGCCGAGATGCGGCTGCCCGGCTCTGCCTGGCTGGAGCTGTCCAGCGACACCGACGACGACGGGCGGACCGTGTTCCGGCAGCGCGCGCTCTTCCACCCCCGGGGGCTCCCCGGCCAGCTGTACTGGTGGGGGATCTCGCCGTTCCACGGCATCGTCTTCGGCGGCATGCAGCGCAACATCGCGGTGGCGGCGCGGGCCCGTGCCGAGGCACTGGAACAGGCTCCACCCGGTGCTTCCGCTACGACGTGACGAGAGCCACGGCATCGTCGACGGTGTCGACGAGGTGCACGGCGCGCGCCATGGGTCGGCTGGCCGCGAGCCGGCTGAGCAGTGGCCAGGCCGGCACCTCCCGCGTCCAGTAGTCCGCACCGACGAGCACCATCGGCGTGAGAGTGGCCTCGTCCGCGTAGTAGTTCTCGCAGGCGTCCTGGAAGACCTCCTGGACCGTTCCGGCGGCGCCGGGCAGGAAGACGATGCCCGCGTTGCAGCGCCGGAGCAGGGTGTCCTCGCGCAGCGAGTTCTGGAAGTACTTCGCGATGGACGAGGCGAATGCGTTGGGCGGCTCGTGACCGTAGAACCACGTGGGAATCCCGATCGAGGTTCCGCCGTCCGGCCACGCCTGGCGCACCGCGAAGGCCGCCGTCACCCAGGCGGTCACCGATGGGTGGAATGACGGCTGGGCCGCCAGCATCTCGACAGCGTCATCGACGACCCCCTCGTCGTACGGGCAGAGGTAGGCGCCGAGGTTCGCGGCCTCCATCGCCCCCGGCCCGCCGCCGGTGACGACGCGCAGGCCTGCCCGGGCAAGCCGGTGCCCGGTCAGCGCCGCCTGCCCGAAGTCATGAGCGTCTCGGTCGATGTCGTGGCCGCCCATGATGCCGACCGCGCCCGCGTCGCCGAGCTCCTCGTCCAGCGCCTCGTCGATCGCGTAGTCGTGCAGCGCCGCCGCCATCCGGTGCTCAGCGTCGGTTGCGTGCTGTCGGGACCAGGCGTAGATCAGCGCGTCCGGCGTCTCGTCGTACGGCGTGGCGCCGGGACCCGCGTACAGCTCCTGCGGCGTGTAGAGACCCGGGCGGTAGGGGTCGAACGGCAGCCGTGGCAGGTCGGGGAACAGCAGCGCGCCCCCGGTGCGCAGGTGCTCCTCCGCCACCGCGCTCACGTCGCACCCAAGCAGCACAGCACCACCGGGTCGCAACGCCGTCAGCTGCGCGGTCCGCTCGCGCAGGTCCACGTCCTGGATGCGCCATCCCCGCATCTGCGAGGCACCGGCCGCCACCAGAGCGTCGAACTCCTCGAGCGTCTCGACGTCGACGGAGGCGCCGGTGCCCACCCGCAAGCGCCCTCGGCTCGTGGGTAGGGCTCGCATGCCGCCGACCCTACCGACGATCGTGTTCATCCTGCGCAAAGATCCGACGGCGAGACTGCTCTGGCAGCCTCACGGTCGGATCTCTGCGCAAGCGCTCACCAGGCCTGGGCGAGCAGCTCGGACAGCAGCTCGTCGGCGTCCACGTCGAGACCGCGGGACACGAACCACTGGCAGACGTTGCGGCAGTCGCGCAGCAGGAAGTCGACGCCGTTGGGGTTGGCGACGATGTCGATCACCTGCGGAAGGTCGATCAGAACGACCCGCTCGCCTTGGGCGAGGATGTTGTACGGCGACAGGTCGCCATGTGCCAGATGCATCCGGGCCAGGACGGACATCGCGTCCCGCAGCTGGTCGTAGTACGCGGCGAGGAGGTCGGGGTCGGGCCGGACCTGTGCCAGCCGCGGAGCCGGGGACCCGTCCACGTCGACGAGCTCCATCAGGATCTCCGTGCCGTCGATCTGCACGGGGTACGGCACCGGCACTCCCCGGGACCACAGGGCCGACAGCGCCGCGAACTCGTGGTGCGCCCACTGGCCGGCAGCCACCTCGCGGCCGAACGAGGTCCCCTTCGCCAGCGCGCGTTGGTCGCGGCTGCGGCGCACGCGCCGGCCCTCGACGTACCCGGCGTCGCGGTGGAAGGTGCGGTGGTCGGTGCTGCGGTAGCGCTTCGCTGCGAGCAGTGACGCGGCGCCACCGGGAACCGCACGCTCGACCAGGTGGACGTCCGCCTCCTTGCCGGTCTTGAGGACGCCGAGGTCGGTGTCGATGGCTCCGTCGTCGGTGACGACCCACGCGGGGCGCGGAAGCGGGCCGTGGGCGCTCTTCTCGATCGACGACCAGGTCGACCAGCGCTGGGAGTCGTCGAGCTCAGACTGCGGGAGGTAGGAGAAGTCGGTCCCGGACAGGTCCGCGATAGTGCGGTCGTGCATGGTGAGTGCTCCTCGGGCGAGATGAGGGCACTCGGCGGCGGGGCTACGAAGCGAGTCGGCCTGCGAGCGACCTCGGGAACGAAGGGACGGAAAAAGTCCCGCTGACAGCGGTTGACATCTCGACGCCTCCTTCACTGGTCGCTGCTCGGTGGCCACCGGCGCGGTGGGGGTGGCAGTCTCATGCTGGGCTACCCGGCCCGCTGGGCGCAAGCGCTTTTCGCGAGGGCAGTGCGGGACCCCAAGGTGCCCCGCCGCTCCCCGAGGCGCCAGGCCAGGGCGCGCTAGTGCCCGCCCAGCAGTGGAGCGAGCGCTGCGGCGACGACGCTCTGGCGCCGCGTCAGCGACTCCTCCGCGTCCGCCACGGTCATCGCGCGCAGCCCCGCGTTGATGCCGAGCCAGCGGAGAGGCTCCGGCTCCCACTGTCGTGACCGGTGGTTCACCCACGGGAGCGTCGTCAGGTCGGACTCCTGACCGGTGACCAGGTCCGCGAGCGTCCGCCCGGCGAGGTTCGTGGTGCTCACGCCGTCCCCGACGTAGCCGCCGGCCCAGCCGATTCCGGTTCCTCCGTCGTACCCCACCGAGGCCATCCAGTCGCGCGCGATCCCGAGCGGGCCGCCCCAGGAGTGCGTGAACGCCGAGCCCTCGAGGGCGGGGAACATCTCGACCAGCGTCCGCCGCAGGTCTGCGAACACCCGCTCCTCCGAGTCGAACTCCGGCCTGACGGTCGACCTGAAGTGGTACGGCGCTCCGCGGCCGCCGAAGACGAGTCGCCCGTCGGCGGTTCGCTGGCCGTAGATGATCAGATGGCGGTGGTCGGTGAACGTCGGGCTGTCGGCAAGGCCGATCTCGTCCCACCGGCCCTGCGACAGTGGCTCTGTTGCGACGATGAGCGAGTAGACCGGCGCGACGGCACGACGCATGCCGTTCAGGGCGGGAGTGAAGCCCTCGGTTGCGCGGATGACGGCCGTCGCGCGCACCTGCCCGCGATCCGTCGTGGCCAGGCTGGGCGCTATCGACTCGACGGTCGTCTGCTCGTAGATGACGCCCCCGAGCCGCTCGACGACCCGGGCCAGACCCCGTGCCAGCCGAGCCGGATGGATCCGAGCGCAGTGCGGCGTGTACGTCGCGCCGAGTACGGCGGACGCTCGTGCGCAGGAGGTGGCCTCCTCCCGCGTCAGCAGGCGAACGTCCTGCTCCGTGAGGCCCTCGGCGTGTGCGCTGGCGACCTCGTGGCGAGCGCGCGTCAGCTGGCTCCTGCTCCGCGCGAAGCTGATCGTCCCGCCCTTGTGGAAGTGGCAGTCGATGCCTTCCCGCTCAGTCACTGCGGCGATCTCGTCGATGGTCGCGCGCATGGCCTTGGAAAGTCGCCGGGCAGCGTCCGACGACGATCCCGGGAGCCCGGCGAGCTTCGCGGTACCCGCGGGGAACAGCGCCGAGACCCAGCCTCCGTTGCGGCCGGACGCGCCGAAGCCGGCGGTCTGGCTCTCGAGGACCACGACCCGGAGGGTGGGGTCGGCGCGGAGCAGGTAGTAGGCGGTCCACAGCCCGGTGAACCCCGCGCCGACGATCGCTACGTCGCAGTCGATGGAGGAGGGCAGGCCGGGGCGCGGAGTGAGGTCGTCGCCAGACGTCTCGTGCCACAGCGAGAGGGACTCGACCGTCACCGCACGCCCCACGAGTAGGTCTGCTTGTGCAGCTTGAGGTAGACGAACGTCTCCGTCGAGGAGACACCGCTGATCGCGCGGATCCGGCTGGAGAGGAGCTCGAGCAGGTGGTCGTCGCTCTCGCACACCACCTCGACGATCAGGTCGAACGACCCCGCGGTGACGATCACGTAGTCGGCCTCGGGCATCTCCGCCAGCTGGTCGGCGATCGGCTCGATCGGCCCTTCGGCGTGGACCCCGATCATGGCTTGGCGGGCGAAGCCGAGCTGGAGCGGGTTCGTGACGGCCACGATCTGCATGACCCCGTTGGCCAGCAGGCGCTGCACGCGTTGGCGCACCGCGGCCTCCGAGAGTCCCACGGCCTTGCCGATCGAGGCGTACGGCATCCGGCCGTCGCGCTGGAGCTGCTCGATGATGGCCTTGGAGACGTCGTCGATGTGGGGGTGGAGCAGCTCGGAGCGCGCTGGCACGTCGGGCATCAGACGAGCGTGCCGGCCTCGGTCAGCACGGCCCGCAGGATCTGCTCCATCTCGTCGAAGTGCTCCTGGTCGCAGATGAGGGGCGGAGAGAGCTGGACGACGGGGTCGCCCCGGTCGTCGGCGCGGCAGTAGAGACCTGCGTTGTAGAGCGCCTTCGACAAGAAGCCCCGGAGCAGGCGCTCGGACTCCTCGTCGTTGAACGTCTCCTTGATGCTCTTGTCCTTGACGAGCTCGATGCCGTAGAAGAACCCGTCCCCCCGGACGTCCCCCACGATCGGCAGGTCCTGCAGCTTCTCGAGGGTGGACCGGAACGCGTCCTGGGTGTCCAGGACGTGCTGGTTGATGCCCTCCCGCTCGAAGATGTCGAGGTTCGCCATCGCGACCGCCGTCGAGACGGGATGCCCACCGAACGTGTAGCCGTGGTAGAAGGTCGTCATGCCCTTGCTGAAGGGCTCGAACAGCCGGTCCGTCGCGATCATGGCGCCGAGCGGCGAGTAGCCGGACGTGATGCCCTTGGCGCAGGTGATGATGTCGGGCTGGTAGCCGTAGCGCTCGGCGCCGAACATGTGCCCGAGCCTGCCGAAGGCACAGATCACCTCGTCGCTGACGAGCAGCACGTCGTGCTCGTCGCAGATCTCCCGCACCCGGTCGAAGTACCCGGGCGGCGGCGGGAAGCAGCCACCGGAGTTCTGCACGGGCTCAAGGAACACGGCAGCGACGGTCTCGGGTCCCTCCAGCTCGATGGCGACGCCGATCTGGTCGGCCGCCCAGCGGCCGAACGCCTCCAGGTCGTCACCGTGCTGCGGTGCGCGGTAGAAGTTTGTGTTCGCCACCCGGAACGTGCTGGGCACCAGGGGCTCGAACGGCACCTTGAGGTCCGGGATCCCGGTGATCGAGAGTGCTCCCTGAGTGGTGCCGTGGTAGGCGATCGTCCGCGAGATGACCTTGTGCTTGGTGGGCTTGCCGATCAGCTTGAAGTACTGCTTGGCGAGCTTCCACGCCGACTCGACGGCTTCACCGCCACCGGTGGTGAAGAACACCCGGTTGAGGTCGCCAGGGGCGTAGCTCGCGACGCGCTGGGCCAGCTCGATCGCGTTGGGATGGGCGTAGGACCACAGCGGCATGAACGCGAGCTGCTGCGCCTGACGGGCCGCTGCCTCCGCGAGCTCGGTACGCCCGTGGCCGAGCTGGCTGACGAACAGGCCCGCGAGCGCGTCGAGGTAGCGCTTGCCCTTGTCGTCGTAGATGTAGGGGCCCTCTCCACGCACGATCACCGGCACGTCCGCGGTGTCGTACGACGACATGCGGGTGAAGTGCATCCACAGGTGCTCGCGCGCAGACTGCTGGAGTGCTGCGGAGTTGAGCTCCGTCGAAGTGTCGATCGTCATGGGGCAAGTTTGTCGTATGGCTAGCCGCGAGTGCAAGCGAATCCATCGGGCTTTCGGCACATCGCGACGACATGGCCCCCTCCAGAGCAAACAATACGACGAAATCCGCAGAGGAGTGCGTCAGTCGTGCGGTGGTGGGCAGCCGCGGCAACCTTTGCGCCCGCCCAGATGGTCACAGTGACACTGCACCCCATGGATTGGTGAAAACTGTGACCGTGTTGCGCGAGCCGGACGACCTGGCGGAGAGCGGGCCGACCACGCGGGGCGACTCGTTCGAGAGCTTCGTCCTGCACCGCTCACCGGCGCTGCTGCGCACCTCGCTCCTGCTCACTAGAGATGCGCAGCTGGCCGAGGATCTCCTGCAGACAGCCCTAGCCAGGGCATGGTCTCGCTGGTCTCGGATAGACCGCAGTCACGAGGCTTACGTGCGCAAGATCCTCGTCAACACCTACTCGACCTGGTGGCGGCGCAAGTGGAACGGCGAGTCCCCCACAGACCGCCCACCCGAGGTAGTTCATCACGACAGTGACGCCGCGGCGGGAGATGACCTCAGAGAGGCACTCGCCAGGCTGCCCCGGAGACAACGAGCCGTCGTGGTACTCCGGTTCTTCGAAGACCTCAGTGAGCTGGAGACTGCCGAGGCCATGGACTGCACAATCGGCACAGTGAAAAGCCAGGCCAGCAAGGCGCTAGCCAAGCTGCGTGTGGACCCGGCGCTCCACCAGGATTCAGAAGGAGGCAGGCGGTGAACACCGACGAGCTGAGGAGTGCCCTGTCGAACCTGGCGGACGAGGAACAGGGCATGTTCCCAGGTTCCGGGCCAGACGCGCGCCTGGCGGGCGTTGTGGACAAGGTCCGGGTCTCCCGGCGGCGGCGCCTCGCGGGCGCCACGGTGGCGTCACTCGTCGTGGTGGCGGGTGCCGTCACCTTTGCTTCCGGGGTCTTGGATAGGACAAGCCCGACAATCCCCACTTCCCGTCCCGCTGATCCGAGAGCGCTTGACACGGTGCGAGACCACGGCGTGCTCTTCTACAAGGGTCTGCCGACTGACCGGTTGGTTGCCCACACCGCAGCAGCGCCGGGCGCGATGTCAGCCACGTTGTCGTTCGTGCCTCCGACGTCGAACATCGCGCTGACGGCTGTCGCGGCCGGCAGCATTCCGCCGCGGCTGGCGGCCGCGGCTGGTCCCCTTCACCTGGCGGTTCTCGTCAACGGCCACCGGATACTGGAGACGACGGGTCAGGACGGACAGAGGTGGCCGTTCGGAGACACCGGAACGACGTTCGGTTCCACCAAGGCGGCGAATGCCCGAGCTTGGGCCGGTTACGGTCTGGTGCCTGGCCACCCGAGTGCCGTCGCGATCCGGGTCAGCAACCTCGTCCAGGACGGTGCGAGACGCACCGCGCAGGCCGCCGCGTTGCGCCACCTCCAGCTCGCACTCGCGGTGTACACCAACGATGCCCCGCACGACGTCGGCCACGGGGTGGAGCTACCTCGGCTGCGCATCTGGGAGGACAGGCTTTTCGAGCTGGTCGGAGTGCGTTTCGCGTCGGTAGTCGACGGCCAGGCTTCTGTTGATCTCGCGGTGCCGCACCCGGGTGACCTGGTGGTGTCCAGCGGCAGCCGCGGTGTCCTGCCCGGACCGTTCACCGTCACCAGGAACGGCATCACCCGTGCGAACCTGGTGCCGCACGGGGTTGGCGATCTGACGGGAGGCGGCAGTGGCGAGCGCGTCGAGCGACTGTCCGTTCACGGGGTCCGCAAGGACGGCGGCGTGATCTTCGTGGCCATCTACCAGCCGCAGAGCTGATTCGGCCATGCCTGCCAACACTGTTCCGACGCGTGCCAGGCGGCGTGAACCTCTGACCCCCGAGGGGTGCGCCGACGCGCTGCCCGGACGTCCCGGTCGTCGAGGCCACCGGCGCCCGCAGCCGGATCCCAACATGATCCCCAAGGCCTGCATCGGCGGCGTCGAGGGACCGCTGCGCCTCTGGGTCGAGCTCCTGCAGCCCGGTACGGAAGGTGGCATGTCCGACCAGGTCTCTCCCGAGCCCTTGAGGGGGCGCTGGACCGAGGTGGTCGGCTCCGGGGACTCGTGCTCAGCGGAAGGCGGACTCGCCGGTCAGGGCCTGACCGATGACGAGCTGATGAACCTCGGACGTGCCCTCGTACGTGAGCACCGACTCCAGGTTGTTGGCGTGCCGCATCACCGGGTACTCGAGGGTGATGCCGTTGGCACCGAGGATCGTCCGGCACTCGCGGGCGATGGCCAGCGCGGTGCGCACGCTGTTGAGCTTGCCGAGGCTCACCTGCTGGCTGCTGATGGAGCCGGCGTCCTTGAGCCGGCCGAGATGCAGTGCCAACAGCATCGCCTTCCCCAGCTCGAGGGTCATGTCGGCCAGCTTCTGCTGCGTGAGCTGGTACCCGCCCAGCGGCTTGTCGAACACCCGGCGGGTCCGGGCGTAGTCCAGAGCGGTCTCGAGGCACTCCCGCGCCGCTCCCAGCGCTCCGAAGACGATCCCGAAGCGGGCCTCGCTCAGGCAGGACAGCGGCCCGCCGAGCCCGCGGGCCGCGGGCAGCATCGCCGATTCCGGCAGCCGGACGGAGGAGAGCACGAGCTCGCTCGTCACCGACGCGCGCAGGGACAGCTTGTGCCTGATCTCGGGCGCCGAGAAGCCGGCGGTGTCGGTCGGCACGACGAAGCCGCGGATCCCGTCGTCGGTGCGTGCCCAGACGACGGCGACATCGGCGATGGCGCCGTTCGTGATCCACATCTTCGTGCCGTCGAGGACCCAGTCGCTCCCGTCGCGGACCGCCCGGGTGCGCATTCCTGCGGGATCGGAGCCGAAATCCGCCTCGGTCAGACCGAAGCAGCCGATGGCCCCGCCGGTCGCCATCCGAGGCAACCACTCCGTTCGTTGCTCCTCGCTCCCTAAGGAGTGCAGGGCAAACATCGCCAGGGATCCCTGCACGGACACCAGACTGCGGATCCCGGAGTCGCCTGCCTCCAGCTCGAGACAGGCGAGGCCGTACGCCGTCGCGCTCGTCCCAGCGCAGCCGTAGCCGTCGAGGTGCATCCCCAGCAGCCCCAGTGCGCCGAGCTCCTTGGCGAGGTCCCGCGTAGGTATGGCGCCATCTTCGAACCAGGCGGCGACGTGCGGGCGGATCCGGTCGTCGCAGAAGCGGCGTACCGTCTCCTGGATGGCGCGCTCCTCGTCGCTCAGCAGCCCGTCGATCGCGAACAGCTCGAGGGGGCCGATGGCTGCCTGGGTGGGTCTCTGCACGCGAGCTCCTTCGGGTCGTGGCGAAGCCCACAATCTATCCAGGCGTGAGTTGGAGGGTGAGCGGAACCTTGCACCCGGGCGTAGCCCGAGGCCGCCTTCCACGACGAAATACGTCGTCAAGCTCCGCCGTACTAGCAATATCCACGGCCAGCAGCTAGTTTGACCCGTGGATCGGTCCGACCAATGCCGACATGAGCAGGGGGCCTCATGACCACCCGGACACTACGCAACCTCATCGACGGGGAGTTCGTGGCGGCCGCCGACGGCAGGACCTCGACGCTGATCAACCCCGTGAACGAGGAGGAGTTCGCCACCGCTGCGATCTCCGGCTCCGACGACGTCGACAAGGCGATGAGGGCGGCGGCGACGGCGTTCGAGACCTGGCGGGACGCGACGCCGTCCGAGCGCCAGCGGGCGCTGCTGAGGCTCGCCGACGCGATGGAGGAGCGCACCGAGGAGTTCGTGAGGATCGAGAGCGAGAACACCGGGAAGCCGCTCGGGTTCACGGAGACGGAGGAGCTGCCACCGGCCATCGACCAGGTGCGGTTCTTCGCCGGCGCCTCGCGAGTCCTCGAAGGGCGCTCGGCGGGGGAGTACCTCAAGGACCACACGTCGATGGTCCGGCGGGAGCCGATCGGGGTGGTGGCCCAGGTGACGCCATGGAACTACCCGTTGATGATGGCGATCTGGAAGATCGCGCCGGCGCTGGCGGCCGGCAACACGCTGGTCATCAAGCCGTCGGACACGACTCCGGCGTCGACCCTGCTGCTCGGCGAGCTGTGCCAGGAGTTCTTCCCGCCCGGGGTGATGAACGTCGTCACCGGCGACCGCGACACAGGCAGAGCGCTGGTCTCGCATCCGATTCCGCAGATGGTCTCGATCACGGGATCCGTCCGGGCAGGCATGGAGGTCGCCGAGGCCGCCTCCCACGACCTGAAGAAGGCGCACCTCGAGCTGGGCGGCAAGGCGCCGGTCGTGGTGTTCGACGACGCCGACATCGAGGCAGCCGCGGAGGCGATCGCGGGGGCCGGCTACTTCAACGCCGGGCAGGACTGCACCGCGGCCACCCGGGTCCTGGCCGGGCCCGGTGTCCATGACGACTTCGTGGCGGCACTCACGGAGCAGGCGCTCAACACCAAGACCGGCCAGCCCGACGACGAGGACGTCCTCTACGGCCCGGTCAACAACGCCAACCAGCTCGAGCGGGTGAGCGGCTTCATCGACCGGCTCCCCGACCACGCGAACCTCGACGCGGGCGGGTCCCGGGTCGGGGACCGCGGCTACTTCTACGCTCCCACCGTCGTGTCCGGTCTGCGGCAGGACGACGAGGCGATCCAGGACGAGATCTTCGGCCCGGTGATCACCGTGCAGCGGTTCAGCGACGAGGAGGAGGCGCTGCGCTGGGCCAACGGCGTGCAGTACGGGCTCGCGAGCAGCGTCTTCACCAAGGACCACGGTCGGGCGCTGCGGATGGCGCGGCGGCTCGACTTCGGCTGCGTGTGGATCAACACGCACATCCCGATCGTCGCCGAGATGCCGCACGGCGGTTTCAAGCACTCCGGCTACGGCAAGGACCTGTCCATGTACGGCCTGGAGGACTACACGCGCATCAAGCACGTGATGAGCTACTTCGGAGAAGGAAGCTAGGGCCGGCTCGATGCCCAGCACCCGCAGGTACGACGGGGCGAGCGCGGACGACGCTCCCGCCATCGAGCTGGTGGGTGTCTCCAAGCGGTTCGCGGGATCTGACTCGAACGTGCAGGCGGTCGAGCACGTCGACCTCCGGATCGACAGCGGCGAGTTCTTCTCGCTGCTCGGTCCGTCAGGGTGCGGGAAGACGACGACGCTACGGATGATCGCCGGCTTCGAGTCGCCCACGACAGGGCAGATCCTGCTGTACGGCGACGACGTGGTGCGGATCCCGCCGAACCGACGAGACGTCAATCTCGTCTTCCAGAGCTACGCGCTGTTCCCGCACATGACGGTGTTCGAGAACGTCGCGTTCGGGTTGCGTCGCAAGAAGCTCGACAAGGCGTCGATCCAGACGAACGTCGGCCAGATGCTGGAGCTCGTGGAGCTGGCAGGCCGTGAGAAGAGACGGCCGCGAGAGCTCTCCGGTGGCCAGCAGCAGCGCGTGGCGCTCGCTCGAGCACTCGTGAACCACCCCCGAGCACTGCTGCTCGACGAGCCGCTCGGTGCCCTCGACCTCAAGCTGCGACAGGCCATGCAGCTCGAGCTGAAGAGAATCCAGCGGGAGGTCGGGATCACGTTCGTCTACGTCACGCACGACCAGGGTGAGGCGCTGACGATGTCGGACCGTCTGGTTGTCATGAACGCCGGACGCGTCGAGCAGCTCGGTACGCCGCGCGAGGTCTACGAGCAGCCCCGCACGCGCTTCGTCGCCGGTTTCATCGGCACGTCGAACATCCTCAGCGGCAGAGCAGGTCGCTACGCAGGTGGCGACGCGGTCATCGACATCAGCCCCCGGGAACACATCATCGTCCCGCTGCACGGTCGACACGAGTCCGGAGAGCTCGTCATCACGGTGCGTCCGGAGAAGATCGCGCTGGACAGGGAGCCAACGGGTCGCGACTGCCTGGTCGCCGGAACCGTCACCGAGGTCGTGTACCAGGGCACCTTCACGAGCTATGAGGTCCGGACCAGCACCGGCGACCAGGTCCTGGTCCACCGCCAGAACGTGTCCGCGTCCGTTGACATCGCCGCTCCCGGCGAGTCGGTATGGCTCTCGTGGGACAAGGAGCACTCCTACCTGCTCGACGAGGCCACTGCTCTTCCACGTCTCTCGCCACCTAGTAGCCCGTCGGAAGAACCCGGTGAGCTGGTTCCCCAGAGGAGGACAGCATCGTGAGTGAAGACAGCAGCGAGCAGACGAGGCGAGACCCCGCTCTCATGAGAGGACTCACCCAGAGCCGCCTGGGCCGCCGCGACGTGCTCCGTCTTTTCGGGGCGGCCGGAGGCGCGGCCTTCCTGGCGAGCTGTGGCATCGGCTCGCAGGGCAGCGCGACCGACACGAGCAAGACGGCGGTCGCGGGCTACTGGGACACCCACAAGCCGACGGACAGCCTCACCTGGGCGAACTGGCCGCTGTACCTCGACACGGCCGGCAAGGGCGCCCACCCGACGCTCGACCGGTTCGAGAAGCAGACCGGCATCCAGGTCAACTACATCGAGGCGATCCAGGACAACGCGCCCTTCTTCGCGAAGGTCCAGCCCTCGTTGTCGAGCGGACAGTACTCGGGCTTCGACCTCGCCGTCATCAGCAGTGGCATCTACTTCAACAAGTTCAAGGAGCTCGGCTTCTTCCTGCCCCTCGACCAGTCCCGGCTCACGAACTTCCACAAGTACGCCGACCCGAGGTACCAGAGCGAAGCCTTCGACCCCGGCAACGTCTTGTCGATCCCCTGGCAGGCGGGCTTCACCGGCATCGGCTACAACCCCGCGATGACGGGCCGGGAGATCACCAGCTGGGAGGACCTGCAGGACCCCAAGTTCGAAGGCAAAATCGGCATGATGGCCAACAACGAGGACCTGCCGAACTGCGCTCTGCTGGCGATCGGCGTCGATCCTCAGAAGTCGACCGAGGCGGACTGGCACAAGGCGGCCGACTGGCTGAGCAAGCAGCGGCCGCTCGTGCGGCAGTACTACTCGCAGAACTACATCGGAGCGCTCGCAACCGGCGACGTGTGGATCAGCATGGCGTGGTCGGGCGACATCTTCCAGCAGAACCTCTCCGGCAAGGCGGTCGGGCAGGCCCTGAAGTTCGCGATCCCCGACGAGGGTGGACTGCTCTTCACCGACAACTTCGTCATCTTGAAGGAAGCCAAGAACCCCGTCAGCGCGATGATGCTGATGGACTACTACTACCAGCCGGACATCGCCGCCGAGGTGACCGAGTGGGTCAACTACATCTCGCCGATCCCCGATGCCCAGAAGATCGTCGCCGCCGACGCGGCAGCGTCCAGTGGCGGTGACCGTACGTACCTGGATCAGGTGGCGAACAGCTACGCGACATTCCCGACGCAGGACACCTACGCCAAGACGACCATCGGCTTCACGCCGAAGGTAGGCGACGAGCTGAACACCTGGAACAGCATCTTCGAGCCCGTCTACCAGTCGTAGTCATGAGGAGACGGTTGGCGCCGTACGCCCTGATCCTGCCTGGGGGGCTGTGGCTGGCGGTGTTCTTCGTGGTGCCGATGCTTGCGATGGTCTCCGTCTCCTTGCAGAGCGGAGACCTGAGCCAGGGCTTCCGGCAGACCTTCGACATCGGCAACTACAGCGACATGGTTTCGACCTACCACACCCAGCTGGTGAGGTCCCTGGTCTACGGGCTCCTCACCACGGTGATCACCATCGCGTTGGCGTATCCCATGGCCTACTGGATCGCCTTCTACGGCGGCCGGCACAAGTCGACGTACCTCTTCTTGATCCTGCTGCCGTTCTTCGTCACGTTCGTGATCCGCACCATCGCGTGGCAGTTCCTGCTCGCCGACAACGGCATCGTCCTCGGCCACCTGAAGTCGTGGGGACTGCTGCCGGAGCGGTTCCACATCCTCGCCACGGGGTACGCCGTCGTCGGCGGGCTGGTCTACAACTTCCTGCCCTTCATGGTGCTGCCGATCTACGTGGCGCTCGAGCGCATCGACCGGCAGTTCCTCGAGGCGGCGAGCGACCTGTTCGCGAGCCGGAGCCAGGTGTTCCTGCGGATCGTGCTCCCGCTGTCCCTGCCCGGGGTGTTCGCCGGCGTCATCCTCACCTTCGTGCCCGCGAGCTCCGACTACGTCAACGCGACGATCCTCGGCGGCACCGGCCAGGTGATGATCGGGAACATCATCGAGACGCTGTACCTGACGAACTCGCAGTACCCGCAGGCAGCAGCGCTGAGCTCGATCCTGCTGGGCGCCCTGCTCCTCGGCATCTTCGGTTATGCGAAGGCGCTCGGCACGCGAGACGTCATGGATGCGACCGCCGCATGAGCACGTCCGTCGCGCCCACCCCCTTGCCGCTGTCCGACGAGGCGCCGCACGACGTGAGCCCCGCGCGACGGGAGCGCACGGGCGGGCGCCTCCTGCGCGTGTACACCGCAGTGGTGATCGCCTGGTTGTCGTTGCCGATCATCGTCATGATCCTCTTCGGCTTCAACGACACGACGAGCAGGTTCAACTTCGTCTGGCAGGGCTGGACGCTGCACTGGTACCGCGACCTGTTCCAGATCCCCGACCTCACCGACTCCCTCGTCAACTCGCTGACGATCGCAACCCTCACCACGATCGCGGCGACGATCCTCGGCACCATGATCGGCTTCGCGATGGGCAAGTACCGCGTCCGCGGGCGTGCGGTGCTCGACCTCGTCCTCTTCGCGAACGTCGCAGCGCCCGAGATCGCACTGGGCACCGGCCTGCTCTCCCTCTTCCTCAGTCTCGGCATCCCACGCGGCTACCTGACGATCCTCATCGCGCACATCATGTTCGACATCGTCTACGTGGCGATCACCGTCCGCGCCCGGATGTCGGCGTACGACCGATCGCTCGAGGAGGCCAGCGAGGACCTCGGAGCCGGTCCGTTCACGACGTTCCGGCTGGTCACGCTGCCGATCCTGCTGCCGGGTGTCATCGCCGGGGCGCTGCTCGCCTTCGCCCTGTCGATCGACGACTTCGTGATCACCGAGTTCAACGCCGGGACCACCCAGACGTTCCCCTTGTGGGTGTACGGGTCCTCGCGTGTCGGCACTCCACCGCAGGTCAACGTCATGGGCACGCTGGTCTTCGCCTTCGGCGTGCTCCTGGTGCTGGGCAACGTGTGGTTGATGCGTCGCGCTCGCCGGTCCGCCGCAGGCGCGCACTAAGCGATCTCGGCCGGTAGCCGGCCTGGGCGGCCGCAGGCGTCGTCGCCGCTACCCTGGCGTGCATGGAGATGGCGGTCGCACCGCTCAGCGATGTGGGGGACTGGGCGCGCACGAGCGGCCTGCAGATCGTCCTCATCGTCGTCGGAGCCCTGCTGGGAGCCCGGTTCGTGTCGTGGCTCGGGCATCGGGTGACGACAACCATCGACGACAGGGCCACGGAGTCCGACCCGCTGATCAGGTCGGAGGCCGCCAAGCACCGACACGCCATGTGGCAGGTGCTGACGTGGGGCACCGTCGTGGTCGTCTACTGCTGCGCCGCAATCCTCGTCCTGCAGAGGCTCAACGTCCCGCTCTCCGGATTCGTCGCGCCTGCGACCGTTGCCGGCGTCGCGCTGGGCTTCGGCGCGCAGCGGATCGTCCAGGACCTGCTGGCCGGCTTCTTCCTCATCACCGAGCGCCAGTACGGCTTCGGGGACGTCGTACGGCTGTCCGTGCCGGGCGGGCCGGTCGCCATCACCGGCACCGTCGAGGAGCTGACGCTCCGCATCACGTCGATCCGGTCGCAGGACGGCGAGGTGGTGATCACGCCGAACGGCCAGATCGTCCAGGTCGTCAACCTGTCCCGGGACTGGGCACGAGCCGTCGTCTACGTGCCGGTACCCAGCACCGCCGACCTCAACCAGGTGGACTCGATCCTCCGCGAGGTCGGCGAGGCCGCGTTCGCCGACGACGAGATGCGCCCGCTGCTGCTCGACGCCCCCACAGTCATGGGCGTGGAGAGCCTGGACGTCGGCCAGTTCAGCGTGCGCGTCGTCGCCAGAACCCAGCCGGGCAAGCAGTTCGAGGTCGGTCGTGCGTTGCGTGCCCGTATCACGGTGGCGATGGCGCGGGAGGGCGTCACGTTGTCGGCCGGCATGGACAGCGCGGAACCGACGGCCGCCTCGTGAGCGTCAGCCGACCTCCGAAGCTACCCCGGGTGCGGCCCCGCACCTCCACGATCGTGCTGGTCGTGGTCTTCGTCGCGGCTCTCACCACCTATCTGCTGGTGCGACCGGAGCCGGAGCCGCAGAGCGGTGTTCCCGCCACGGCGCCCCAGTCGCTCGGCAGCACGCAACCGTCCACAACGCCGCCATCGACGTCCCAGACGTCCCCGACGTCCCCGGCGTCCCCGACGTCCCCGACGTCCCCGGCGTCCCCGACCAGCGCAGCATCGACGGCACCAGGTGGCACGTCGACACCGCCGACGATCGCGACGCCGACCCGGTCGACGTCACCCGTGAGCACAGCTCCCACCTCGCCTGGGACAGCGCCGACGTCCCCGGTGACGACGCCACCCGCGTCGACCGCGTCGCCGTCACCGAGTCCCACGTCATCGGCTCCCACGACCACGGCTCCGACGACGACTCGCCGGTAGGAGGCGCCGTGCCGGCGTACGACGCCGGTTCGCCCAGCCGGCGTTCACCGCTCAGGACCCCGCCGGCGCAGTCCGTGGGCCGCGCCCACTGTCACTGCTTGGGAGTCCGCCGTTGCGTCTGGGCATTGAGATGGCTGAACGAGCAGCGAACCTGAACTGCTCGGCGCCGAGGTTGGCGGGAGAAGACGGCAGGCCCGAGATCGCGTGCCGACGGGTTCCGTCGGGAGCACTGGCCTGAGGCGTGCGCCCCGCAAGGATCCGACGTTGAGGTTGCCCTGGCGGTTCCTACGTCGGATCTTCGCGCCGGGCGAGCCGAAGGATCCGACGTTGAGGTTGCCCTGGCGGTTTCTACGTCGGATCCTCGCGCCGGGCGAGCCGAAGGATCCGACGTTGAGGTTGCCCTGGCGGTTCCTACGTCGGATCCTCGCGCCGGGCGAGCCCAAGGGGGCGGGCGCCGGCAGGCGTCAAGCTCACGTGTCCAGTGCGGAGCTGATCGCCTCCGCCAGGTCGCCTACCTGCGAGTCGGTCATGATCAGCGGCGGGGAGACCTGGATACCGCCCGCGCCGACAGCTCGGGTCGCGACACCCCGACCCCGGAGGGTGAGGGCGAGCGGAGCGGCCTCCGTCGGCTCCTTCAGCTGTACGGCGCCCAGCGCGCCCACTCCGCAACGGACCTCGGCCACCCGCTCGTGGTCGGCAAGGGGCGCCAGCTCCGCCGCGATCGTCGACTCCAGCCGCGCCGCCTCGTCGAGGAGCCCCTCGCGCTCGATGATCGCGAGGTTCCCCAGCGCCACAGCAGCCGCGGTCGCGTGTCCGGAGTAGGTGTACCCGTGACGCCACCACACGTCGCCACCGGACCGGAAGAACGGCTCGGCGACCTTGGGCGCAACGAGCACGGCCCCGATGGGCAGGTACCCGCTCGACAGGCCCTTGGCGGTTGTCACGATGTCGGGCTCGAGCCCGAAGCGGGTGCTGGCGAACCAGGAGCCGCCGATGCGGCCGTAGCCGGTGACGACCTCGTCGGCCACGAACAGCACGTCGTACTCGGTGCACACCTTGCGCACGTCGGCGAGATACCCCTCGGGCGGCGGGTAGACGCCGCCGGCTCCGATGACGGGCTCGCAGTAGAAGGCGGCGACCCGGTCGGGGCCGATCCGGTCGATCGTGGTCCGCAGGTCCTCCGCGCTGTCCCAGGCAACCGTCGCGCTGTCCGGAACTAGCTCGCCGTACCCGTCCCGGTTGCCGGGGATCCCCGACAGCGCGGTGCCGGCGTAGTGCATCCCGTGGTAGGCCTTCTGCCGCCCGATCACGACGGTCCTGGTGGGCTGCCCGACCTCGACCCAGTAGCGACGCGCCAGCTTCGCCGCCGTGTCGACGGAGTCAGAGCCGCCGGAGGTCAGGAACACCCGGCTTCCGGCCATGGGCGCGATCCCGGCGAGCTTCTCGGCCAGCTCCTCCGCCGGCTCGTTCGAGTAGTCCCCGAAGATGTTGTACGACGCCAGCCGCGACATCTGCCGAGCGGCGATGTCCGCGAGCTCCGACCGGCCGTGGCCGACGTTGGCGTACCAGAGCCCCGCCGTCGCGTCGAGGTAGCGGTTGCCCGCGGCGTCGTACACGTAGACGCCCTCGCCGCGGGTCAGCGTGAACTCCCCGGCCGCCTCGACAGCGCTCATGTTCGAGAAGGGATGCCACAGTGCGCCCATTGAGTCGTCCCTTGCTGTTGCCGGCCGGTGGTCCGCTGGGGTCGCGTACCGTCGACCCATGAGCCCAGTATTCCCGATGTGGGTGGCCGGGGTGCCGACCCGGGGGGACGACACGTTCGAGGTCCGCAGCCCGTACGACGGGTCACTCGTCGCGACGACGTCATGGGCGACGGCCGACCAGGTCGAGGCAGCGGTCAGCGGCGCCGCCGCCGTCCGAGCGGAGGCCGAGGCGCTGCCGCTCCACGTCCGCGCGGACGCACTGGCGGCCACGAGCGCGCGGATCGCCGAGCGATCGGAGGAGCTCGCCCGCCTGATCACCGCGGAGAATGGCAAGCCGCTCATGTGGGCGCGCGCCGAGGTCGGCCGCGCGGTGTCGGTCTTCCGGATCGCCGCCGAGGAGACGCGGCGCTGGTCGGGCGAGGCGCTGCGGCTCGACACCGACAAGGCGGCCGAGGGCCGGCTCGGCTATGTGCGCCAGGTGCCCAAGGGCCCGGTGCTGGCCATCTCGCCGTTCAACTTCCCGCTCAACCTCGTTGCGCACAAGGTGGCTCCCGCGATCGCCGTGGGTGCGCCGGTGGTCGTGAAGCCGGCACCAAAGACCCCGCTGTCGGCACTGGTGCTCGGGGAGATCCTGGCGGACACTGACCTGCCGAGCGGCATGGTCAGCGTCGTCAACGTGCCGAACGAGGCAGCGGCTTGCCTCGTCGCCGACGAGCGGCTGCCGGTCGTCTCCTTCACCGGGTCGGGCCCGGTCGGCTACCAGATCCAACGCGCGGTGCCGGGCAAGCACGTGGTCCTGGAGCTCGGCGGGAACGCGGCGGTCGTGGTCTGCTCCGACTGGGACAGCGACGCCGACCTTGACTGGGCGTCGAGCCGCGTCGCCACCTTCTCCAACTACCAGGCGGGGCAGTCGTGCATCGGCGTCCAGCGCGTCCTCGTCTCGTCCAGTCGGTACGGCGACTTCCTGGACCGTCTGACCGCGGCCGTCGAGGCGCTGGTCGTCGGTGACCCGACGGACGACAAGACGCAGGTGGGTCCGGTGATCAACGAGGACGCCGCGGCGCGGATCGAGGCGTGGGTCGACGAGGCGGTCGGCGCCGGAGCGCGGGTGCTGACCGGCGGCAAGCGCGACGGCACGAGCGTGGAGCCGACGGTGCTGACCGACGTGCCGAGCGACGCGAAGGTGGCGCGCGAGGAGGTGTTCGGCCCGGTGCTGGTCGTGGAGCGGGTCCCCGATGACGCGACGGCGTTCGCCAGGGTCAACGACTCGGCGTACGGGCTGCAGGCGGGCGTGTTCACGCACGACCTCCAGACGGCGTTCCGCGCACACCGCAGCCTCGAGGTCGGCGGCGTCATCGTCGGCGACGTCCCGAGCTACCGCGCCGACCAGATGCCGTACGGCGGCACGAAGCAGTCGGGGGTGGGGCGCGAAGGGGTTCGTTACGCCATGCAGGACTACACCTACCAGCGCGTGATGGTCCTCACCGGCCTGGACCTGTAGCTCCACCCCACCCTTCCCCGATTCGGCTGCGGTCCGGCGGGTCGGCAGCGCCGGCAGGTTGCAGACGAATCACCGCCCGGGTCAGGCGGGCAGGCCGTGGGAGACTGAGGGTATGACGATCGGGTCCGCCGCACGCCGCGACGTGGTGCTGCTCGGCAGTACCGGCTCCGTGGGGACCCAGGCCCTCGACGTCGTCCGCGCCCACCCCGAACGTCTCCGCGTCGTCGGGCTGGCCGCGGGCGGCTCGGACCCGCAGCTGCTGGCGGCGCAGGTTCTCGAGTTCGCCGTACCTGTCGTCGCCGTGGCGCGGGCGACCGCCGTCCAGGACGTCCAGCTGGCCCTCTACGCGGAGGCTCAGCGCCGCGACTACGCACGCGGTGACTTCACGCTGCCGCGCATCGTCGCCGGCCCGGACGCCGCCGAGGAGGTCGCGGCCGTCCCCGCCGACATCGTGCTGAACGCCATCACCGGCGCCGTCGGCCTGCGCCCGACGCTGGCGGCCGTCGCCGCCGGCTCCACGCTGGCGCTCGCCAACAAGGAGTCGCTGATCATCGGCGGTGAGGTCGTCACGTCGGCTGCGAAGCCGGGCCAGATCGTGCCTGTCGACTCCGAGCACTCGGCGCTCGCGCAGTGCCTTCGCGGCGGCCGCGCCGACGAGGTACGGCGCCTGGTCGTCACCGCCAGTGGCGGGCCGTTCCGGGGCCGCCGACGCGAGCAGCTGGCCGACGTCACCCCGGACCAGGCGCTGGCGCATCCCACCTGGGCCATGGGCCCGATGGTCACCACGAACTCGTCGACGCTCGCCAACAAGGGCCTCGAGGTCATCGAGGCGCACCTGCTCTTCGGGATCGGGTACGACGACATCGAGGTGGTGATCCACCCGCAGTCGGTGATCCACTCGATGGTCGAGTTCCATGACGGGTCGACGCTGGCCCAGGCGTCCCCGCCCGACATGCGGCTGCCGATCAGCCTGGCGCTCGGCTGGCCGGACCGCCTCGAGGGCGCCGCGCGACCGGTCGACTGGACCCAGGCTCAGACCTGGCAGTTCGAGCCCGTCGACGCGGCGGCGTTCCCGCTCCTGGGATTGGCCGTCTCCGCCGGACGCGCAGGTGGGGTGCTGCCGGCGGTGTACAACGCCGCCAACGAGGTCGCGGTGCAGGCCTTCTGGGACCACCGCCTCGGCTTCCTCGGGATTGCCGACACCGTCTCTGCGGTCCTGGCTGCTGTCGACGTACCCTCTCCCACGGGGCCACTGAGCGTCGGCGACGTGCTCGACGCGGACAGCTGGGCCCGCGACCGGGCCGCATCGCTGGTTGACGCACCGCACACCGGACGAGGAGCAGACGAAGGATGACCGCGCTGGTCTACACGCTCGGGGTGGTGCTGTTCTTCCTCGGAGTCGTCGCGTCGATCGCGCTGCACGAGGTCGGGCACATGGTGCCGGCCAAGAGGTTCGGCGTGAAGGTCACGCAGTACTTCGTCGGGTTCGGCAGGACCGTCTGGTCGACGAAGCGGGGCGACACCGAGTACGGCGTGAAGCTGTTCCCGCTCGGCGGCTACATCCGGATGATCGGCATGCTGCCGCCCGAGAAGCGCGACGCCGACGGCCGGGTCAAGGGCTTCACAGGCGGGGTCCTCGGCAAGCTCATCGCCGACGCGCGTGCCGTCGAGTACGAGCGCGTGACCGCGCAGGACCAGGACCGGCTCTTCTACAAGAAGGCGTGGTGGAAGAAGGTCATCGTCATGTCCGGCGGGCCGATGATGAACGTCTTCCTCGCCGTCGCCATCCTGAGCGGCGTCTTCATGCTGCTCGGGGTCTCGAAGCCCAACCTGACCGTCGCACAGGTGTCCGACTGCGTCCAGCCCGCGAGCGCCAACTCGGCCGTCTGCCGGCCGGGCGCACCCGACTCCCCTGCCCTGGCGGCAGGGTTCAGACCGGGGGACGAGGTCCGGTCCGTGAACGGCGTGCGGATGACCTCCTGGGAGCAGTTCTCCGACGTCATCCGCACCTCTTCGGGCAAGCACCTGAGCGTCGTCGTCGACAGGGGCGGTCGACCGGTGGCGCTGCAGGCGGACCCGACGGTCAACAAGCTCTTCTCCCTCGACGACCCGACGGCGTTCGTGCACGCCGGCTTCCTGGGCATCAGCCCCGAGCAGCTGCGCGAGCGGCAGAGCTTCGGGTTCGTGCTGTCCACCATCGGCACCTACACCGAGCAGACCGGCAAGGCCCTCGTCAGCATGCCGAGCCGTCTGTACGGCGTCGCCAGGACGGCGGTCGGGCTGCAGGAGCGCGACCCGTCGAGTCCGATGAGCGTGGTCGGCGCAAGCAGGGTGGCCGGTGAGGTCGCCTCCAACGACTCGATCGACGTGGTCGACCGGCTGGCCACGCTGCTGACCCTGCTCGGGGTTGTCAACCTCTTCGTCGCCCTGTTCAACTTCATCCCGCTGCTGCCGCTCGACGGCGGGCACATCGCCGGTGCTCTCTACGAGGCCGTCCGACGGGGCTGGGCCCGGCTCCGCCGCAAGCCGGACCCCGGCTACGCCGACGTCGCGCAGATGCTGCCGATCGCGTACGTCGCGGCTTCGGTGCTCGTCGTGATGGGCGTGCTGCTGATCTGGACCGACATCGTCAACCCGATCAGGCTGACATGACGACCATCGACCTGGGGATGCCCGCCGCCCCGCCGCCGGTGCTGGCTGCCCGTCGTACGACCCGCCAGATCCGCGTCGGCAGGGTGCTCGTGGGAGGGGACGCTCCGATCTCCGTGCAGTCGATGACGACGACACTCACGGCCGACGTGAACACCACCCTGCAGCAGATCGCGGAGCTCACGGCTGCCGGCTGCGACATCGTCCGGGTCGCGTGCCCCAGCCAGGACGACGCGGACGCCTTGCCGGCCATCGCGCAGCACTCGCAGATCCCGGTGATCGCCGACATCCACTTCCAGCCGAAGTACGTCTTCGCGGCCATCGAGGCGGGCTGTGCCGCCGTCCGGGTCAACCCCGGGAACATCCGCAAGTTCGACGACCAGGTCAAGGAGATCGCCGCCGCCGCCCGCGACCACGGCACGTCGATCCGGATCGGTGTCAACGCGGGCTCGCTCGACCCGCGGCTGCTGGCGAAGTACGGCAAGGCGACCCCGGAGGCACTCGTCGAGTCGGCGGTCTGGGAGGCGTCGCTGTTCGAGGAGCACGACTTCCACGACTTCAAGATCTCGGTCAAGCACAACGACCCCGTGGTGATGGTCCGGGCCTACGAGCTGCTGTCGGAGGCCGGCGACTGGCCGTTGCACCTCGGTGTCACAGAGGCGGGCCCCGCGTTCCAGGGCACGATCAAGTCGTCCGTCGCTTTCGGGGCGCTGCTGTCGCAGGGGATCGGAGACACCATCCGAGTCTCCCTGTCCGCGCCCCCGGTCGAGGAGGTGAAGGTCGGGCTGCAGATCCTGCAGTCGCTGAACCTCCGGGAGCGTCGCCTCGAGATCGTGTCCTGCCCGTCGTGCGGGCGCGCGCAGGTCGACGTCTACCGGCTCGCGGAGGAGGTCACCGCCGGCCTGGAGGGCATGGAGGTGCCGCTGCGCGTCGCCGTCATGGGCTGTGTCGTCAACGGCCCGGGGGAGGCGCGCGAGGCCGACCTCGGCGTCGCCTCGGGCAACGGCAAGGGCCAGATCTTCGTGCGGGGCGAGGTGATCAAGACGGTGCCCGAGTCTCAGATCGTCGAGACGCTGATCGAGGAGGCGATGCGCATCGCCGACTCCATGGCGCCGGAGGGCGGCGACGCCGCTGCGGGCGCGTCCGTCGGGAGCCCCGTGGTCACCGTCTCGTGAGCGACCTGACGCTGCGGCCCATGACGGTCGCAGAGTACGACGCCTGGTACCCGGGTGCCGTCAGCAAGTACGCCGAGCACCACATCAGGGCCGGCTCGATGCCTGCCGACAAGGCGCACGACATCGCGGCTCGGCAGTTCGCCGAGCTGCTCCCCGACGGCGTCGCCACGGAGGCGCACCACCTGTTGGTCGGCGAGGCGGGCGGCGCCCCGATCGGCATGCTCTGGCTCAATATCCGCACCGGCGGTGAGCGCGCCAGCGCGTTCGAGTACGACGTGGTGGTGGACAAGGACATGCGTCGCCGCGGGTACGGCCGGGCGCTGATGGTCGCGGCCGAGTCGTACCTGGCGCCGCGCGGCGCCACCGCGATCAAGCTGCACGTCTTCGGCGACAACACCACCGCGCTGCACCTGTACGAGAGCCTGGGATACGTCGCCACGAACATCAACATGACGAAGGCCTTGACGCCGGCTCCCTGACGCCGCCTCCCTGGCGTCCGCCCGGGTGGGCGGAATTGCGCTCGAACGTCCGGACGCTACGGCCGGACGGCTGCGCCCGTCGCCTGGCGTCCGCCCGGGTGGGCGGAATTGCGCTCGAACCTCCGGACGCTGCGGCCGGACGAGCGCGGCCCCGGCCTCAGGTGGAGAGCTCGACGAGCAGACCCTGGGGGCCCGCGCACGCAGGCGGAGCGGGTTCCCCAGTCGGTGTCGGTGGGCTCGAGCGCGATGTCGCCACCTCGTCCGCGGATCGCCGCGACCTCGGCGTCGACGTCGTCACAGCCGAGCTGCAGCAGCAGCCCGCCCAGCGGCGCGAAGTCCACCATCGCCCCACGGTGCAGCGCCAATCTGGCGTCGCCGACCTTCACCTCCGCGTAGCCACCCGCCGCGTCGCCGTGGACGGCGAGGCCAAGCGTCTGCTCGAAGAAGGCGGCCAGCGCCACGTTGTCCTCGTCGGTCCGGCTCAGCAGTCCGACGTACCCCAGCCTCATCGTCACGGGCCTACCTCAACTCTCTGTCAGTCCAGCTCTTCCATCCTACGAACCTAGGATGCTAGCATCCTGGCATGAGTATGGCCGGCGACAACAAGGCTGACAAGACCCAGTTCAACGTCTACCTCCCCCCCGACCTGGTACGTCGCATCAAGCACCAGGCGATCGACGAGGGCACGAGCCTGTCCGCTCTCGTTGCGCGCGCCATGGGTGAGTACCTCGAGCGCAACGGAAAGGCATCCCGATGAGTGACCTCGTCGTTAGGCCCGTTCGGTTCACAGACAACGTGGACAGCATGCGGGCGTTCCTCATCACCCTCGGGCTGCAGCCCCGGGTGGAGTCGGTCTCAGGAGGCTGGGTCGACATGGTGGCAGGCGGGGGAGCATCTCCCGGCGGCGGCATGGTGGCCCTGCACTCCGCCCGGGACTCCGCACGCCAGGCGCCCAGCGGCCTCACGTCGCTCAGCTTCGAGGCCGATGACGTCGACGTCCTGGCCAAGAGGCTGGAGGCAGCCGGCGTCCCCGACGTGACCGTGTACGACGAGGCGTACGGCCGGGTGCTGAGCTGCCGGGACCCGCTCGGTGACGAGATCGCGGTGGACGAGCGGAGCACCGACCTGTACGGCTACCGCGTCAACGAGTCGGGTCATGCGAAGGCGGGGTGGCAGGTGCTTGCCGTCCGCTTCACCGACCCTCTTGGCCCGTACGGCGCCTTCCTCGAGGCGCTGGGTATGCAGAGGCGCGGCGGGTCGAGTGCGCACTTCGCCGCCTACGGCTTCTCGGGCGGCGCCCACGGAGCTGTCGGTCTGCACCCGCCGACCGACAAGGCAGGCTCGCATCTGGATGAGCCAGGCGCGATCCGGCTGTCGTTCCAGACGACGGAGCCGCTCGCCGCCGTCGCCGCGCGCCTGGAGGCCAACCGCGTTCCGGTGCTGCAACGGCAAGAGGCTTTCGGCCTCGTTCTCGAGATCAGCGACCCCGATGGCATCGCGGTGGAGGTGTTCGCGCCTCCCGAGGCAAGCGCGTGACAGCCACCCTCAGCGCTTCGCGGCTGCGCGACGACAGAAACTTCCGTCGCTACTGGTGGGCTCGTGTGCTGTCGACCGCGGGCAGCGGCGTCACGCTGGTCGCCCTTCCCGTGCTCGTCTACCGCCTGACCGGCTCAACGGTTCTCACCGCGCTGGTGTCGGCGCTCGAGGCGTCGGCGTACGTCGTCTTCGGCTTGCTGTCGGGAGCCCTCTCGGACCGCCACGACCGCAGAGCCATCATGGTCGGCGCGGACCTCCTCGACGCTGCGCTGCTGGCGTCCGTGCCGGTCGCGTACTGGCTGGGTGTGCTCACCGTTGCCCACGTCATGATCGTCGCCTTCGCCGGTCCGGCCGTCGCCGTCTTCTTCGACGGCGCGAACTTCGGGGCCCTGCCGGTCCTCGTCGGGCGGGACCGCATCGCCGAAGCAAACGCCTACGTCTTCGGCGCCGCGACGGCTGTTGAGATGGTCACCCCGGCCCTTGTCGGCGTCGGGCTGGCAGTGGTGCACCCGGCGACCCTGCTGGCCGTGGACGCGCTGAGCTTCGCCGCGTCAGCCGCCTTCGTGCGGGCGGTCTCCCGTCTGCTGCACGACGGCGAACGAGTGTCGGCACCGTTCACTGCGAAGCGGCTGCTCGGCGAGATCGGGGACGGACTGCGCTTCCTGGCCGGCCACGGGGGCGTCCGCACGATGACGCTGGTGGGGACGCTGCAGTGCATGGCCGGCGGCGCCTTCGTGGCGCTCGACGTCGTCTGGTGCGACACCGTCCTCGACATCGGAACGTCGGGCTGGCGCTTCGGCGTGGTCTTCTCCGCCTGGGGCGTGGGCGGGATTCTCGCCGACCTCGCGCTGCCACGGCTGCTGCGCCGGACGACCGCCGCCCGGATCACCCTGGGCGCCCTGCCGTTCTCGGCGGTTCTCGGAATCCTGACGCCACTCGCCGGTGCGTGGCTGGTCGGGGCGCTCGGGCTGTTCCTGTGGAGCTGCTTCTACATGCTGGTCGTCGTCAACTCGATCTCGTACCGGCAGCAGGTGACGCCGGAGCACCTGCTCGGGCGGGTCAACACGGCGGGCCGGATGCTGTCCTGGGGCGTCGGCTGGACGTTCGGCGCAGTGGCAGGCGGCGTCCTCGCCCACCTCGTCGGCGTACGGGAGGCGATGGTGCTGATGGCCGGTCTGGGACTGGTCGCCTGTGTCGTTGCATGGACGTCCTCGTTGCGTGCGGTCTAGCGCGGCGCAGCACCGATGACGACCGTGGCGCCAAGCTCGTCCGACGTGACCACTCGCGACGTCAGTCCGCTGTGAGTGAACGCGTCCACGGTGTACGGCGCCTGCGCTCGGCTCGTCTCGACGAGCAGGTGTCCACCAGGCGCCAGCCACCGCGGCGCCTCGGCGATGATCCGTCGCTGGACGTCGAGCCCGTCCGCACCGCCGTCGAGGGCCACGCGCGGCTCGAACAGGCGAGCCTCTGCAGGCATCAGCGCGATCGAGTCGGTGGGGACGTACGGCGCGTTGGCCACCAGGACGTCCACCATGCCTCGAAGGCAAGGCGGTAGCGCCGCGTACAGGTCCCCCTCGTAGACACGACCACCGGCGGAGGCGAGATTGCGGCCGGCGCATCGTACGGCGGCGGGCTCGACGTCGACCGCGTGCAGCTCGACACCGAACCGGCCGGCGTGCAGGGTCGCGCTGAGCGCGACACCGACGGCTCCGGAGCCGCAGCACATATCGAGGACCACGATCCGCCGCTCGCTCGGGGCCACGGCCGCCGCCGACGCTGCGTCCGTTCCGAGCCGGGCCGCCTCGTGGACGAGGAGCTCGGTGCGGCGCCGGGGCACGAACACGCCGCGATCGACCTCGATGCGGAGGCCACAGAACTCGGCCCATCCCAGGACGTGCTCGAGCGGAAGGCCGGAAACGCGCTGCCGCACCATGTCGGCAAGCTGGTCCGCCGTCTGCTCCACGGCCAGCAGGAGGCGCGCCTCCTCCTCCGCGAAGACGCAGCCAGCGGCGCGCAGCGTGGCGGCGATGTCCGGCGGTGTCATCTCGCCGCCGCCCCCCACCTGGCGCCAAGATCCGAGGTACACCTCGCGCCAAGATCCGACGTACAGATTGCCCTGACGGTCTGACTGTCGGATCCTGGCGCCAGCAGGGCGCTCTCAGAACAGGATGGTCGCAAAACGGGTGTGCTCGGTGAACCCGACGCGGCCGTAGGCGCGCTGCGCGGGCAGGTTGTGCTCGTTGACGTAGAGCGACACGACGGGAGCGACGTCGTCCAGGATGGCTGCTGCCACCGCGGCGACCGAGGGTGCGCTCAGGCCCTCGCCGCGACGGTCGGGGCGCACCCAGACCCCCTGGACCTGCGCGGCGTGCGGGGTCACGGCCGCCACCTCCGCCTTGAACACCACCTCGTCGTCCTCGATGCGGGCGAAGGCCAGCCCCTTGTCGATGAGCTGAGCCACCCTGTTGCGGTAGAGCCGCGCCCCGTTGCCGAGCTCCGGTGAGATGCCCAGCTCCTCGGTGAACATGGCCACGCAGGCTGGATACAGGGCGTCGAGCTGGTCCGGCCGGACCCGCTGCACGCGCGGGTCAGGCGCCACGAGCGGAGCCGACCGCAGCGTCAGGAAGGGCTGCCGGGCGCGGATCTCGCGGGCCGGGCCCCATCCGCCGACGAGCAGGTCCCACAGCGAGCAGACCTCGTCGTGAGGACCAAGGATCGCGGAGCACCGCCGGCCCTGCGCGAGCGCCTGCGCCGCGAAGGCCCGTAGCGCCTCCGGCGTGGCCGCCACGGGAACGAGGTTGGCGGCGGCGTGGCAGAGTGCGACCACCCCGGTTCCGTCGTCGTACCCCCACATCTGACCGCCGAGCCAGCGCGGGTCGAGGCTGGTGGTCCGCACCCGGTGGTCGACGAACACGTGGGTGATCGGGTCCTGGTCGAGGATCCTGCGGGCAGCGGCGAGGTCGTCGCGCCCCAGCACGCGCACCTTGCTGCGGGTCCTCAGCATCGCAACCTCCCAGAGTGAGCCTACGCGGCGGCGCGCGGCGTCGATGGCATGCTGGTGGGGCGGGTGCACGCACCGGAGAGCCCCTCGGGAGACCTGCTCCAGCGGCTCGATACGGAGGTTGCGGTGAGCAGACGCACGCGGCGCAGGACGCTGGCCGCTGCGGTCGTGAGCCTGGTCGCGGCCCTGACGGCGTGCAGCGACAGCAACACCGCCAAGGGACCTGGCGTCACCGCGCCGCACAGCGTCGCCCCCTCGACGCCCGGGGCGGCCACCCCGAGCACGACCACACCACCTACGACTCCACCACCTACGACTCCACCACCCACCGCCAGCCCACCGGCAACGCTCACCATGGTGATGACCGGCGACGTGCTGCTCCATGA
>JBBSIF010000019.1:0-30732 GCA_038232255.1 Propionibacteriales bacterium
GTCATCGTCGCCGTCCTCCAACAGTTGAGCTCCGCCGTGGAGAGCCGAGCCTACGACGCAGCCCGGACGGCGGTTCAGCTGCCTCCGGACGCCGCCTGCTCAGCCTCGTCGGAGTCGATCGTGGAGTCGTCGACGTCCGCGGCACCATCCTCATCGGCGGTCTTCCGCGACTCCTGTTTGACCAGGTTGACGTAGCGCTTGGTCATCTGGTCGACGTACGACGACACGTCCTTCAGCGTCTTGTTCGACGCTTCCAGGAGGTTGATCGCGGTCGGCTTCTTGCCGGCTGGCACGTCCAGCGGCCAGTCGATGCCCCACACGGCCTGGGAGAACCGCTGGTTGGAGTCCCTCAGCCGCTTCGCGGCCCAGGCGGCCCGGTCGGCGTCCCAGCCCCAGTACTTCTCGTCGAACCACCCCAGCTTGGCACCCTTGCGCTGGGCGACCTGCGACAGCTTGGTGGTCGCCCCGCTGCGCCGGGAGAACTCCGGGTCGATCACCCGCAGGTGCGCGTTGACCAGCCGCATCGCCTCCACGGCGACTGGCCCAGGAGACGGGTTGGCTGCGTCGGCGGGCAGCGACAGGTTGTCCATCGGGATGTCGACACCCAGCACCTTGAGCAGCGACTGCATCGGGCCGTCCTTGACGAAGTCGTCGAACCGCAGCGCGACGAACGTGACCCAGTCGCCCTGGTACCAGTACCCGAAGGACTCCTCCAGGTTGTAGAAGCCCGACTTCACCGACTTGACGGCGTACTCGTCGAACGTGTTGGGCGGGGCGAACGTCTTGACGGTCTGCGAGTACATGCTGTTGATCCGCGCCAACGGGTCCCGCACGACGTACACCAGCGTGACGTCGTCGCTCACCTCCAGGAGGCGCCTTGTCATCATCGGCCGCAGCTTGTCGTCGCTCGCCATCCGGGAGAACGCCTCTGAGCTCAGCAGTACGAGCTCGGTGTCCACGTCGGCCACCTCGGCCAGCATGGCGGCCCAGTCTCCACCCGCCGGTTTGTAGCGCCGGTCCTCGAGAAGCTGCCAGGCCAGGTTGTGGTGGTTGAGGTTCGAGCTGGCCATCCGCCTGCCCGCCCGCGGCAGGTAGATCCCTGCGGCGCGCAGCACGTCCTCGTTCCTGGCGAAGCATTTCTGCAGGTACGTCGATGCCGTCTTGGTGGCACCCATGTGGACAACCAGACGCATGTACGTCCCTCCGGAAGGTGAGTCGGGAGACTTGACTATATGCCCGTCAGCGGCCTCGGGCGCCCCAGGAGCGGAGAAGGCCGGGGTTCAGGCGGTCGGGCGACGCGCTCGGCTGCCGTATCGTAGAAGGGTCGGCGCAATGGCGACAAGCCTTGCCGTACATGCTCCTCGATGCGAAAGGCTCATGCATGAATGACCCAGAAGAAGCCCAAGATGCCTTCAAGGCCTGGCGCGCTGCGGAGCGGGCCTATCGCACGCAGTGCCGCGACTACTACTCCCTCGTGGACGGCAACGACCCGACGCACACCGTCGGGCAGGGCGGACGCGAGCTGCTGACCGAGCTCACGAAGCTCCGGCTGACCGCCGACGCGGCGCGCACCGAGTACGAGAACTCCCTGTAGGACCGTGGACCGGCCGCGTCACCCGGTTCCCGGGAACGCCTCGAGGCCGGCCACGTGGAAGCCGCCCACGCCGGACGCCGACCGCACCGTCGAGTAGCTCGTCGGTGCGGTGGTGGTCCGCACCCAGTGGTCGACGGACCAGACGTACGTCACATCGCGACCTTTGAAGCGGTTGGTGCCCTCGGTCCGAAAGGCGATCCTCTGAGTCATCGCCACGTGCCCGTCCGGCAAGTGATGGCGCCGCCATCCGATGTAGTCGCCGTAAGCGGCGTCCACCAGCCACAGCGGGCTGAGCGGGGACGGCGACCTCTCCACCCGTAGCCCGTCCGGCCGGTACGTGAGCATCGTGTACATCGGAGTGTGCGCCCCCTGGGCGGACCCCACCAGCAGCTCGGCGCCGGGAATCCCGTCGACACTGCTGGCGCCGCCCCAGGCTCCGCCGCCCCACCACAGCTGTACGTCGACCGTCGCGGTCACGATCGCGGCCCTGGCCGTGTGCACCCGGATCTGGATCGACCGGTCGCTCAGCTGACGCCAGCCCACCTGGTCGGCTCGGGCGTCCCCGTCGACGTCGACGGAGGCGACGATCCGGCAGTCGGATACTCCCGCGCACGCCGGGCGATCCGTTGCGCCATGGGCGCCGGGCTCGCGCGACGGCGACGGCGACGTCGGAGTAGGCGGCCGCAGGGAGGGTGGCTGCGCGGAGGGTAGCTGCGGGGAAGGGCCGAGAGGTGCAGCGGACAGGGCAGCCATGCCGACGACGGCGGCGGTCGCAAAGCTGGCGATGATGTGGTGCGGATCCATGAGATTCCTGCTCTGCGGTCCAGTAGCCATTGCGCTGTCGAGGCGATACCTGAGAGACGCCCGGGTTGCCTCCACGGTATGACGTCTGCGCTGCGCGTTCGCTCACCTGAGAGGGCGAGTCGGAACCGCTGGAGGGGCTGCCGACAGGCCAGCCGGCTAGGGGAGGGTGAGCACCTCGGCGCCTGTCGATGTCACGACGAGGGTGTGCTCGAACTGCGCGCTGCGGCGTCGGTCCCGAGTGACAACCGTCCAGCGGTCGTCCCAGAGCTCCCACTCCTTCGTGCCGAGCGTCAGCATCGGCTCGATGGTGAACGTCATGTTCTCCTCGATCACCGTGCCGAAGTGCGGCTCGTCGTAGTGCGGAATCACCAACCCCGAGTGGAACGTCGTGCTGATGCCGTGCCCGGTGAAGTCGGTGACGACGCCGTACCCGAAACGCTTCGCATAGGACTCGATGACCCGTCCGATGACGTTGACCTGGCGCCCCGGCCGGACGGCTTTGATCGCCCGTCGCAGCGACTCCTCCGTGCGCTCGACGAGCAGCCGGCTCTCCTGGTCGACCTCGCCGACGAGGAAGGTGGCGTTCGTGTCGCCATGCACGCCGTTGACGAAGGCGGTGATGTCGATGTTGCAGATGTCGCCGTCCTCGAGGCGACGGGAGTCCGGGATGCCGTGGCAGACGCACTCGTTGACCGACGTGCACAATGATTTCGGAAAGCCCTTGTAGCCAAGGGTCGACGGGTACGCGCCGTTGTCGCAGAGGAACTCGTGCCCGACGCGGTCCACCTCGTCGGTGGTCACTCCGGGGGCGATGGCCTTGCCGGCCTCCTGAAGGGCTGCCGCCGCGAGCCGGCAGGCCAACCGCATCTTCTCGATGGTCTCGGGCGTCTGCACGTCGCCGCCGGTGTGCGGACGAGGCGCCGGCTTGTCGACGTACTCGGGACGCTCGATCGACGACGGCACCGGGCGTCGGGTCGACACCACTCCGGCTTGCAGGACGCTCACACCCGCAAGTGTAGGTTTCCAGCGGGGCCAAGAGATCCGTGGCTGCCGGTACGCCGACCAGCCGCCCGCCGAGCCAAGGAGCGGACCCATGAGCAAGTGGTACTACTGCCTCGACCATCACCGCGTGGAGCCGCAAGACGGGTGCAAACCTTCCCAGCGACTGGGTCCCTACCCCACGGAGGCGGAGGCGGCGCGCGCGCTCGAGAAGGTGCAGGAGCGCAACGTCGCCTGGGACAGCGACGCCGGCTGGAACGCGCAGGGCGAGGACGATTAGCCGTCCCGAAGCGGTACGGCGTGTCGTCAGCCTGGTGCCGTCCCTCACCGAGAGCGTCGCCGTGTCAGCGCCTGAGCTGCTGGTCGGCGTGACCGACTGGTGCACACATCCGGCTGAGCTCGCCGCGGCGCGCGTCGGCGGCACCAAGAACCCTCGTGTCGAGGACGTGGTGGCGCTGGCGCCCGACATCGTCCTCGTGAACACGGAGGAGAACCGCCCCCAAGACCTGGCAACGCTGCGCGACGCAGGCGTTCGGTTGTGGGTGACGGACTACGAGACCGTGCCGCAGGCGTTGGTGGGGCTGTCGTCGATGCTGGTTGCCCTGGGTCTCGGCCTGCCGGCCTGGCTCGACGAGGCGGAGGCCGCGTGGGAGCAGCCTTGGGATGGCGAGCGGCGCCGCGCGCTCGTGCCGATCTGGCGGCGACCCTGGATGGCGCTCGGCCGGGACACGTTTGCGGGCGACGTGTTGAGCCGCCTCGGCGTCGACAACGTGCTGGGGGCCGACGCGGACCGCTATCCGAAGGTCGACCTGGCCGACCTCCCGCCGTACGACGTCGTGGTGCTTCCGGACGAGCCGTACGTCTTCGCGGCCGACGACGGTCCGGAGGCGTTCGACGTGCCTGCAAAGCTCGTGTCGGGGCGTCACCTCACGTGGTACGGCCCCTCACTGGCCGAGGCACCCGACGTCCTGACTGCGCAGCTTGCCTGACCCGTCAGCCCTGACGGGTCAGGCGTCGCCGTCCCACCGCTCGATCAACGGGTACGACGGAGTGCGGACCTGATAGCGGCCGACGGCGAGGGCTGAGTTCCGCGTCACCGCACTGACGCTCGCCGGGAAGTTCTGGGTGTGCCGCTGTGCAGGGGTCGCCACGACGGACCAGCGGGATCCGTTCCAGTGCTCGATGAACGATGCGGGACTGATGGTCTTGCCCTTGGTGCCGACGGCCCAGATGTCGTCCGAGCCGGCGGCGCTGATCCCACGGAACTCCGAGAAGTGGCCCGCGGGGGTCGGGGAGTTGCTCACCTGCTCAAAGCGGGTCAGACTCTTGAGGACTCTTGAGGAGGGCCCATGGACCGCTGCCCTCGCTGCGGCGCGCAGGTGCCGCTGACGCTCGGTCAGTGTCCCCGCTGTGGGCTGTCCCGGGGCGACAGCCCGACCTCGCCTCCCGGCTCGCAGGTCGCACAGCGACCCAGGTCCGGCGAGCGGAGCGGCCTCGTGACCGCGTCCCTGGTCCTGGTCCTGGTCGTGGCGTTGCTGGCCGTCGGTGGCCTGTGGGTAGCCGGGGCAGGCCCGTTCTCCTCGAACCCTCGACCGGCAGCTCAACCGACCCCAGGGGCTCCGGTGACCGTCACGGTCACTCCGACGCAGCCGCCCACGACCGCCGTACCTTCGGCCCCGACTCCGACTACGACACCGTCATCGACGCCGTCCGCGTCGTCCCTCTCGCAGGTCTACGCGCAGGTCCAATCCGGCGTCGGCCTCGTGGGCGTCACGACCTGTGATGGAGCGTTCACAGGAACCGGCTTCCTGGTGGATGCGAACACGATGGTGACCGCTGAGCACGTCGTCGACGGCGCTACCACCGTGCAGGTCAGGTTCGGACGGACCTGGTCACCCGCGACAGTCATCGGCGTCGCCGCGGCCGACGACCTGGCGCTGCTGTCGCTGCCTACTCAGGTCGGGCACACGTTCACGGTGGCTAGCGACGACCCCGGGCCTGGGACGAGCATCGCCGCCATCGGCTTTCCGCTCGGCGGTCCCAAGTCGCTCTCCCAGGGAACGATCTCGGGCCTCGGCCGCACGATCACGACCGACTCCGGGACCTTCAGGGGACTGCTGCAGACGGACACCGCGATCAACCCGGGAAACTCAGGCGGACCACTCATCGACGCCACCGGTCAGGTGGTCGGTGTCGCCGACGCGATCCGGCTCAACTCCCAAGGCATCGGATACGCCGTCGCCGCCTCCAAGGTCGCCGCGGTCGTCGAGTCCACGGAGACCCTGACCCCACTGCCTCCACCGCCGTGTGAGCGGCAGCCATCGGCGGAGGCGGCAGTGAGCCAGGCTCTGCTGTCATACCTGAACGCGATCAACACCGGTGACTACCACGGCGCCATGAGCTACCTGGCGCCGAGCCTGCGCACCAGCCGTGCCCAATGGCTGCACGACTACGCGACGTCGTACGACACCGGGCTGCACGTCATCTCCGTCACCGCATCCGGCTACACCGCCCACGCATGGGCAACCTTCACCAGTCACCAGGATCCCGGCTACGGGCCCAGCGGTGCTCGACAAGCGACCTGCGTGAACTGGTCCCTCGACTACGACCTCAGCCGGGTGGAAGGCGGCCGCTGGATCATCACCGGCGCCAGCGGACACGCCGCCCAGCCATACACGGTGTGCTGAGCCGCCGCTCTCCGCATTCTTACCCCGCGACCGATGGGCTAGTGCGCATGCCGCCATGCCACCGAGCCGTAGAGATAGGGAGGAGCCAGGGGAAGTCTTTCGATCAGCTGTCCACAGGGGCACCTGATGTCCGGCTTCTGTCGGTAGCTCGTACTAGTGTTCGAGTATGTCAGGTAGTCGCAACCGAGGTCGGTACGAGTCATCGGTCGACGACGTCCACCCGGCCCCTCGGGTGCGCGGAGTCCGTGAGTTGGAGTCGTCCGTCCGAACCCAGCTCCGAGCGATAGGGGACTTGGAGTCGCAGATCTGCGCCTTGCAGGCGGAGCAGGTACGACGAGCGGCGACGTACGTCCGCGAGCAGCTGGAGATCGACTCCCGACTCGGTCGCCCGCAAGGAGAAGAGCAGCACCGGGTCATGGTGGCGGAGGTTGCCGTCGCACGCCGCGTCTCCAACCTGTCGGCCTCGAGCTGGCTCGCGGACGCCTTCACGCTGGACGACTTCATGCCGGCGACGTTGGGAGCATTGGAGCGGGGTGAGATCTCGCTATGGTCGGCTCGCCAGATCTCCCAGCAGATCAGCGTGCTCGAAGACATCGCACTGCGCTGGCTCGCCGACGAGCTGGTCGCCACCGAGGCGCCGGGACTGCCGCCAGGCAAGGTGAAGCAGCTGGCCAAGACGCGCGTGATGAGAATCGACCCGGCTGCCGCCGACGCCAGGGCCGTCGAGGCTCGAGCCGAGCGGTACGTCACCGCGACGGTCGGTGAGGACGGCGATGGTTTCCTCACTGCGAAGCTTCCGGCTGAGCAGGCCCTCGCGTGCTGGAACGCGATACACGACCATGCGACGGCTCTGTACGCCGGCGGCGACCCCGACGGCCGTAGCGTGAGCCGCATCATGTGCGACACGTTCGTCGAGCGGCTGACGGGGGCCATCCAGGCGGGCGAGCTCAAGACACACGTGAGCCTTGTGATGACCGACGCCACACTGCTCGGCTTCGACGACGCACCGGGACAGCTGATCGGCCTCGGACCCGTTCCACCGCGGGTAGCCCGGCTGGTCGCTGCGACCGGCGACACATGGATCAAACGGCTCTATACCGACGCGGTCGACGGGTCGGCGCTGCTCATTGACACGCGGGCGCGCCTGTTTTCCGGCAAACTCCGCACGAACATCATCGCGAGAGACCAGGCCTGCCGCGGACCCGCCTGCCTGACCCGCATCGCGGACATCGACCACATCGTGGAGCACACCAGAGGCGGCCGGACCAACAGGGCCAACGGGCAGGGGTTGTCGAAGGGCTGCCACACCTTGCGTGACCACCGCGGCGTTCACGTGTCCAAATCCGCCGACAGCAACGCTGTCATATGGACACTGCCGTTGGGAGCGCGCGTCACGACGCTGCCACCGCCGGCACTCGGATACGGCAGCAGTGGCGGCGACCAGCTTGAGCATCGCCGGGAGCTCACCCGCCGCGGTGAGGGCCCGCCGGACGACCCCAACGCCCACGCGTGGGCAACGTTCACCACCCATCAGAGTCCGGGCTACGGTCCCACCGGCTACTCGCGGCCACCGTGATGGTGGTCGGCTTCATCGTGGGCTACCGGTTCCTGGGCTGACGGGGCCGCACGACGCAAGCCGTCGGCGCCTCGCAGGCGCGTGGAGCAAGAATGCCGCCATGCCGAGCGACTTCGTGCTGAAGGCGATGAACGTCATGCATCGCAGCGTCATGACATTGTCCCGGAACCGCCTCGGCTGGTCGGCGGGGGACATGGCGGTGCTCGAGCTCACGACAACCGGCCGCAAGACAGGGGAACCCCGAAAGGTGCTGCTGACCTCTCCGTACGCCGCAGGCTCGGACCTGGTTCTGGTCGCCTCCCGCGGCGGCGACAACCGCCATCCTGCATGGTTCCTGAACCTCTGCGACAACCCTGAGGTCGAGGTGAAGCTGCGCGATGGTGTGTCCCGGCGCATGCATGCTCGCGTCGCGAGTACTCAGGAGCGAGCCACGCTCTGGCCGGCGATCACGGCCAAGCATCCGTTCTACGGCGACTACCAGGCCAAGACGCGTCGCGAGATTCCGCTCGTGGTTCTCGAGTCGATGCATGACTGAGCCACGCAGCCGCAGCCGGACCGACACCGCTGTCACCGGCATGCGGTTCACTCGTGTCATGGCCCCGGCACCCGCCACGAGCACGAGCTCCGGCGTGACGCTGTCGCTGACCTTGCCGTTCGACGCTGAGTCACTGCTGGACTTCCTGGGCAGGAGGGCCGTGCCCGGCATCGAGAGAGTCGACGGCAGCCGCTACTCGCGGACCGTGCGGCTGCCGAGCGGACCCGCCGCGATGAGCCTGGAGGTGACGCCGGAGCGCGTCGAGGGACGATTCTGGGCGGCTCACCCGCGGGACCTCGCGCAGTGCCTGCAATGCGCTCGTGACCTGCTCGACCTCGATGCTGACCCTGCTGTGATCGACGGTCACCTCGCTGCCTCGCCACCCCTTGCACGGTCGGTTGCCGATCATCCGGGGCTGCGGGTGCCCGGACACGTCGACGGGTTCGAGGTGGCGGTTCGCGCGATCGTAGGGCAGCAGATATCGGTGAGCGGGGCGCGCACGATCCTCGGCCGGCTGGTGGCGACCTACGGTGACCCGATCGCGGCGCCGTTCGGCCTGACGAAGCTCTTCCCGTCGGCTCAGCGCCTCGCCGGCGTCGATGTCGGCGACCTGCCGATGCCGAGGTCGAGAGGTCGCGCCCTCGCGACGATGGCGGAAGCCGTGGACAGCAAGGACTTCGCCTTGGACCGCACTGCCGACCCGGCCATCGTCCGACGCCACCTCCTTGCGCTGCCCGGGATCGGGCCCTGGACGGCCGACTACATCGCGCTGCGAGCCCTCGGGGACCCCGACGTCTTCCTGCCAACCGATCTGGGTGTGCGGCAGGGTCTGACACGTATCGGCCTCGCCGATCAGCCGAGCGCTCTCGTCGAGTCCTGGTCGCCGTGGCGGTCCTACGCCATGATGCACGTGTGGAAGTCCCTCGACGAGCAGACGCGATGAGCGCCAGCACCATGCTGATCAGCTCGCCCGTCGGTCCGCTTGTGCTGCAGAGCGACGGGTCGAGCCTCACCGGCGCGCACTTCGCGGAGGAGACCGCGCTGTCCGTGAACGACAGCTTCCCGGACGCGGTCGTCGTCGAGGCGGCGCACCAGCTGGCTGCCTACTTCGCTGGGGAGTTGCGCGACTTCGATCTGCCGCTGGCGCCCAGCGGGACACCGTTCAGGCAGCGGGTCTGGGCTGAGCTACGCGCGATCCCGTTCGGTGCAACGGCGTCGTACGGCGACATCGCGGCCAGGCTCGGGATCCCGGTCAGCGCCTCACGCGCCGTGGGGCTCGCCAACGGGGCGAACCCGATAGCGATCATCCAGCCGTGCCATCGGGTGATCGGCTCGAGCGGCACCCTCGTCGGATATGCAGGAGGCCTCCATCGCAAGCGTTTCCTGCTCGGCCTGGAGTCGCCGTCCGTTCAGGACCCGCTGTTCGACGACTGAGGGGATCGGGAGCTGGGTGGCCACCAGTCAGGAGCGGTCCGAGCTCCTGCGAAGCGACTCGCTCAGGCGCTCGGCCGCCGCGACGACTGCAGGGCCGTGCATCCGGCTCGGCTGTCGTGTCATCCGCTCCAGTGGCCCCGAGACGGACACCGCCGCCAGCACCTTGCCAGCGGGCGAACGGACGGGGGCGGAGACAGAGGCGACCCCCGCCTCGCGCTCACCAACGCTCTGAGCCCAACCACGACGGCGGATGCCTGCCAGCGTGGCAGCGTCGAAGGACGCCCCGTGCAGCCATCGGCTCAGGTCCTCGGCGCCCTCCCATGCGAGCAGCACCTGCGCTGCCGAGCCGGCGGCCATGCTGAGCTGGCTGCCGATCGGGATGGAGTCGCGAAGACCCGACTGGCGCTCCGCCGCGGCGACGCAGACGCGCTGGTCGCCTTGTCGCCGGAACAGCTGCGCGGACTCCCCGGTGATGTCACGCAGGCGCGCGAGGACGGGTCCTGCCGCGGCGAGCAACCGGTCCTCACCGGCAGCCGACGACAGCTCGACCAGCCGGGGGCCAAGCATGAACCGCCCTTGCACGTCGCGCGCCACGAGGCGATGGTGCTCGAGGGCGACGGCCAGGCGATGGGCAGTCGGCCGCGACAGCCCGGTGGCTGAGACCAACGCTGCGAGGGTGGCCGGACCCGCCTCGAGCGCGGTCAGCACTCGCGCGGCTTTGTCCAGTACCCCCACACCGCTCGAGTCATCCATGCCCCGATACTGCCGTCTCAGATGCTGGGCCGCCGAGCCGGGGTCGCGTCCGCCGAAAGGGCCATTCCTGCTATCCGGCCCCCATGGTCAACGCCCTTGCCATCGGAGCCGTTTGCAATCTCCACGCGAGTGGGCAAGAGCGGACGAAAGGTCATGGCCCTCGTCGTTCCGCGATCGCCGATGTCGGGTGCGAAGCCCCCAAACGGGGATGAAAGCTGTGCGCAGGAGGAGAAAGCGACGTGGCGTAAGGCGAAAGCGCCACTCGCGGGAAGGCTGCCGGCCGACGGGTAGCGTGCGCTGGGGCGTAGATGTCAACAGAACATGGCGCTTAGTTGGGTGTGTCGGGGCTCCATGCGCTTTGATAGTGCATAGCGTTTTCCCAGTCGTCGGGTACGAGCCCGGCGCACGAAGTTCGCGAAAGGGAAGCAAGTGAACAAGAGCCAGCTCATCGAAGCCCTCGCCGATCGCTACGAGGGGAACAAGAAGGCTGCAGGGCATGCTCTGGACTCTGTTGTCGACGTCGTCACCCGTGAGCTCGTCAGAGGTGAGAAGGTCGCCATCACAGGCTTCGGCGCGTTCGAACGAGTCGTTCGACCCTCGCGGATGGTGCGCAATCCCCGCACCGGCGAGCGCAAGCGAGCCAAGAAGACGGCAGTTCCGAAGTTCAAGGCCGGCGCCGAGCTCAAGGCTTACGTCGCGGGTGATCGCAAGCTGGAGAAGGCGACAGCCGCAAGCAAGACTGCCGCGGGGAAGACGACGGCCGCCAAGACGGCGGCCAGCAAGTCCACCGGCAGGTCCAGCACTGCGGCGGCCACGAAGGGTACCGCTTCACGGGCCGCAGCCGCGAAGTCGACCACCTCCAGAACGGCGGCGAAGAAGAGCTCCGGTCGCGCTACGTCAGCGACCAAGACGACGTCCAAGGGCACGACTGCTGCGAAGTCTGCGACCAAGGCGCCAGCGAGCCGGACCTCGGCCAGCAAGTCCACGGCGACGAAGACGGCAGCCAAGTCAAGCTCCGCCAAGAAGACACCGGCCGCCTCGGCAGCGAAGAAGACCACGACCACTACACGCAAGACCACCGCCAAGAAGAGCTAGCGGCTCGGCGACTGGCCGACCCCCTCGGCCCCGTCGTCGGAGTCCGGTGGGTCGCGCAACGTGTAGATCGTGACGGCCGCCACCGCGCCAGAGGGATCCTGCGTCACTCGGACCCGCTGGCCGCGACTCAGACGGCGCAGGCCCCCTGCTGCGAACGCCGCGGCGTCGAACGCGAGGATGCGCCCGTCATCGGCGACGACCGTTCCCTCGCCGGTGTCGCCGTCGAAGGCCGTCACCGTTGCCTGCATAGCCTCTCCACGCAGCTCACGCCGCTTCGATGTCGATGAGAGCCGCGTTGGTGCGCGGACCGACTCCGAGCTTTCGCGCCTCGGTGAGGTCGTCCAGTGTGTCGACGTCGCGCCGCAGCCGAGCCATGGTGGCAGCGGGGACGTCCCCGACGACCTCGACGATGTCGGCGGCGCCCAGCTGCTGGTGCCTCGCGCGGGAGCCCGGACCGAACGCCGGCTCGAGCTCTCCCTCCCACGCAGCCAGCATCGTTGTGCCGACTCCGGCGGCGTCCGCGACGAACCAGCGCGGAACACTCCCGACAGCGGTGAGGAGCGCGGTCAGGTCGACGGCCCGGACGGCTGGCAGGTCGCCGCACATCGCCGCGACGGCCGCGAGTGGATCCTCCTGACGGATGAGCGCGGCGCCGCGGGCGACTGCGGCGTTCAACCCCGCGGCGGGCTCATCCGGGGCGACCTCGACGCCGATGGCGCTGAGGGCCCCGACCGCAGCTCGGTCGTTCGTGACGGCCACCACCCGCCGTACCCGAGGGGACGCCAGTCCCGCGCTCGCCGCGTCCAGTGCGAAGGCCAGCGCGAGCGCGGCTCGGTGGGGCTGGCTGAACGGCGTCAGCCGCGACTTGGCGAGCCCGGTGCCCTTGACTGGGATGATGAGGTTCCAGACGGCGGGAGGTCCCATGTGGTCGCGTGTCATCGACCACGATCTTGCCACCTGAGCCGGGCAGGTACGGTACGACGCTGCGACGGTGAACGCCCGCCGGCGCAGCCCGGCACACGGATGCCGAGAGGAGGCGCGAGTGGCTGGTCACGACCGGGAGCTCGCCATGGCCTTCGCGGTCAACGTCCTGCGGCCACCGATGATGATGCTGACCAGGCGCGAGTGGTGCGGAGCCGGGCACATCCCGGCAACCGGTGGCTGCGTGGTCGTCTGCAACCACGTCTCGGACTTCGACCCGCTCACGGCTGCGCACTTCGTGTTCGACAGCGGCAGGCTTCCGAGGTTCCTCGGCAAGGCCGAGGTGTTCGGCGTCCCCGTGATCGGGCGCATCCTGCGAGCCGCCGGCCAGATCCCGGTCTACCGCGAGTCAGCCGAGGCAGGGCAGGCACTGAGTGTGGCGCTCGAGGCCGTCAGGTCCGGTCGTTGCGTGGTCGTCTACCCCGAGGGAACCATCACCCGGGACCCGGACCTGTGGCCGATGGCCGGCAAGACCGGCGCCGCGCGGATCGCGTTGGCGTCCGGCTGCCCGCTGATCCCCGTTGCGCAGTGGGGCCCGCAGCGCATCCTGGCGCCGTACACCTGGCGCCTACGGCTGTTCCCGAGGAAGCTGATGCAGGTCAGGGCCGGACCCCCCGTCGACCTTCGCGACCTTGCCGGGCAACCGCTCACGACGCAACTGCTCGAGCAGGTCACGAACCGGCTCCTCGACGCGATCACCGCGCTGCTGGAGGACATCCGGGGTGAGCGGGCGCCGCAGGTGCGGTTCGACCCCAAGGCAGCATCATGACGAAGATCGCCGTCCTCGGTGCCGGGTCGTGGGGGACTGCCTTCTCGCTCGTCCTCGCCGAGGCGGGCAACGACGTCGTGCTCTGGGCCCGGCGGCAGGAGCTGAGTGACGACATCACCCGCCTGGGGGAGAACCCCGACTATCTGCCGGGCTACCGCCTCGGCCCGCGCATCGGGGCCACCCATGACCCCGAGGAGGCGCTGGCCGGTGCCGCGGTGGTCGTCCTGGCCGTGCCGTCCCAGACGTTGCGCGCCAACCTGGAGCACTGGGCGGACGCCATACCGGTCGACGCCACCGTCCTGAGCCTCTCCAAGGGCGTCGAGGTCGGGACGGCCAAGCGGATGAGTGAGGTCATCGAGGAGGTCGCTCACGTCCCACCGAGCCGCATCGCCGTCCTGTCCGGGCCGAACCTCTCCCATGAGATAGCCGACCGGCAGCCTGCCGCCACGGTGATCGCCTCGGCGCGGGAGGACGTCGCGGTGGGTCTGCGGCAGCTGTGTCACACGGCGTCCTTCCGGCCCTACACGCTCACCGACGTGGTGGGGTGCGAGCTGGCAGGCGCCACGAAGAACGTCATCGCGCTCGCGGTGGGAGTGGCGATGGGGCTGGGGTTCGGGGCCAACGCCACAGCGACCGTGATCACCCGCGGGCTGGCGGAGACGGCTCGCCTCGGCGGAGCGCTCGGGGCGGACCCCTACCCGTTCTCCGGGCTCGCCGGGCTGGGCGACCTCGTCGCTACCTGCTCCTCGCCGCTGTCGCGCAACCGCGCCTTCGGTGAGATGCTCGGCCAGGGCAAGTCGGTTCAGGAGATCGCCGCCGCCAGCCGTCAGGTCGCCGAGGGCGTGAAGTCCTGCGAGTCCATCCGCGACCTCGCCGGGCGGCATGGCATCGAGATGCCGATCGTCGAGCACGTGGCCGCGCTGGTGCGCGGTGAGCTGACGCCGGAGGAGCTGCTCACCCGCCTGATCTCCCGCGCGGCGCGACCGGAGCGGGACTGACCTCCGCCACACCCTGTCGCAGCGGCGGTCGAGTGCCGAGCCCGATTAGGCTGCCCGCCATGAGCGCCGCCAGAAAACCCCGGGTCGCTGTCGTCTTCGGTGGCCGCTCCAGCGAGCACGCCGTCTCGTGCGCCACCGCAGCCAGCGTGCTTTCGGTCATCGACCGCGACGTGTACGACGTGGTGCCGGTGGGCATCACCGTCGACGGCAAGTGGGTGCTCGAGTCGGGCGAGGCGAGCCGCCTGGCGCTGAAGGCGGGGCATGTGCCCCAGGTCGATGCGCGGGCAAGCGCCGTCAGCCTCAGCACCGACCCGCAACGCCACGACCTCGTGGTCTCGGAGCCGGGGCAGCTCCCGCGGGCGCTGGGGGAGGTCGACGTGGTCTTCCCGTTGCTGCACGGGCCGTGGGGGGAGGACGGCACCATCCAAGGCCTCTTCGAGATGGCGGGTGTCCGCTACGTCGGCTCGGGCGTGCTGGCCTCGGCGGTGGCGATGGACAAGCACTACATGCGGATCGTGCTCGCCGCCGCCGCTCTCCCGATGACCCGCTACCTGGTGGTCCGGGCGTCCGAGTGGCGAGACGACCCGGCGGCGGTCAGGGAGACCGTCGACGCCCTGGGCTATCCGGTGTTCGTGAAGCCTGCCCGCGGAGGCTCGAGCCTCGGAATCTCCAAGGCCCTCACCAGCGACGACCTGGACGCGGCCATCGCACACGCGCAGGAGTTCGATCCGAAGGTGCTCGTCGAGCGAGCGGTCGAGGGCGGCCGCGAGCTCGAGTGCGCCGTCCTGCAGCGGCCGGACGGCGGTGCCGACGCCAGCGTGGTCGCCGAGATCACCGGCTACGGCGACCACGACTTCTACGACTTCGAGGCGAAGTACCTCGCGGAGGAGGGCGTGACGCTGAAGGTTCCGGCCAGCCTCCGACCCGAGGTTCGCGCAGACGTGCAGCGCCTCGCGGTCACCGCCTTCGAGGCGATCGGGGGCGAGGGGCTGGCGCGGGTCGACTTCTTCCTCGAGCACGGCGGGCGGCTGCTCGTCAACGAGATCAACACCATGCCGGGGTTCACGCCCGCCTCGATGTATCCCAGGCTCTGGGCGGAGTCGGGCGTCGGCTATCCCGAGCTCGTCGACAGGCTCCTGAGACTCGCGATGGCGCGCACCACCGGACTGCGCTGACTCCCCGCTAGCGGCAGGCTCGCCGCTGGGTCGTGTGCTCGGCGACCGTCCCGGCGAGGTCGACGAGAGCGTCGGCGGCGGGCTGGTAGCTGTCAGGCACGGTGACCTCGACGTACGCCGACCTGCCGACGGTGGTGAACTCCAACGTTCCGTCCGACGCCCTGGTGGGTTCCACCTCGACGCCGTCCTGGGTGGCGAGCCAGCCGACGCCGTCGACGACGAAGCACCGCGAGGTGGGAGTCAGGGCCCGCGGTCGCGGGACGCCGCATCGCAGAACGATCGGCGGGTCGCCCCACGCAGCGACGTACCGGCTCGCGGGCGACACATCCCGGGACGCCTGGCCCGCAACGGATCCAGGCGCTTCTGCGACGAGTGCCGCGCACCGGGTGGCGACGGTTCCGGTCGGGTTGGGCGGGGCTCCGCCCACGTCCACCGACCCGGAGCAGGCGACGAGCAGCAGGCCGCCTCCGGCTCCGGCGGCCGCCAGCCGCACGTGGTGGGTCAGATGTGCACCACCGGACAGGTCAGGGTGCGGGTGATCCCGCCGACGCCCTGGACCTTGGCCACCACGAGCTTCCCGAGCTCGTCGACACTTGCCGCCTCTGCGCGGACGATCACGTCGTACGGCCCGGTGACGTCCTCGGCGAGCGTGACTCCCGCGATCTCCGCGATGGCCTTCGCGACGTCCGCCGCCTTGCCGACCTCCGTCTGGATGAGCACGTACGCCTGAACAACCACTGGGGCCTCCGCGGAGTCGAGTCGAGTCGGTGCAAGCGAGGGTCACGCTACCGTCTAGCGAGGTTCTCTCGTTAGTTCGACATCGCGGGCATCAGGTGAGGAGACGCATGGCTGAGGGACGTCCCGGAACGGCCGCCGAAGCGGGCGAGTTCGCCCTCGTGGCGGCGATCACGGACCGGTTCCCACAGGGCAGCCACGTGGTCGTCGGCCCCGGCGACGACGCGGCGGTCGTCGAGGTTCGAGGCGGAACGGTGGTCGCGTCGGTGGACCTGCTCGTGCAGGACAGGCACTTCCGCCTCGACTGGTCGTCGGCCACCGATGTCGGTCACAAGGCCGCCGCCGAGAGCCTCTCCGACATCAACGCGATGGGCGGCGTCGCGACCGCGCTCCTGGTGGGGATGGGCTGCCCCGCCGACCTCCCGACGCAGTGGGCTCTGCAGTGTGCGGACGGAATCGCCGAGGAAGTCGCCGCTGTCGGCGCCTCGGTCGTCGGGGGCGACCTGACGGCGGCGCCCGCCATCATGTTGTCGGTCACGGTGCTCGGCGTCTGCGAGCACGGGATCGTACGTCGCAGCGGAGCGCGGCCGGGCGACGTCGTCGCGCTCGCGGGTCGCCAGGGGTGGGCCGAGGCCGGGTACGCCGTGCTGGCGCGGGGTTTCCGCTCGCCGCGCGCCGTCGTCGAGGCACACCGTCGGCCACAGCCCCCCTATCGCGCGGGACCCGAGGCGGCGAGGCTCGGCGCGACGGCCATGATCGACGTCAGCGACGGCTTCCTCCAGGACCTCGGCCACCTCGCGACGCAGAGCGCGGTTGCGGTCGACGTCGAGACGGCGCGCCTGGAGGTCCCGGAGGCCCTGCAGACGGTCGGGGCTGCACTCGGGGTCGACCCGCTGCGGTTCGTCGTCACCGGCGGCGACGACTACGGCCTCGTCGCGACGTTCCCGCCCGGTACGACGCTGCCCGACTCGTGGCGCCCGGTGGGCCGGGTTCTCGACGGGGGCGAGCCTGGGTCGGTCTGGGTGGACGGTGCGCCTTATCCGGAGCCGAGCGGGCACCAGCACTTCAGGTGACCACGCCTTCGCAGCAGGATCCGACGGTCACGTCGCCAGGCCGACTCGGGTGTCGGATCTTGCGGTGACAGAGGCTCGTATGCTGCGCTCATGTCGACGGGACCGGGGTTTCGGGAGCAGGACAGCTACCGCACAGCCTTCCGGATCGGCGGCGGCCTCTGCGCAGGGATCGGGCTCATCCTGGTGGTCGTCGGCTTCGCTGGCCTGGTCGGCTCGTTCAACGACCCGGCCTTCGGCCCCTCCAGCACCCCGAACATCTGGCCGCTCTTCGTCGGCATCCCGCTGCTCGGGGTGGGCGGAGTACTGCTGAAGCTGGGCTTCGTCGGAGTCGGAGTGCGCTACGTCGCCGGCGAGGTGGCGCCGACGGCGCGCTCTGCCATGGGATTCCTCGGACTCGGAGGCGGCGCGTCGACGACCTGCCCGTCATGCCGGGCCACGAACTCCGCGGGCGCCGTGTTCTGCAGCTCGTGCGGCGCGGCGCTCAACCGGGTCTGCCCGTCGTGCCACCGCGAGAGCGACGCTCAGGCTCGCTTCTGTCCGGGCTGCGGCGCGCCTCTGAGCTGACCGTGGCAGGGCCAGGTCAGCCAAGATCCGACGGCTAGGTCGTCACGACGACTTCACCGTCGGATGTTGGCGCGGCTGGGAAGGCTCAGAGCGCGCGACTGGGAAGGCTCAGAGCGCGCGACTGGGAAGGCTCAGAGCGCGCGACTGGGAAGGGTCAGCGGGTGACCTTGCCGGCCTTCAGGCAGGAGGTGCAGACGTTGAGCCGCTTCGGCGTGCCGTTGACGACGGCGCGCACCCGCTGGATGTTGGGGTTGAAACGCCGGTTGGTACGACGGTGCGAGTGTGAGACGTTGTGACCGAAGCCAGGACCTTTGGCGCAGATGTCACAGACGGCGGCCACGGCGTACTCCTGGTTTCGGTGGTGGGACGGTCAACGGGCTCACCCGCGCAGCGGGCAACCGACCCAGAATAACGGATCGCTCGCCGGGGTGGCCAATTCGTCCGCAGTCGTCGACGAAGCCGACGCAACCGCCCTCGTTCGACCGGACACCTCGTGACCCGCGTTTGGGGCCGGCCAGCCCTGGATTCGCGGGTTGGCGGGTGTCTGGTCGCCCGGGATGCGCTCCTCGTCCGCGGCTCGCCGTACCCTGGCACTCGCCAACCATCCCCAGCCGCGAGTGCGATTCGCGCCGCGCACGACGAAGGCAGCACGTGAGCGACGACCTGCAGACGGCACTGCTGCAGCGGTGGTGCGACCTCGGGCTGGACGCGCTCGCCGCCGCCCGCGAGGAGATCGACGCCATCAACGTCTATCCGGTGCCGGACGGTGACACCGGGACCAACCTCTTCCTGACGTTCGAGGCGGCTCGCACCGGGCTCGTCGAGGCGCTGCCGTGCTCCCTGGCGACCGCTCTGACGGTCTTCGCGCGGGCAGCCCTCCTGGGCGCCTGCGGGAACTCCGGGGTCATCCTCTCCCAGCTGGTGCGTGCAGGTGCCCAGCAGTTGATGCGCGGCGACCCGCTCCGCCCAGGGGCACTGCTCGCCGACACCCTGGCCCTTGCTGCCGACGCCGCGTATGACGCCGTGCAGGAGCCGGTCGAGGGCACGATCTTGACGGTGGCGCGGGCGGCAGCCGACGCGGCCCAGCAGGCGCTCGGAGGGCTCCCCGCGGAGCCGACCCTGCAGCTCGGAGCTGTCGTCCGGGCTGCTGCCGCCGCGGCGTGGTGCGCCCTCGAGCGGACACCCGACCAGCTGTCGGTCCTGAGTCGGGCCGGGGTGGTCGATGCCGGCGGTCGCGGCCTCTGCGTGCTGCTCGACGCAGCTGTGCAGGCGTTCACGGGCGAACCCCCCGTCCGGCCTGCCCCCGTTCCCGCGGTCGCGGCTGCCCCGGCGGTCGCGGCGGCCGCGGCCCTGCCCGGCGGCGACCTGTTGCCCGACGGCCCGGCGTACGAGGTGATGTACCTGCTCGACTCCTCCGAGGCAGCCGTCCGACGCCTGCGCACCGAGCTGGCAGCGCTCGGCGACTCCCTGGTGGTGGTCGGCGGTGACGGCCTCTGGAACGTGCACGTTCATGTCGACGACGTGGGCGCCGCGGTGGAGGCAGGGATCCGGGCCGGTCGCCCGCACCGGGTCCGGGTCGCGCACTTCGACGACCTGGTGGCTCCGGCCGAGCGGCCAGGGCGACCGGCGACGGGACGCCCGCCAGCGGTCCCACCGGAGCGCGGGGTGGTGGCGTTCGCTGCCGGTCCCGGTCTCGCAGCCCTCTTCAGCAGGTCCGGCGCCGCAGTGGTGTCGCGGTTCGGAGCGTCCTGTTCCACCGCTGAGATCGTCGAGGCGATCGGGGCGACAGCGGCGCCCGAGGTGATCGTGCTGCCCAACGCCCCCGACGCAATCGCTGCCGCCGAGTCCGCCGCGCGGATCGCCCGCGCTGAGGGTTTGCGCGTCTGCGTGATCCCGACGCGTACGCAGGTGCAGGGGCTGGCGGCGCTCGCCGTACGACACCCGGGCCGCGCGTTCGACGAGGACGTGCTGGCGATGAGCACGGCTGCGAGCTCCACTCGTCACGGCGCGGTGACGGTCGCGGACCGCGACGCCATGACGATGGCGGGACCCTGCCGCAGAGGGGACACCCTCGGCATCGTCGAGGGTGACTTCGCGCTGGTCGGTGGCACCCTCGGGTCGGCCGCTGTCGCGGTGGTCGAGCGGCTGCTGGCCGGAGGAGGTGAGCTGGTCACGGTCGTCACCGGCGCCGGCTGCCCCGACGACCTCGTTCCGTGCCTGGAAGAGGCACTGGAAAGGACCCGACCCGATGTGGAGCTCGTCGTCTACGGCGGCGGCCAGCCGCGCTATCCGGTCCTCGTGGGGGTCGAGTGATGGCAACGCTGGACGACAAGCTCGGTCCGTTGCTCGGCAAGCGCACGTCCGGCGCCCTCGAGAAGGCCTTCGGCTTCACGACGGTCCGCGACGTCGTCACCCACTATCCGCGTCGCCTGGACGACCGTGGTGCGCTGACCGACATCTCGAACCTGCGGATCGGCGAGCACGCGACGGTGCTCGGCCGGGTGCGGCAGGCGAGTGCGTTCCCTTACCGCCAGAAGCACACGAGCCGGCTCGGCAAGCGGACGGAGGTGACGGTGACCGACGGGCGCCTCGAGCTCTCGGCGACGTTCTTCAACCAACCGTGGCGGGCCGGCACCCTGCAACCCGGAACCGTGGCGCTGTTCAGTGGCAAGGTCGGGATGTTCCGGGGTCAGCGGCAGCTGACCCAGCCGACGTTCGAGGTCCTCGGGCGCGGCAGCGACGTCGCTGACTTCGACGACGAGACGGTGCAGCGCTTCTGGCCCATCTACCCAGCGACCGCCAAGGTGTCCTCCAAGGTCTTGATGGACTGCGTCGCGCAGCTGCTGGCGGTCCTCGACCCGGTGCCCGATCCCCTTCCCGACGACGTACGGCGCCGGCACGACCTGCTCGGGTACGACGAGGCACTGCGCGCGGTCCACCAGCCGGCAGGGCCGGACGGTTTCCGCGACGCGCAACGGCGGCTGCGTTTCGACGAGGCCTTCGTCCTGCAGGTGGTGCTGGCCCAGCGTCGTTCCCTCGCGAGGACGCTGAGCGCCGTACCGAGGCCGCGTCGCACCGGTGGCCTCGCTGCGCGCTTCGACGACTCGCTGCCGTTCCGGCTCACCACCGGCCAGCAGGAGATCGGCGATCTGGTGGCGGGCGACCTGGCCCGGGACTTCCCGATGCAACGGCTGCTGCAGGGGGAGGTCGGCTCCGGCAAGACCGTCGTCGCGATCCGGGCCATGCTCCAGGTGGTCGACGCCGGAGGGCAAGCGGCGCTGCTCGCGCCCACCGAGGTCCTCGCGGCGCAGCACCACCGCGCCATCGTCTCGATGCTGGGGCCGCTCGCCGAGGCTGGCATGCTGACCGGCGACGCCGACGGCACCCGGGTCGCGCTGCTCACCGGTTCGCTGCCCGCCGCACGTCGCCGGCAGAGCCTCGCCGACCTCGCGTCCGGTGCGGCGGGGATCGCCGTCGGCACCCATGCGCTGCTCGAGGACGCGGTGTCGTTCGCCGACCTCGGCCTCGTCGTGATCGACGAGCAGCACCGCTTCGGCGTCGAGCAGCGTGCCGCCCTCAGCGCCAAGGCCGGGTTCACTCCGCCGCACGTGCTCGTGATGACGGCGACTCCGATTCCCCGGACCGTCGCCATGACCGCCTTCGGGGACCTCGACGTCTCGACGCTTCGCGAGCTGCCGGCCGGCAGGTCAGCGATCCAGACGTCCGTGGTGCCCCCCGAGCAGCCGTCCTGGCTGGCGCGGGGCTGGGAGCGGGTCCGAGAGGAGGTGGCCGCCGGGCATCAGGCGTACGTCGTCTGCCCCCGGATCGGTGGCGAGCCGGAGTCGGCGATGGAGGAGTCGGCAGCCGACGAGACGTATGTCCCGCAGCGGCCGCCACTGGCCGTCGCCGACGTCGCAGCGAGCCTGATCGCCGGGCCGCTGCGGGGCCTGCGCGTCTATCTCCTGCACGGCAGGATGCCCGCCGAGGAGAAGGACGACGTGATGCGCCGGGTCGCCGCCGGTGACATCGACGTGCTGGTCTCCACGACCGTCATCGAGGTCGGCGTCGACGTCCCGAACGCCACCGTGATGGTGGTGATGGACGCGGACCGTTTCGGAGTGTCGTCACTGCACCAGCTGCGGGGCCGGATCGGACGCGGCGAGGCCCCCGGGCTGTGCCTGCTGGTGACCGAGGCGCCCGAGGGCTCCGCCTCACGCGAGCGGCTGGACGCCGTGGCCGCCACCTCCGACGGCTTCGCGCTCTCCCAGCTCGACCTCGAGACGAGACGGGAGGGCGACGTGCTCGGCGCCACCCAGTCCGGCCGTCGCTCGAGCCTGAAGCTGCTGTCGGTGCTCCACCACGCGGACGTCATCAGCGCCGCACGCGACGCGGCCGTAGACGTCGTCGCTGCCGATCCGTTGCTGGAGAGGTTCCCCGTGCTGGCCGCCGACGTGGACCGCCTGCTGTCGGAGGACCAGGCCGGCTTCCTGGAGAAGACATGACGCGGATCATCGGCGGCGCGGCGCGCGGCCGGACCCTGCGCACTCCGTCCGGAGGCGCTACCCGGCCGACGGCCGACCGGGTGCGGGAGGCGCTGTTCAGCTCCCTCGAGTCCACGTTCGGCGCGCTGAGCGGCGTCTGTTTCCTGGACGTCTTCGCCGGGTCGGGCTCGGTGGGGCTCGAGGCCGCGTCCCGGGGCGCCTCCTGGGTGACGTTCGTGGAGCGGGACCGCTCCGTGGCCGCGGGAATCGCCGCGAACGCCCGAACGCTCGGCTTCACCGGGCTCGAGGTGACGGCGATGTCCGCCGCTGCCCTGTCCCGCACGCCGTCGGCCCGCTCGTTCGACGTGGCGTTCCTCGATCCGCCGTACGACGTCGCGAGCGAGACCCTCACGCCGATCCTGACGGGGCTGGGAGAGCTCGGGTGGCTCTCTCCCGGGGCAGTGGTTGTCCTCGAACGCTCCCGTCGCTCCGGCGGCTGGCAGTGGCCGGACGGCTTCGAGGCGGGTCGCGACCGCAGGTACGGCGACACCGTGCTTTGGTACGGTCGCTTCGGTCCGCCGCCGGAGGAGCCCATGCCGGCGTCGGCCACCGAGGAGGTGGAATGACCAGCGCTGTCTGCCCCGGGTCCTTCGACCCGCCGACCCTCGGGCACGTGGACGTCATCGCCCGAGCGGCGGCGTTGTTCGACGCCGTGACGGTCGGCGTCCTGGTCAACGAGCGCAAGACCGGGCTCTTCAGCGTCGACGAGCGCGTGGCGATGCTGGGCGACATCGTCAGTGACCTCGGGAACGTCGTCGTCGAGTCGTTCTCCGGCCTGCTCGTTGACTACTGCACTGCTCACCAGATCCCGGCCATCGTCAAGGGCCTGCGTGCCGCGACCGACTTCGACTACGAGCTGCAGATGGCGCAGATGAACCAGCGGCTCGCGGGCGTCGAGACCGTCTTCCTGCCGACAAGTCCCGAGATGTCGTTCATCGCGTCGAGCCTCGTCAAGGAGGTGGCCCGGTTCGGTGGCGACGTCAGCGGTCTCGTACCGTCTCAGGTGGTCGAGAGGCTGACGAGCCGGCTGCGGCCGTCCCCGAGCGCCGGCGGCGACGCCGGATCCGACGCCGGACCCTGAGGAAGGCACGTGGTGGACGTCAAGGAGCTGGTCGCACAGCTGCGCGCGGTCGTGCAGAGCGCCCGGTCGCTGCCGATGTCGGCTTCCGCCGTGGTCAACCGCGACGAGGTGCTGGACCTGGTGTCCAAGCTCGAGGAGGCGCTGCCCTCGGCCTTCGCCGCGCAGGACTCGGTCGTGTCCGAACGCGACTCGGTGATGGGCGGCGGCCGCGACGAGTCGGAGCGGATCATCGCCGAGGCGGAGCGCACCCGGGACAGGCTGGTCGCCGAGTCCGAGGTGCTCCGGGTGGCTAGGGACGAGGCCGAGCGGGAGAGGGCGGCCGCCAGGACCGAGGCGGAGGAGCTCCGCAAGGACACCGACGCGTACGTCGACACCCGGCTCGCGACCTTCGAGATCACGTTGTCGAAGACGCTGGAGGCGGTTTCCCTCGGCCGCTCCCGGCTCCAGGGCAGGTCCCACTTCGACGCGCTGGGGGAGTCGGCCGCCGAGGATCCGTCCGCGGGCGAGCAAGGTCTCACGACCCCGGACGAGCTCCGCCCGCCCGAGCCACCCCCGGTGGGCTGACCGCCGCGGCGCGGCGCGGCGGGCCGACCAGCGATTTTGAGGGCCGCCGGCCAGCCGATAGGCTGAGCCGCTGCCTTCCTCGGAGGGCAGTGGTCTGGTGTACCCGCTATCGGAAGTCTGTGCATGCGCCTCGACCCGCGCTCGCCGCTCGTCATCAGCACTCATGACCTCGGCAGACGGCCCGGAGTGATGCGCGAGTTCGGTCTTTCGGTCCCGGCGCCACCGGACCTCAGAGTGGAGCTCGTTGGCGTCCCGCCAGGATCTCCGGTCGAGCTGCAGGTCCGGCTCGAGTCGGTGATGGAGGGAGTCCTCGCGTCCGCTACGGCGCGGGTGCTGCTCGACGGGGAGTGCGCTCGGTGCCTGGACGCGATCACGGATGACCTCGAGGTCGCGCTGCAGGAGCTGTTCGTCTATCCGCAGAGTGACGCCGAGGAGGACGAAGCAGCTCGTCTCGACGGCGAGCTGCTCGACCTGGAACCGGTGCTGCGTGATGCCGTCGTGCTCGCCCTGCCCTTTCGCCCGGTGTGCCGGGCGGACTGCCCCGGGTTGTGTCCCGACTGTGGGATACACCTCGCCGACGAGCCGGGGCACACTCACGTGGACGGCGTCGACCCGCGATGGGCGGCGCTGGCCAGCCTGCAGGCAGATGAACCCGCCTCCGCGGCGGGGGAAGACGAGGAGTGAACCGTGGCCGTTCCGAAGCGCAAGATGTCACGCAGCAACACGCGGCACAGACGGTCGCAGTGGAAGGCAGTCGCTGCGTCGCTCGTGACCTGTGCGAACCCTGCGTGCCTGTCGAGGCACCTGCCGCACCGGGCCTGCCCCACGTGCGGCCAGTACGGTGCCCGCGCCGACCGCCGTCAAGTTCTCTGACGCCTCGTTGTGACGGAGGCTGCAGCCGACCGCTCGCGGGATGAGCTGCGCGTCGAGCTCGGAGTCGAGAACCTCGACCCCGAGATCCTGGAGCGTGCGCTGACCCACCGCTCGTACGCGTACGAGAACGGCGGCCTGCCCACCAACGAGCGCCTCGAGTTCCTCGGCGACGCCGTGCTCGGTGTCGTGGTGACCGAGACGCTCTACCGCACGCACCCCGATCTCTCGGAGGGACGCCTCGCGAAGCTGCGCGCCGCTGTCGTCAACGCCAAGGCACTGGCAGACGTGGCGCGCACCCTGGGGATCGGCAGCCACGTCCGGCTCGGGCGCGGCGAGGAGGCGACGGGTGGCCGGGAGAAGTCCTCGATCCTCTCCGACACGGTCGAGGCGCTCATCGGTGCTGTCTACCTCGACAAGGGCTTTGTCGTCGCGGGGGACGTCGTCCACCGGCTCTTCGACCCGCTCATGGCCGCTGCCGCCCACCTCGGAGCCGGTCTCGACTGGCAGACGAGCCTGCAGGAGCTCGCGGCGGACCGAGGCCTCGGGGTGCCGGAGTACCTGATCGCTGACAGCGGCCCGGACCACGAGAAGACGTTCGTCGCGCGGGTGCGCGTCGGCTCCACCGTCTACGGCTCCGGCAGCGGGAAGTCGAAGAAGGAGGCCGAGCAGCAGGCCGCCGAGACTGCATGGACCACGATCAAGGCGGGGGCCAGCTCCGCGGACACCAGAGGACTACGCACGGTCGGCCGTGGGGTTCCGAGGACGGCGCACCCGGGCCAGCCTGCTCCCGTTCCCGCCGACTGAGCGGCGGGCGTGCCGGAGCTTCCCGAGGTCGAGGTCGTTCGGCGGGGCCTCGACGGCCACGTCCGCGACCGGACGATCACTGCGGCTGCCGTGCTGCACCCGCGCTCGGTACGACGGCACCTGCCTGGGCCCGAGGACTTCTGCGAGCGGGTGCCCGGCCAGGCCGTGGTGACCGCCAGGCGGCGCGGCAAGTACCTCTGGCTCGCGCTCGACTCCGACGACGCGGTGCTCGCCCACCTCGGCATGAGCGGGCAGCTCCTCGTCGTACCCCGCAGCGCACCAGCCGGCGCGCATCTGCGAGTCGTCCTCGAGCTCGACGGCGGCTTCGACGTGCGGTTCGTCGACCAACGGATGTTCGGCGGGATGCTGATCTCCGCAGGCGGTGCCGAGCTGCCGGCGGAGATCGCCCACATCGCGCTCGACCCGCTCGACCCCAGGTTCGACGACGGAGCCTTCACCGCTGCGCTGCGGCGACGGCGCAGCGGCGTCAAGAGGGCACTGCTCGACCAGACGCTGATCTCCGGCGTCGGCAACATCTACGCCGACGAAGCCTTGTGGGGAGCGCGGCTGCACTATGCGCGCCCGACGGCGACGCTGCGCCAGCGCGAGGTCGCCGTCCTCCTGCGAGAGCTCCGGCACGTACTGGGCCGGGCCCTCGACCAAGGGGGAACCTCCTTCGACGCGCTCTACGTCGACGTCAACGGGAACTCCGGGTACTTCTCGAGGTCACTCGCCGTCTATGGCCGGGCAGGCGAGCCCTGCCTGCGGTGCGGGGCCACTGTCCGTCGGGACGCCTTCATGAACCGGTCGAGCTACACGTGTCCGAACTGTCAGCGCCGCCCCAGGAACGCCCATCCGTGAGGGCCGCCGCAGGCGTCGCCCTCGGTCGTCTGGAGGTCGGCCCTGCCGGGTTGACCGGCGCGTCGGTGGGTGTCACCCTGGGTTGAGCGACGCAGCTCGGCCCAGCCGGCCGCGGCCGCCTGCCCCACGAGACGGCGTCGCTCCGTTCACAGATCCATGGAGGATTTCACGATGGGCAAGGCTCTCCTTGGGTACATCGCCGGTGACTCCCGCCTCCAGGACGAGAACCAGCGACTTCGCCGTCGCGTCGCGGACCTGCAGGCAGCCGTGCTGCGGCTGCAGGCGGAGAACGACGCGCTGACAGCACAGCTGCACCGCGGCGACCTGCTGACCGTCCCCGAGGCCATCTCGGGCACCGCCGCCGCCACGATCTGACGCGCGTTCGCGCGGCGGCGTCAATGCCGCGTCTGCGCTGCGTCGACCGATAGGGTCGAGAGGCATTCTTCCGCCGACCCGCGCCTCGGCCCGACCCGGTGCGTCCGCACCCGGAGGAGCAGCGAGTTGTACCTCAAGAGCCTCACGCTGCGGGGCTTCAAGTCGTTCGCCTCCGCCACGACGCTTCACCTGGAGCCGGGGATCACCTGCGTCGTCGGTCCCAACGGATCGGGCAAGTCCAACGTCGTCGATGCCCTCGCGTGGGTGATGGGCGAGCAGGGGGCGAAGTCGCTGCGGGGCGGGAAGATGGAGGACGTCATCTTCGCCGGCACGGCGGGGCGTGCGCCGCTCGGCCGGGCCGAGGTCGTGCTGACCATCGACAACTCCGATGGCAAGCTGCCGATCGACTACTCGGAGGTGACGATCTCCCGGACGATGTTCCGCAGCGGAGGGTCCGAGTACGCGATCAACGGGACGACCTGTCGGCTGCTCGACGTGTCGGAGCTGCTCGCGGACTCCGGAATCGGACGCGAGATGCACGTCATCGTCGGGCAGGGCCAGCTGGACGCCATCCTGCACGCCACCCCCGAGGAGCGCCGCGGCTTCGTCGAGGAGGCGGCGGGCGTGGTGAAGCACCGCAGGCGCCGGGAGAAGGCGCTGCGCAAGCTCGATCTCACCGAGCAGAACCTGAACCGGCTCGCCGACCTCCTCACCGAGATCCGCCGCCAGCTGAAGCCCCTCGGCAGGCAGGCCGAGGTCGCCAGGCGCGCATCCGCCTTCCAGATGGAGCTGCGCGACGCCAAGGCCCGGCTGCTCGCTGACGACCTGCTCGCGATGCGAGCCGTGCACCAGCGTGAGCTCGCCGACGAGGAGGCGCTCCGCGCGATGCGGGCGGAGCTCGAGCAGGCGTCGGCAGCGGACCGGACGGCGCAGGAGAGCCTCGAGCGGCAGCTCAGCGCCGACGCGGCGGAGCTCACCGCGGCTCAGGAAGCCTGGTTCGGCCTCACCGCGGTCCGCGAGCGCCTCTGCGGCACGGCACGGGTCGCGCAGGAGCGGGTGCGGCACGGGCGCGAGGAACCGAGCGATGACGGTGAACGCGCAACGCGCGACCCGGACGAGCTCGAGACCGAGAGCTCACTGGCACGGGAGCAGGAGCATGCCGTCGCGGACCAGGTCGCGGGCCTGCGGCAGACGCTCGCCGAGGCGCTGCGGGAGCGGGCCGAGACGGAGGAGGCACATCTCGGCGAGGAGCGCAGGGTGGCCGGCCTCGTACGCGCCGCCGCGGACCGCCGCGAGGGGCTGGCCAGACTCACCGGCTCCGTCCAGGCCTTTCGCAGCCGAGCCGCTGCCGCCGACGAGGAGATCGCGAGGCTGGAGTCCGCCCGCGGCGAGGCCGCCGAGCGGGCATGCCGAGCGCAACGCGGCTTCACCTCGCTCGAGACCCGCATCGCCGGCCTCGACGCCGGCGAGAGCGGGCTGGACGCGGAGCACGAGGGCGCGATGCTGCGCCTCGGTGACATCGACGCACGGCTGACGAAGCTGCGAGCGGCTCTGCAGGAGGCGCAGCGCGACCGTGCAGCGCTGAGCGCGCGCGCAGAGGCGCTGGCCGCCGGGATGCGCCCGAAGGACGCCTCCGCTGCACTGCTGAGCGCGAGCGCCTCGCTGCCCGGGGTGCTGGGGTTCCTGGCATCGGTCGTGTCCATACGCCCGGGCAGCGAGGCGGCTGTCGCCGCCGCTCTGGGCGCCGCGTCCGACGGCGTCGTGGTCGCCGACGTCGACGCTGCGGTTGCCGCCATCGAGCTGCTGAAGGCAGGCGACCACGGCCGGGCCGAGCTGGTGCTGGGCGGAGTGGTGGACGCCGACGCAGGCTGGCCGGCGCTCCCGGACGAGGCGCGGTGGGCCCGCGACCTCGTCGACGGGCCGGCCTCGATCCGTCCCGCGATCAGCCGGCTGCTCCATCTGACCGCCGTCGTCGCAGACCTAGCGGCGGCGCGGACACTGGTCGGCTCTCTCCCGACCGTGGTGGCGGTCACCCGGGACGGCGACGTCGTGGCAGGTCACGTCGCGTCGGGGGGCTCCTCGCGGCGGTCCAGCGCGCTCGAGGCCCAGGCCGCCCTCGACCGGACACGGGAGTCGCTCGACGAGGCCACCGGGCAGTCAGAGCGGTTGCAGTTCGAGCTCTCGTCGCTCGACAACGACCGGGCCGAGACCCAGGCCCGGGCAGATGTCACGCTGGCGCGGCTGCACGAGTCGGACGCGTCGATGGCGGCCGTTGCCGAGGAGCTCGGCCAGCTCGGCGGGCTCGCGCGCAGCGCCAAGGCCGAAGCCGCACGGCTCGCAGCGGCGATCACGGCGGCGGAGGAGTCCCGCGACGAGGACCTGTCGGGACTGGCCGACCTGGAGGAGCGACTGCGCCGGGCGCGGTCGAGCCCGGCGGCGGAGCCCGAGACCAGCGCGCTCGACGGCCTCGCAGCACAAGCCCGCGCGGCCCGCCAGAGCGAGATGGACACTCGGCTCGCGCTGCGGACCGCGGAGGAGCGCGCCAGGGCGCTGCACGAACGTGCGGAGTCGCTCACCCAGGCGGCGGCCCGGGAGCGGGGCGAGCGGGAGCAGGCCAGGCTGCGTCGCCAGCGCAGGTTCCGCGAGGCAGCCGTCGCGGCAGCCGTCGCCACCGGGGTCGCGACGGTGCTGTCGCGCCTCGAGCCGGTCCGGGAGCGGGCCGGCGAACGTCGTACGCGGCTGGCTTCAGCCACGGTGACCACCGAGGCGACGCTGGTCGAGATCCGGGAGCGCTTGCGGTCGGTGGACGCCGAGCTGGCTCGGCTGACCGACACGGTCCACCGCGACGAGCTGGTGCGCGCGGAGCAGCGCATCCGCTTGGAACAGCTCGAGCAGCGGGTCGCCGACGAGCTGGGTCTCGACGTCGAGACGCTGATCGCCGAGTACGGCCCGAACCAGCCGGTGCCGGCGACGTCCGGTCCGGGCGCCGAGAGCGATACCGACGCGGCGGGGACCGATGAGCAGCGGTGGGTTCCCTACGTCCGGGTCGAGCAGGAGCGCCGGCTCCGCAGAGCCGAGCGCGCGCTCACGGAGCTCGGCAGGATCAACCCCCTGGCCCTCGAGGAGTTCTCCGCCCTCGAGGAGCGCCACCAGTTCCTCGCCGATCAGCTCGAGGACCTGCGCAGGACTCGCCATGACCTCCTCGACATCGTGCGAGAGGTCGACGAGCGCATCGAGCGGATCTTCACCGAGACGTTCGCCGACGTGGCGCGCGAGTTCGGGACCGTCTTCGGGCGCCTCTTCCCGGGCGGCGACGGCCGGTTGGTGCTCACTGCGCCGGGCGACATGCTCGCGAGCGGAGTGGACGTCGAGGCACGGCCCGCCGGCAAGTCCGTCAAGCGGCTCTCGCTGCTGTCCGGCGGCGAGCGCTCGCTGGTCGCCGTTGCCTTCCTCGTGGCCCTCTTCAAGGCACGCCCGTCGCCGTTCTACATCCTCGACGAGGTGGAGGCCGCCCTCGACGACACCAACCTCGGCCGGCTGCTGGAGCTCTACGAGGAGCTGCGCGAGCACTCGCAGCTCGTCGTCATCACGCACCAGAAGCGCACGATGGAGTGCGCCGACGCGCTGTACGGCATCACGATGCGCGGCGACGGCGTGTCGTCGGTGATCAGCCAGCGACTGCGCGAAGCGGTGGCCTGAGCCGCTCACCGGCGCTGTTGGCGGCGCGGTCGTCGTCTCAGCCGCTGTCCGTCTCCGGCTAGCCGCGTCGGCGGCGGTGCTGGAGGAGGAGCAGCCCGAGCGCGCCGAGCACTCCCGCGATCAGCAGGGCCAGTGCCAGCGACGTCCGCACCTCAGGCACGA
>JBBSIF010000020.1:0-30322 GCA_038232255.1 Propionibacteriales bacterium
GCTCAGCGGCTTGTAGTCCGGGATCTCCTGGGCGCAGTACTCCATCAGGTCCCCGATGAGCCGCAGGTGGGGAGCCGGCGGGAACAGCCACTCCTTCTGCGCGATGTACTCCTTGAAGATGTCGGTCTGCAGCGTGCCGTTCAGCTTCGCGATGTCGACGCCCTGGCGCTCGGCGGCAGCCAGGTACATGCAGAACACGGGAACGGCGGGGCCAGAGATCGTCATCGACGTCGTGATGTCCTCCAGCGGGATGCCGGAGAAGAGCGCCTCCATGTCGGCCGCCGTGTCGACGGCCACCCCGCAGTGCCCGACCTCGCCGAGCGACATCGGGTCGTCGCTGTCACGGCCCATGAGGGTGGGCATGTCGAACGCGACGGAGAGACCGCCGCCGCCGTGGCCGAGGATCATCTTGTAGCGCTCGTTGGTCTGGCTCGCGTTGCCGAAGCCGGCGAACTGCCGGATCGTCCAGGTGCGCCCGCGGTAGCCGCTGGCGTAGAGACCGCGCGTGAAGGGGACCTCACCGGGCCAGCCGATCCGATCGAAGCCGGGGTAGTCGCTGCCCGGCTCAGGGCCGTATACCGGGTCGACCTCGACGCCGGACAGCGTCGTGAAGTCGGCGTCGCGCACCCGCGAGGCCGCGTAACGGCGCTCCCATCGCTCGCGACCGTCTGCGGCGGCGTCGTCGACCGGTGCCATGGTGTCCTCCGAGCTCGCGAGCAGATAGTCGGACGTCCAACTAAGTGACCAGCCTACGCTGTCGGCGCAGGCGAGCCAATCGAGCAGGAGGCGACGCCGGTTGCGTCCTACCGAGCAGCGGGTGTGGGAGTGGGCTGCTCGGCGAAGTCCCCGGCGGCGATCCGCACAGGGCGGAGCACGTCGAAGATCGTGGCGAGCTCCGGGGACCGGAGGCTGCCGAGGCCGAAGTCCGCCCGGACGAGGTCGTCGGTGGCGACGTGCACCAGCTCGCTGCCACGTGCGGTGATCTCCGCGAGCACCGTGCGGCCGTCCGTCGGGTGCCGGCGCCGCGACACGAGCCCAGCCGCCTCCAGCCGGTCGACTATCGACGTCACCGACGTCGGATGCACCTGCAGGCGCTCGCCCATCTTGCCGAGCGGCAGCGACCCGCGGCGCGAGAACGTCAGCAGCACCAGCGCCTCGTACCGGGCGAAGGACAAGCCGTGCGGGCGCAGCACTTCGTCGAGCTCTGCCAGGACCAGCTGCTGCACCCGCATCAGACTGGTGACCGCGCGCATCTCGTCCGTTGCCGGCCACCGTGCCGACCAGTGCCGCGCCGCCTCCTCGATCGGGTCGAACGGCAGCGGTTCATGTCGCGCCATGCTGGAACCCTACCGGCCCTGCCGCGCCAGGATCCGACGCTCAGGTCGCCCCGGCGAGCTGTCCGTCGGACCTTGGCGGCTCAGGTGCGCAAGGATCCGACGGTGAGGTCCCTCCAGCGACCCGTACGTCGGATCTCTGCGGCTGCCCTGCCCGAAAGATCCGACGGTGAGGTCGCCCCGGCGAGCTGTACGTCGGACCTTGGCGGCTCAGGTGCGCGAGGATCCGACGCTCAGGTCGCCCCGGCGAGCTGTCCGTCGGACCTTGGCGGCGGGTCAGCGGGCGTTCTCGCGCAGGCTCGCTGTTCGCGCTCCGCGCACGGTGAGCCCGGCCACCGTCGCCGACACGACGAACAGCGCCACGGTGACCACCAGGAGCAGCTCGAGCAGGCTGATCAGGTCCAGGGAGGCCAGCAGCCGTGGTGTGTGCTGCGTGTCGGCATACCCCAGCGTCACGGTCCGGACCACGACGTACTGCGCAAGGGAGCCGGCCCCGACGCCGGCCAGCGCGGCTGCTCCCAGCACGACGACGAACTCCGCGATCACCGCTGCGAGAATGGATCTGCGGCGCAGTCCGACGACGCGCAGGGACGCCGCGTCGCGGCGACGGGACGGCATCTGCACCGCGAGGCTCGCGCCGAGACCGGCAAGGGCCAGCAGGATCACGATCACGGTGACCACGAGGTAGAGGTTGAGCGCCAGCGCGAACGCGTCGCTGTCGAGCACCGCCCGGGTCGTCGACACCTGCACCGCCTGGCTGATGCCGTGGTCGGCGAGAGCGGCCACCACCGACTCCGGCGCATCGGAGCGGGCCAGGATGGCGACGTCCGTGCTGGGGCCGCTGATCGTGACGTCGCGGGTGAGCATCGTGTAGTCGATGAGGATGCCGACCGGGCCGAGGACCGGCATCGACTCAGTCCGTAGCGCCGGACGCAGAGCGATGGTGCGGTAGTCGCTCGCGGGCAGGCGCAGCGTGTCCTCCCCCGAGTCACCTTCCCCCAAGGGCGCCATGCGGCCCAGGACCACCGGTCGGACCAGCGGCACGTCGGTCGGTGTCACGGCGGCGAAGGAGTCTGCGCTGCGGGCATCGAAGCGCACCGTCAGCCGCCGGTCGGCAACGTCTGGCTGTCCTGCCACCCCCGACGGCGTCGTGAGCAGCGGATCCGCCACCCGCCACGGCTGGTCCAGGAAGCCTGGCACCGGCTTCGCGTCCATGAGCATCGAGGTGATGGTGGCACTGCCATTCATCGCTCCGGTCAGTCCGGCCGGCCCACCGAAGCTCATCTGCAGGAGCTGACATGCCGAGGCGCAGCCCGCGAGTCGTGCGGTGACGGTCGACACGCCCTGTTTCATCGGCCCCAGCACAACGCTGGCGGGGTCGCCGTTGTCGTCGGTCATCGTGAGCTCGATCCCCAAGCGGGCGAAGTCGCCGGAGAGGCGGTTGTCGACGGTCATCGTCAAACGAGCCCCGGAGAGCGTGACGGAGGGACGCTGCACCGACAGCTCACGACTGACGTCGGCGGCGGTGAGACCGGGTGTCCAGCTCGCGGGCCAGAGACCCACCCGAGCGAGCCGCGGAGCGTCGAGGACCTGGATCTGGTTCTTCCCGTCGTACCAGGCGCCCGACGCCATCAGCCAGCTGCCCGCCGGGTCGATGCGGTGCGTCAGCGCGACAGCCTGACCCATGGTCAGCTCGGTCGGGTAGGACAGGTCGGCTCCGACGAGGGTCGCGGCATCGCTGGCGCGCCAGTCCGCGGCCGACTTGAACACCCCGGCGGCGAAGATCGACACCGCGAGCGCAGCTGTCAGCGGGAGGATCACCAGCGTGCCCTCCCGGCGCCGGCTGATCGTCCTCGACGCCAGGAAGCTGAACACCCCTCGGCGACCGGCGGTCCACGCCGCCCACCCGCGCGCGAGCACCTGTGCGCCGAGCGCGGTGAGCAGGCCGGCGGCCACCGCGAGCAGGATGGGAAGTGCCAGGTCGGTGGCGTCGGGCGCCGACCGCTTCGAGGCGGCAAGCGTGGCGACGAGGACGGTGCCGGCGGCGGCAACCACCACGAAGCGAAAAAGCAGCGCCCAGCGCCCGGAGCGTCCCGGTCGTCGTACGCCGGCGATCTGCTGCGAGAGCGTCTCCCCGAGGGACTCGCGTACGACGAGCGCCGCGACTGTCATCGTGGCGACGAGCACGGTGAGCAGCGCCAGCACGATCCCGCCGCCGAGCGGTACAGGCAGGCCGGGGACGAGCCAGGTACGCGCCAAGGCCCGATAGCACAGATACCCGCCGACGAGTCCGAGAGGCGTCGCCAGCAGGACCGTCAGCACCGGCTCGACGAGGCCGAGCAGCCACATCTGCCGGCGTGAGTAGCCACGCAGTGATGCGAGGGCAAGCTCGGTGCGCCGCAGCTCCATGGCAGCCGCGAAGAGCCGGGCCAGCAGCACGAGGGCCACCAGGACCACGGAGACGACGGCGGGCGCCACCGTGGAGCGGGCCGTCGACCGCCGAAGCTCGACCTGCGAGGCTATCGAGACGAGCTGGTTGCCGGTCTCGGGAGTGAGCCCACTCACCCTGAGGTCCCCGGCGGCTTGGGCGGCCTTGAGCGTCTTGACCGCGCGGACCGCAGACTGCAGGTCCGCCACCGACGTGCTCGGGGTGACGATGAGCCGTCGGGATGCCTTCACGAACGCCGGTGGAAGAGTGATGCGATCGAACGTCTGAGGGCTGGTGATCAAGGGAGCCGGACGGTACGGCAGAGGCAAGGAAGCATACGGCTGCGCCGGCACACTCTTGAGGTCCGCCAGGTCGAACCAGAAGTTCTCGTCCTTGGCGCGCGGCGCATAGACCCCGACGACGTGCAGCGGAATCCTCACGTACGGCAGGTGGAAGCGCGCGCCGACCCGCACCCCGGCGAAGTTGCTGTCGTACCGCAGCACCAGCACCTCGCCCGGAGCAGACGGGCAGCGCCCGGTCACCGCCAGGTGCATGCAGGCACCAGGGGCAGCGAGCACCGCGGCCTCCCCGTCGAAGAGGGAGCTGGGGATCCGCCCGGTCCACAGCGCCGCGGTGGCCGGGGCGAACTGGTCGTTGAGCTGCTGGTCGGCGAGCTTGCGCGCCTCGGTGAGCGCCGTGGCGTACCCGCCCTGCCTGAAATGCCCCGGTCCGGTGTCGCGCGACCCTGTCTCGGGCGGGCTGTAGTCGAGAACGACGCCGGTCAGGAAGCCGGGCTCGGACCGCAGCTTCGTGACGAGGTACGACGACGCGGCTCCGGACTGGTACATCGGCCCGACGACCGCGGCGCCGACCGAGATCGCTGCCAGCAGGACCGAGCCGGCGGTCAGCAGGAGCCGCGACCGAAGGCCCCGGATCGAGATGGCGATCAGCGACCAGACGACCGACGTCGCCGGCCTCATGACGGGTCCTCGCGCAGCAGCCGCGGCGGTGACGAGCGCCCGACGCCGCGCAGGGCGACGTACGCGACGACGGCGACTGCCGCAGCGGCGGCCAGGGCGGTCGGCCCGATGATCAACGGGTTCGGGTCGACGTCCGGTGGTGGAGCGAACGCCCAACCGGAGACGAGCGGCAGCGCGCGAAGCAGCACCAGGCACGAGATCCAGGCCCCCACAGCGGTTCCCGCGAACGTCGCGGCGGCGAGGAGCAGTGCCTCGCGGCGGTACGCGGCGAGGACCACGGCGGCGTTGATGCCGACCGTGCGCAGGCTTGCCGCTTCCAGGCGACGCTCCCGCACCTGTTGGGCAGCCGACGCGGTGACGCTGACGAGGGCGATCAGCCCGGCCAGGCCGGCGAGGAGGAGGTAGAGCCGCGTGCCCTCCGCCCGCGGCGTCCGTTCCAGCTGACCCAACATTGCCGCGTACGTCGTCGGCGGACGCACCGCCTTCGTCGCTTCGAGCGCCGCGAGGACGGTCGGAGGTGTGTCGGCACGAGCCAGCACCGCGGCCCGCACCTCGAGCACGCTGCCGCCCGATCCGGCGAGCGCGCTCCCCAGGTCCAGCGCGCTCCCGCGGGTGCCCACGAACGGCAGTGCGCCGACCCGTGCCACGACGCTCACCGGCCGCGGCCCGCCGTCGATCCCCGCGACCACTGGATGACCGTCGTCGCGGGAGAGGACGAAGCCTCGGGTGGTGACGACCGGTTGCGCTGCCGGGTCGTCGAAGGTCCCGAGGATGTTGAGCCATCCAGTCCGGTCGCCGATGCGGCGGATCAGCACACCGGTGCCGACCCGGTAGGCCTGGAGGTTGGACAGCCCTCCGGGGAGGAGATCGAGACCGGCTGACGGAGCAAGCAGCCGCTGGCGGCCGAAGGTAAGGTCGCTCAGCAGCACCGGGTGGCGGGGGGAGCTGCCCTCGAGGTCCACCTGAGCCACGCTGCACGCCGTGCTGCAGTCCGTGACGGACCTGTGGAAGCGGGCCTGGCCGCCAGCGACGGGGACACCACCAGCCCCGGTGAGCCGCAGCCGGATGATGTGCAGGTCCCCGGAGTCGTTGACGTACTGGACCGCCAGGTCCAGCCGCCGATGCGCCCCGATGGCGGCCGCGTCCAGGACGACCGTCATCTCGGTTGCCCGCGTGTAGGCCACGGATCGCTCTGGGCTGAGCTGGTGGAACGCCGTCGTCAGCCCTGCGCTCGGGGTGTCGGCGAAGAAGTCGCCGACGACCGACCCCCAGCGGCGGGTGTCCACGAACATCCGGCGACTGGCTCCTTCGGAGCTGCCCACCAGGGTGGCCGCCGGCAGCAGCCACCGGCCCTGAGGGTCGGCCGTCTCGGCAGCGGCGTACGCGCGGAGTGCGCCATCCGGCACCGGGTAGCTGACCGGAGCCCCGACCTGGAGCCGAGCCCGCTCCTCCCGCCATCCCTGGGCGACAGTGAAGGCGCTGGCCGCGACAGCCGCGACGACGCCGGCTGCCACCACCGTCCGGACGAGCGCGAGGCTGTCGGCACGGCGCAGCAGCCGACGCCCGGTGATGAACCAGCCGAACCCGGCGGAGGGCAGATGCGGCACGAGCAGGACGAGCACGGCGAGCATCAGCCAGACGACGACCTGACCAACCGCAAGACCGAGGACCGCCGGACTCAGCAGGGTGAGCCAGTCGACACGGGACCGGGCCGCCTGGTGCGCCTGGTAGCCGGCGACCGCAGCGCCCAGGACCAGGGCCAGCTGCAGGAACAGGGTCGCTGCCGACGCGGACCGCGGCCGCCGGGCGGCGGCGAGCTGCCGGTGCAGCGGGGCTCTGACGACGCTCCAGCAGGTGACCAGTACGAGCAGCACGCAGGCCAGCGTGACGGCTCCAGCGGCGACCAGCACCGACTCGTCGACGCGGAACGTCGCGCCGTTCTCGAGCCAGCGGCTGACCGCGACCCGGCCGAGCAGCCAGCCGACGGCCAGGCCCACGGTCGCTCCGGCGACGACCACGACGACGGGCTCGGCCACCACGAACGTCAGCAGACTCAGGGCCCGGCGGCCACGCAGCCTCGCCAGCGCCACCTCTGGCTCGCGCCGGCGCACCGACTCCGTGGACTGGACGGCGATCGCAACCAGGCCCAGCAGCACCAGGACGCCGGCCGATCCTCGAGAGACGTCGGCGACGCGGGCGAACCCGACCACCACCACCGTCCCTGCCACGGCAAGCATGCTGAGCAGGAGGATCGTGAGAGAGACCAGGCGCCTGGCCATGATGCCGCGCAGGATCACGTCGCCAGCCGCTCAGGCCGGTGTGGTGGTGTGTGCCACCGGCTGGATGGAGTCGGTGAGCTCCCCGTCGTCGAGGACGAAGTGCCGGTTCGCCCTGCTGACCACCGCGGGGTCGTGGGTGGCGACCACGACGATCGCTCCGCGCGCCGCCTCCTCCCTCAGCTGAGCCATCACGTGCTCGCGGTTGCCTTCGTCGAGCTCGCTCGTGGGCTCGTCGGCGAGCAGGATGTCCGATCTGACGGCGAACCCACGGGCACACGCGACACGCTGCATCTGGCCACCTGAGAGCTCCTCGACCTGGCGGTCGCCGAGGTCGCCGATGGAGAAGCGACGCAGCTCGGCGTCGGCGGTCTCGTTGGCCTCGCGCGGCGACCGACCTCGCGCCCGCAGCGCGATGGCCACGTTCTCGCGGGCGCTCAGGATCGGCACCAGCCCATAGACCTGGAGCACGAAGGCCACCTCCCCCCGTGGGTCCCCGTCGCCCTGCCACATCGGGAGCTCGCCGTACGACGCCGTTCCCCGCGTCGGGCGCAGCAGGCCGCCTGCGATGGACAGCAGCGTCGTCTTCCCTGACCCGGACGGTCCGGACAGCGCGGTGATCTCCCCCGGCAGGAACTCGAGACTCATCGGCCGCAGGATCCGACGCTCACCGATCGTCAGCTCGATGTCGTCGACCCTCAGGGTCGCGGTCATCGCGGCGGCTCCTGCGCCTCGTCGCCTGCCGGACGGCTCAGCAGCAGCCGGTCGCGAGTCTCAGGCTCGATCCTCACGAGCGTCCCCGGCGGCCACTCCCGGGCGACGTGGGCAGGCAGGTGGACGACCCCGTCGGTGCCGACGACCACGTACTCGGCACCCTCGCGCCCCTCGGAGCCGACACGTCCCCCGCGCATCGTGACGGTGCGCGGGAAGGTCTCGGCGACCTCCGGCTGGTGGGTGACGACGAGGATCGTCGTACCGAACTCGTCGCCGAGTCCGTGGATCAGCTCGAGCATCAGGTCCCGGTCCTCGTGGTTGAGCTGGCTCGTCGGCTCGTCGGCGAGCAGGAGCGCCGGGGAGGAGCAGACCGCAGAAGCGAGCGCCAGGCGTTGCCGCTGACCGCCGGACATCGTCTTGACGACCTGGTCGGCCTGGTCCGCGAGGCCCACCCGCGCGAGCAGCTCGGCGTCGGGCAGCGAGGGGGGACGGCCGGCGGAGCGTGGCGCGAGCCGCGCGAAGGAGAGGTTTTGCCGAGCCGTCGCGTAGGGCAGCAGGTTGCGCGTGGCGCCCTGCAGCATCGTGCTCACCCGTGAGGCGCGAATCTTGGTGAGCTCTCGCTCCCCCATCCGGGAGATCTCGTCGTCGCCGATGAAGATGCGTCCCGCCGAAGGCCGCTGGATGCCCCCGAAGAGCGTGAGCAGGGTGGACTTGCCGGAGCCGGACGGGCCGAGGAACGCCACCCGCTCTCCTGGCTGCACCACGAGGTCGACGCCTTGCAGCGCGACGACGTCATGGCCCTCGAACGTCTTGTAGAGGTGCACGACGCCCTCGCACCTGACGCCGATGCCGGTGGGTGGCGCCAGGTGCGGAGGGGAGATCGTCGCCGTGGCGCTGCCTCGATCGTCTCCGTTCGACGGATTCATCCACTCCCACTTCCCGGCAGCCTTGTCGGCGCAGTCAACTCGCAGGAAGGCAGCCACGGCAACGCTGCCGCGCAACTGTGCCCCGCTCGTGACCGAATCGATGCGAGGACGGCCGGATCAGCGCGGGGGCGTCAGAGTGCGTCCACCAAGGCGTCAGCGGCGGCGTAGGGGTTGAGACCGTCCCGCGCCACCTGGGTGGCCAGGTCGTCGAGCGCAGCGGAGCCGTGCAGGTCGGAGAACCGCGCCCGCAGCGTCGTCAGCGCTATCGCCTCGACCTCGTCGCGCGCCCGTCGAGTACGGCGTTGCACCAGCTCGCCCGACTCGCGCAGCCGGCGCCAGTGCTTGGCGAGAGCCGCCACGAGCGCCTCGATCCCCTCACCGGTGTGCGCCACTGTGCTCACGATGGGCGGCCGCCAGGCACCCTCGGTGAGACCGAGGCTGAGGATGGACCGCAGCTCCCGCACCACCTGGTGCGCGCCATCGCGGTCGGACTTGTTGACCACGTAGATGTCGCCGATCTCGAGGATCCCGGCCTTGGCCGCCTGGATGCCGTCGCCCATCCCGGGTGCCAGCAGCACCAGCGTGGTGTCGGCCTGACCGGCGATCTCGACCTCCGACTGACCCACTCCCACGGTCTCCACCAGGATGACCTCGCAGCCGGCGGCGTCGAGCACGCGCAGCGCCTGCGGAGTGGCCCAGGCGAGGCCGCCGAGCTGTCCCCGTGTCGCCATCGAACGGATGTAGACCAGCCTGTCGGTGGCATGGTCCTGCATCCGGACCCGGTCACCGAGCAGGGCGCCGCCGGTGAAGGGCGACGACGGGTCGATCGCCAGGACGCCGACGCGGCGGCCCTGAGCGCGGAACGCGGCGACCAGCGCGGAGGTGGTGGTCGACTTGCCGACACCGGGAGAACCCGTGATGCCGATGATCTGGGCTCGGCCGGTGTACGGCGCCAGCTCCTGCGCCACCTCACGCAACAGCGGAGAGGCGTCCTCGACAAGGGAGATCAGCCGGGCGACAGCGCGGGGGTCCCCCCCGCGAGCCCGCTCCGACAGGTCGCTCACCGAGACCTGCCGGCCGGTGCGCCGGCCGATGACGTGTCGCGGGGATGCAGCTGGGACGGGGGTTGCCGGGGTCGGCGTCACGCCGCGGGGACGCGGACGATCAGGGCCTCGCCCTGGCCGCCACCACCGCACAGCGTGGCAGCGCCGACACCGCCGCCGCGTCGCTGCAGCTCGAGCGCGACGTGCAGGACGATCCGCGCTCCGGAGGCGCCCACCGGATGGCCGAGCGCGATCGCGCCGCCGTTGACGTTGACCCGGTCCTCGCTGAGACCGAGCTGGCGGGCGCTGCTGATGCCCACCGCAGCGAACGCCTCGTTGATCTCGACCAGGTCGAGCTCCGAGGCGGAGATGCCGGCCTTGTCACACGCCACTTGGAGCGCGTGAGCGGGCTGGGACTGCAGGGTGGAGTCAGGCCCCGCGACCTGACCCGAGGCACCGATCTCGGCAAGCCACGCCAGCCCGAGCTCGTCGGCCTTCGCCTTGCTCATCACGACGACGGCGCACGCACCGTCTGAGATCTGCGACGACGAGCCGGCGGTGATGGTTCCGTCCTTCGAGAACGCTGGCCGCAGCTTCGCCAGCGACTGGACCGTGGTGTCCGCGCGGATGCCCTCGTCCTCGGTCACGACGACCGCGTCGCCGCGACGCTGGGGCACCTCCACCTCGACGACCTCGTCGGTGAAGACCCCGTTCTTCCAGGCCGTCGCCGCCCGCTGGTGGGAGCGCGCCGCGAAGGCGTCCTGCTCCTCACGGCTGAGCGTCTCTTCGGCGGCGTTGCGGGCCTCGGTGAGGCTGCCCATGGCCTGGTCGGTGAACACGTCCCACAGGCCGTCGTAGGCCATGTGGTCGCGAACGGTCACGTCGCCGTACTTGTAGCCCTCGCGGGACTTCATCATCAGGTGCGGAGCGTTCGTCATGGACTCCATGCCACCGGCGACGACGACCTCGCACTCGCCCGCGCGGATGAGCGAGTCGGCAAGCGCGATGGCGTCGAGCCCGGACAGGCACACCTTGTTGAGGGTGAGGGCGGGGACGCTCATCGGGATGCCCGCCTTGACGGCCGCCTGCCTGGCGGGGATCTGGCCCGCGCCGGCTTGCAGGACCTGGCCCATGATCACGTAGTCGACCTGCTCCGGCGCGACGCCGGCCTTGTCGAGAGCGCCTGTGATGGCGACACCGCCGAGGTCGGTGGCGGCCAGGTCCTTGAGACCACCGAGCAACCTGCCGATCGGGGTCCGGGCGCCGGCGACAATGACCGATCCTGCCATCGGGGTCTCCTTGGAAGTCGTTTGGTCCTGGAGCCAGGATACGCAAGGACCAGCCTGCCCAGCCCTTGGCATGTCCCCTCGCGTCCACGACGATGGAGGCCATGTTCCCGGACGGCCTCATCACGGCGGTCGACCATGTCGGCGTGGCCGTTCCCGACCTCGACGACGCCGTCGAGTTCTACCGCACCCGCTTCGGCTTCCGGCTCGTCCACCAGGAGGTCAACGCGGACCAGGGTGTCCGGGAGGCGATGCTCGCCGTCGGCGACTCCGACGTCCGCATCCAGCTCCTCGCCCCCGACCGCCCCGACTCGGCCATCGCCCGCTTCCTCGACCGCTCCGGGCCCGGTGTCCAGCAGGTCGCCTACCGCGTCACCAGCATCGCCGACGCCATGGCCGCCGTGCGGTCGCAGGGCATGAGGCTGCTGTACGACGAGCCGCGAGGCGGCACCGCCGGGAGCAGGATCAACTTCATCCACCCCAAGGACGCGGGCGGGGTGCTGGTCGAGCTGGTCGAGCCGGCCGGCGCGGCCTGAACCGGGCCGGCCGGCTCCGCCCCGGCAGTCTGGTCCGCCGACACTCGCCGAGATCCACCCGCTGGGTGCCGCGGGTACGGCAGCATGTGAGGTACACAAGAACCAGCACCAGGGGAGCCGCCGGTGTCCCCCTGACATGACGGGAACGCGACGACATGACGGAGCAGCAGGTCACGCAACGGCAGGGACTGTCCATCTTCGAGTCGCCCGTGCCTGACCGGCCGGCCTCGAGCACCGACGACGAGCCGGAGGGCGGGGTGGCCGGGGACGCGGCGGACGACGTGCCGACGGACGACGTGCCGACGACCGAGATGCCGGCCAGGGCCGAGGCGCCCTCCCCGACCTTCTCCGTCGTGCGCCGGGGCGGGTACGACAGGGCCGCCGTCGACGCCTACGTCGCCCGCGTCGGGGCCGCGAGCGCCACGTCGAGTGCAGCTCAGCAGGAGGTCAACGCCCTGCGTGCGAAGGTGGCCGAGCTCGAGCAGCGCCTGTCGGAGGTCGACAACCCGACGTACGCCGGACTGGGCGGACGGGCCGCAGCGGTGCTGCGGCTCGCCCAGGAGGAGGCCGACGCGCTGCGCTCGCGTGCCCGGCAGGCCGCCGAGCAGTCACGGGGGCGGATCCTTCGGGAGGCCGAGGCGCTGCGGGCCGACGCCGAGAAGGAGGCGGCGGACATCCGCACCGTGCAGATGCAGGAGATCGACGAACGGCGCGCGTCGGTGCTGTCCGAGGCCGAGCAGGAGCGGTCGCTCGCTGCCGCGGAGGCGCAGGACATTCTCGCCTCGGCTCACCGCGAGGCGGAGCAGCTGCGCCTCGCCGCGCAGCAGGAGGTCAACTCGCTGCGGACGTCGGCGAAGCGCGAGGCGGAGTCCTCGCGCGCGTCGGCCGAGCGCGAGACGATGGAGGCCCGGCGGGCGCTGGCCGTGGAGAAGGAGCGCCTGACGAAGGAGGCCGCCGACTCCCACTCGAACGCGGTGGCGGAGACCAGTCGCCTGGTGCAGGAGGCGGAGAGCCGGGCGGGCGGCGCGGAGACCCGTGCCAGAGAGGCCATCGCCGCAGCCACGAAGCACCGTGCGCAGGCCACCGCGGAGAGCGAGAAGACCCTCGTCCGTTCGCGCCGGGAAGCCGAGCAGATCGTCACGGCAGCGCGGCGCCAGGCCGAGCAGATCGTCCGCAACGCCGAAGCCGACGCCGAGCGTCAGCGCACGTCCACGCAGCGTGACCTCGAGATGCTCCAGGCCCGTCGCGACGGCATCGTGGCCCAGCTCGGGCAGCTGCAGGACGTCCTGCGCTCCTTCTCCGACACCGACGACCCGGGGAACGCCGGGGCCGTCGCTCCGGCACCGGACAGGTCAGCATCCGAGGGTCCAGCACCCGAGGCGGTCGCCGCTGACGACGAGCAGTCTGCTGCGGAGGCCAGCGCCTGAGCTGAGCGGTCGAGGCCGACCGACAGGGCCGCTGCCGACAGCGGAGCCACGATCTACCACCCGGCGAAGGACCTGGAGGCAGCCCAGACGCCGGCCCACCCAGGATGGAGGACACCTGGGAGCGGCCTGGGCGCGGGGCCGCTCAGCGCGAGCCGCGGAGCCCGATGTCGGCGTGCTCCATCTCCCCGCCCCAGGTGGTGGGCAGCGGGGCGGCGAGCGGGTTGAGCCGCTCAACGATGAGGTTGAGCACCGTCTCGGCCTGACCGACCCACAGATGCCGGCCGCCGGGTACGTCGACCACCTCGGCCTCCGGGACGACGGCGAAGCGGCGCCTCGCCTCGTCGGGGCGCAGGTAGTCGTCGTACTCGGGCACGATGGCCACGAGCCGCTTCTGAGACTCCGCCCAGGGGGCGAGCTCGCCGTCTGCTACCCTCCGCAGTGGCGGGGACAGCAAGATGACCCCCTCGACAGAGCTGTTCAGGCCGTGCAGCAGAGCCAGCTCCGTGCCGAACGACCAGCCCACCAGCCATCGCCGAGGCAGCTCTGCCCGCTCGGCATACGCGGCGGCTGCCTCGACGTCGAGCCGCTCACCGACGCCGTCCTCGAACGCGCCCTCACTGGTGCCTTGCACGCTGGTGGTCCCCCGCGTGTTGAACCGCAGCACGGCGATCTGCGCCAGCGCCGGCAACCGCGCCGCCGCCTTGCGGAAGATCTGGCTGTCCATCATCCCGCCCTGGGTGGGCAGCGGGTGCAGGCAGATCATCGTGGCCACCGGTTCGCCGCTCGACGGCACCGCCAGCTCACCGATGAGGCGCAGGCCGTCCGCGGTCGTCAGCGTCAACGGCTGCCGCCGCGCGGGGAGCACGGAGTTGGGCCGGATGCGTTGGAGCTGCACCATCGCTCAGCTCACGGTGGAGTCGCGGAAGCCACGACCGGTCGGGCGACCGAGGTGGCCCGCTGCCACCAGCTGCTCCAGGAGGGGCGCCGGTGACAAGCCGGGCTCGGGGAGCTCGTCGAACAGCCGGCGCTGCATAGCGAGGCAGACGTCGTTCCCCAGCTCGTCGAGCAGCTCGAACGGACCCATGGGGAGCGCGCAGCCCTGCTTCATCGCGGTGTCGATGTCGTCCACCGTCGCGTAGTGCGCCTCCAGCATCCGCACTGCGTCGTTGAGATAGGGCACGAGCAGGGCGTCGACGATAAGGCCAGCGCGGTCACCGCAGAGCACGGGGTGCCAGCCGAGCGCGAGACACAGGGCCTGGATGGTCGCCGTGACCTCGTCCGACGTGGCGACGGTCCGCACGACCTCGACGAGTGCGGGCTGCGTCGCCGGCTCGCGGACGTGCAGCCCGACCACGTCCTGCGGACGGCTGGTGACGGCGGCCAGCTCGATCAGCGGCATCGACGACGTGGTCGTCGCGAGGATCACACCGGCGGGACACATCCGGTCGAGGCTCGCGAAGACCGCCTTGCTCGCGTCCGCGTCCTCCGTGGAGGCATCGACGACGAGATCGGCCCTCGCCAGGGCGTCGAGCTCGCGACCGTGCGGAGAGTGCACGACGTCGAAGCCGCCGTCGGTGAATCCCTGGACGATGCCGCGCGCCGTCGCGCCTGACCCCACGACACCGACCCGCTGGATCGAGCGCCGCAGCTGCGGAGTCTCGTCCCGCGACGGTGTCTCGCCGTCGGCGGCGACCGAACCGTCGTCGCCATAGGTGTAGAAGCCACGGCCGGTCTTCCTGCCGAGGAGGCCGGCCGTCACGAGCCGCCTCAGCAACGGCGTCGGTGCGTGCAGGCGGTCGCGGCTCTCGGCGTACATCGTCTCGAGGACCTGGTACGCCGTGTCGAGGCCGATCAGGTCGACCAGTGCGAGCGGTCCCATCGGGTAGCCGCAGCCGATCCTCATCGCGGCGTCGATGTCCTCCCGCGTCGCGTATCGGCTCTCGTACATGGACATCGCATGGTTGAGGTAGCCGAACAGCAGCGCGTTCGCGATGAACCCCGCCCGGTCGCCGACCGCCACCGGAGACTTGCCGAGCGTGCGGGCCAGGGCGCGCATCTCGTCGACGAGGCCCGGCTCCGTCACGACGGTGCTGACCACCTCGACGAGCCGCTGCACGGGCGCAGGGTTGAAGAAGTGCAGGCCGACGACGCGGCCGGGACGCGACGTGGCGACCGCGATCTCGGTGACGCTGAGCGACGACGTGTTGGTCGCGAGCACCGTCTCGGCCCGGACGATCTCGTCGAGCTCCTGGAAGATGCTCCGCTTGACGTCGAGTCGCTCGATGACCGCCTCCAGCACGAGGTCGCACCCCTTGAGGTCGCCGAGCGAGCTGGTGAGCGTGAGACGGTCGAAGGTCGCCTGCTGGGCTGCCGGATCCAGCTTCCCGCGGCGCACCGCACGGTCGGTCGACGCCTGCACGTGGCCCCGACCGCGCTGCAGCTGCTCGTCGTCCTGCTCGACACCCACCACGTCGAAGCCGTTACGCGCAAAGACTTCGGCGATGCCGGCCCCCATGGTGCCCAGACCGACGACGCCGACGGTGGTGAACTCTCGCGCCATGCCGCGAGTCTGCCATGTGACCTCGCGCCTCGACGATGCGCCCGCAGGGCACACTTGCCCCGTGCGTCTCGTCGTTGCCCGCTGTCAGGTCGACTACGCAGGCCGCCTCACGGCGCATCTGCCGATGGCTCCCCGGCTGCTGATCGTCAAGGCCGACGGGTCGGTCCTGGTGCATGCCGACGGTGGCTCCTACAAGCCGCTGAACTGGATGTCACCACCGTGCACGCTGACGGAGGGCAGGACCGCCGACGGGGCCGCCGAGTGGCTGGTCGAGGCGCGCAGCGGGGACACGCTGCGCATCCTCGTCGCAGAGGTGCTCAGCGACACGTCGTACGAGCTGGGAGTCGACCCTGGCCTACAGAAGGACGGGGTGGAGAAGCACCTCCAGGAGCTGCTCGCGGACCATCCCGGTCGGCTGGGCGCCGGCTTGACTCTGGTGCGGCGTGAGTACCCGACCGCCATCGGGCCTGTCGACCTGCTGTGCCGTGACGGCGCGGGCTCGGTCGCCGTGGAGGTCAAGCGGCGCGGAGAGCTGGACGGCGTCGAGCAGCTGACCCGCTATCTGGACCTGCTCAACCGCGACCCGCTGCTGTCGCCCGTGCGCGGCATCTTCGCGGCTCAGGAGATCAAGCCACAGGCGCGAACGCTGGCCACCGACCGCGGCATCGCTTGTGTCGTCGTGGACTACGACGACCTGCGCGGCATGGACGACCCGGCCGCCCGGCTCTTCTAGCCCTCGGCCCGCCGCGCCCCGGCTTTTCGCCCAAGAATCCGACGTCTGAGTCGCCATGGCGACCCAGACGTCGGATCTTGATGCCTGGATCAGAAGCCGCCACCGTCAAAGCCGCCACCATCGAAGCCGCCACCGTCGAACCCGCCACCATCGAAGCCGCCACCGTCGAACCCGGCGTCGGCTCCGCCGCCGTCGTAACCGCCACCGCCGTCGTAACCGCCACCCCCGTCGTACCCCTGTCCATCGCCCTGGTCGGTGCCGGCGTCGTAGCCCTGGTCGTAACCGCTGTCGTAGCCCTGGTCGAAGCCGCCGAAGCCGCCGCCCCACATGCTCCCCATCATCGTGCCGACGAAGAGCATCTCCATCGCCCCGAAGCCGCCGAAGTACCCGGCTGTCCACGGCGCGTAGGCGGGACCGGCCTGGTAGTAGGGCATCCGTCGCGGTCCGACCATGACCTGGCGCACCTGGGGCTCGTAGCCGGACGCCACCCGGTCGGCGTCTGCCGCGCACACCGGCACCTCTCGGGGGGCGCCGCCGGAGGGAGACCATTGGATCTCCTTGACGGAGGGCCCGTGCTGCGGGTTGAAGAAGCAGGGCGGCCGTCGCTGCGGAACGGGCTCGCCCGCCACCCGAGCTCGCACGCACGCCGTCGCGTAGCGGCCGTCCTCGAGGATCTCGGTCACGTGCCGGACCTCGTCCGGCCGGCTCACGGCGGCCACGGACTCCTTGGCCGCCTCGTAGCCGTCCAGCGCGCGCTGATAGTCCTGCCTGGTAGCTTCGTCGAGCTGACGACCTGCCAGGTCGACGTCGAGGTCGCGAAGGTCCTCACCGAAGGCGGTGACGTCCTCGTCGGCGGAGCGCTTGACCGATGCGAGCTCGGCTGGCGAGAACTCACGACCCTGCAACGTGCCACCGCCGAAGCCCCCGCCGACCAGCCGAGTTCTGGCCTGCGTACGAGAGCGCAGAATCGACACGACGATCAGCACCACGAACATGATGAGGATCCAGGACATCAGCGCTCCACCTCTCCCCGGTTGGCAGTGCAAGCACCTCCTCCAACGGTAACAGTGCAGTACCAGTGCAGCGCCCACCGCAACCTCGACCTCCCCGTGATACGCCCGCCGGCCCGCGACCCGGTCGCTACAGTCAGGCCGGTGACCGACCTACGAGTGCGCGACCTCGTGCCCGCGGACCACGACGCGGCTCTCGACGTGCGGTTGCGGTCCTTCGGGCCGCTGCCGAGCGACGGACTGGCCTGGTGGGACCCCGTCTTCGAGCAGACCGTGGCCGCCAGACGAGCGCTTGGCGTCTTCGACGGCGACCTCCTGGTGGCGTCGGCGCGGATCTTCGGCTACCGACAGCTCTGGGGCGGCCGGGCGCTGCCGATGGCAGGCATCGCCGGCGTGGTGGTCGCGCCCGAGTGGCGGGGCCGCGGCGTCGCCACCATGTTGATGACGGCGGTGCTGGAGCGATCGGTCGAGCTGGGGGATGTGGTCTCCGTGCTGGTCCCGGCCGCTCTTCCGCCGTACCGACGTCTCGGCTGGGAGCTCGCCGGCGCGATGTCCCGCACCAGCTTCGGTCCTGACGGGCTTCGACGGCTCGGCGGCCCTTCGGTCGCCGTACGTCGGGCCGGACCGCCCGACGCCGACGCCGTTGCGCGACTGCTGCGGCACGACGCCGAGCGCAGCCGCGCCAGCGGGCCACTCGAGCTGACGTACGACGACGTGCACGGTCTGCTGAGCGACTCGGAGAACTTTTGCTACCTCGCCGACGATGGAGCCCTCGTCTACGCGTGGGACGGCAAGGACCTCCGCGTCGAGAGGGTGGCCGCCGAGACTCCCGAGACCCTGCGGGCGCTGTGGGCCGTCGTCGGGTCAGGCGCGTCGGCCGTGCGCCAGGTGTACACCTACCAACCAGCGCAGGATCCCGTCCACTGGCTGCTCCCTGACAAGGCAGGCATCGAGGTTGAGGAGGACCGCTGGATGCTCCGCATCCTTGATGCCGGAGCGGCCGTGGCCGGTCGCGGTTTCCCGGCCGGCGTCACCGCCGACGTGCCGCTCGTGCTCGACGACCGCTGGCTCGTCGGCTGTGCCGGTTCCTTCCGGCTCACGGTCTCCGGCGGCCGCGGCGAGCTTGTGCCGGACCATGAGCGTCCGGCGGAAGCCGCGCTGCTCGGCCCCAACGGGTTCGCTGCGCTGTACGCCGGAACTCCCGTCGCGACGCTGCGCCGGGCCGGCCTGCTGTCTGGAGCCGATACCGAGATCGACGCGGTGCTCGACGCCGTCTTCGCCTCCCGCTGCTACCTGCTCGACCGGTTCTGACCGGCCTCCGCCAGCCCACCCCTCGCTCCCCGCCCCTCGGTTCCCGCCCGCCGCCTTCCGCGCCCGCCGCCTTCCGCGCCCGGAGCCCCGCGCGCAAGGATCCGACGACCAGACCGCCAGGGCGGTCTCCGCGTCGGATCTTGCCGAGGGGAGCGCGGGAGGTGAGCGCGGCGCTCACTGCGGTTGCGCGGACCGGGCACGCTGGCCACGATGAGGGAGTGACCAGCGAGGAGTACGACTACGACCTGCTCGTCGTCGGCAGCGGACCGGGCGGCCAACGCGCCGCGGTGGCGGCGGCCAAGCTCGGCAAGCGGGTGGCTGTCGTCGACCGGCGCAACATGGTCGGTGGCGTCTGCATCAACACGGGGACGATCCCGAGCAAGACGCTGCGCGAGGCCGTCCTCTACCTGACCGGGATGACGCAGCGTGACATGTACGGCTCGAGCTACCGCCTCAAGGAGGACATCTCGGTCTCGGACCTGACCGCGCGCACCCAGCACGTGATCGGCCGGGAGGTGGAGGTGGTCCGCAGCCAGCTGGTACGCAACCACATCCATCTGCTGGCCGGCACCGCGACGTTCGTCGACCCGCACACGCTCCTCGTGTCCGGTGCCGACCGGCTGACCGTGTCGGCCGACAAGATCGTGCTGGCCCCCGGCACCCGGCCCGCTCGCCCCTCTCACGTGGAGTTCGACAACCAGCACATCGTCGACTCGGACGGCATCCTCGAGCTCGAGTCGATCCCCGCGACGATGCTGATCGTCGGCGCGGGCGTGATCGGCATCGAGTACGCGTCGATGTTCGCGGCTCTCGGCACGCGGGTCACGATCGTCGACCAGCGGCCGAGCATGCTCGAGTTCTGCGACGACGAGATCGTCGAGTCGCTGCGCTTCCACCTGCGTGACCTCGCGGTGTCCTTCCGATTCGGGGAGCAGGTCGAGAAGGTCGAGGCGAGCCCGCGAGGGACGATCACGAGCCTGGTGAGCGGCAAGCGGATCCCGGCGGAGACCGTCATGTACTCCGCAGGACGGCAGGGGGCGACGGCGGAGCTGGGCCTCGACATGGCGGGTATCGAGGCCGACAAACGCGGCCGGATCGAGGTCGACGATGCCTACCGCACCAACGTCGAGCACATCTACGCCGTCGGCGACGTCGTGGGCTTCCCGGCGCTTGCCGCGACAGCGATGGAGCAGGGCCGGCTCGCCGCGCTGCATGCGATGGGCGAGGACACCCACAGCCTGTGTGCGTTGCAGCCGATCGGGATCTACACGATTCCGGAGATCTCGTACGTCGGAGCCACGGAGGCCGAGCTGACCGGACAGGCGATCCCCTACGAGGTCGGCTTGTCCCGATACCGGGAGCTCGCCCGCGGCCAGATCGTCGGAGACCCCTACGGCATGCTCAAGCTCCTGGTCCACGCCACGGAACGGCGAATCCTCGGGGTGCACATCTTCGGCACCGGGGCAACGGACCTCGTGCACATCGGGCAGGCGGTCATGGGCTGCGGTGGAACGGTGGACTATCTGGTCAACACGGTCTTCAACTACCCGACGCTGTCCGAGGCCTACAAGGTGGCCGCACTGGACGCGACGAACAAGCTGCGCACGCTCGACCGCTTGCTGGCGTGACGTCGCCCGCTCACCGCAGCGGCACGAAGGAGTAGTGGCCGACCCGCCTCTCGTGGACCTCGCCGTCGTCAGATCGCTCGACCACGGACAGCCGACCTCTCACCGGGATCACCATCCGGCCGCCGAGCGCGAGCTGGTCGACCAAGGCTTCGGGCAGCTCTCGTGCCTCGGCCGAGACCAGGATCTTGTCGTACGGCGCCTGCGCGGGCAGGCCGAGGCGCTCAGCGTCCGCCTGGTCGATACTCGCCCGGGAGAACCCGTAGCCGGCGAGGTTATGCCGGCCCCACTCGACGAGCGCCGGGACCAGCTCCACGCCGTAAACCCTGCCCTGGTTGGTCACGAGGCTGGCGAGCAGAGCGGTCGTCCAGCCCGACCCGCTTCCGACGTCGAGGACCCGGTCGCCGGGCACCGGGTCGAGCAGCGTCAGCATGTTCTCGACCGTGGTGGGCTGCGAGTTCGTCGCACCGTGGCCGATGAACAGCGGCCGGTCTTCCGCCGCCCTCCTCCGCTCGTCGCGGGGCAGGAAGTCGGCGCGTCGGACGGCAGCGAACGCCGCCGCCAGCCGATCATCCGACGCGGGAGTAGACAAGCTTGTCGGGCGATTCGGGCCCCAGGTCGCTGAGCCGCCCGGAGGTCGCTCCCCCGACGACACTCTGACGCACCTGCGACGGCGGAGCTGCTGGGTGCTGCTCGAGGTAGAGCGCGACGGTCCCCGCCACGTGCGGCGCGGCGAACGACGTACCGCTGATGGTGTTCGTCACGCCGGTGTTGCTCGGCCAGGCAGAGCGGATCAGGACCCCGGGTGCGTAGAGGTCGAGGCACCGCCCGAGATTCGAGAACGACGCCTGAGTGTCGGTCTTGTCGGTCGCGCCGACCGTGAGCGCCGCCCTCGTCCTCGCCGGGGAGTAGCTGCACGCATCCGCGGAGTCGTTGCCGGCAGCGATCGAGTAAGGGATGCCGGAGTCGACTGACGTCGTGACTGCCTCGTCGACCGCCCGGTTGGGCTTGACACCGATGCTCATATTCGCCACCGCCGGGCTCGCGGCGTGCGAGGTGACCCAGTCGACCCCCGCGATCACCTGGCTGAACGGACCGCGACCGTCGCAACCCAGCACGCGCACCGCTACGACCTCGACGCCCTTGGCGACGCCGTACTTCTTGCCGGCGAGAGTGCCGGCGACGTGCGTCCCGTGGCCGCTGCAGTCGATGGCGTTGCGGTCATTGTCGACGAAGTCGTGGCCCGACCTGGCCCTGTCCTGGAACTCCGGGTGCCGGAACCACACCCCGGTGTCGAGCACGTAGGCCGTCACGCCCAGTCCGGTGGCTCGGGAGGAGTAGGTGTCCGATGGCGGCCCATGAGTCCTGCTCGACGTACGAGACCCCGCTGCTGGCACGGACGCTGGCGAGAGCCGCCTGCGGCAGCGTCGCGGAGAAACCCTTGAGCGCCGCGTCGTAGCGGAACCCCAGGGTGCCACCGGCTGCGACTGCCGCTTGCGACACCGACGACAGGTCGGCGTCCGTCGACGACGACGACAGTACGACGATGTAGTGGCCGGCGATCGCCTGCCCATCCGGCGTTCGCAGCAGCGGCGCGAGCGGGCGGCTGGGAGTGACACCGACACCGACACCGACGCCGACGCCGACGCCGAGAGCCTGCTGGCTGGTCGCCATCACCAGACCAGCAGCAGTCGTCGCGACCAGCAGCCTGGGGATCCTGGACAGGGATCGGATCGTCAAGCGGCCATTATGGGCGGCACGAGTGCTCGACGTCCACCACGCACGACAGCCCCATGAGCTCGGCGCGGAGCCGCGCATCGTCGCCCGGTCAGGCGGTGAGCTCGACGTGAGCTCGATCCAGGTGCAGGATACGGTTGAGCCTCGTGACGGCGAGCACCCGTCGGATCTCGCGTGGGCAGTTGCGCAGCACGAGCCGCGAGCCGCTCCGCTCACAGCGCAGGTGGATGGCCGTGATCATCCCGAGCCCCGTGGCGTCGATCGACTCGAGGGCGGACAGGTCCAGCACCACGTCGCCTTTCGACGTCTCCAGGACCTCGTTGAGGCGAGTGCGCACGTCGGCCACGTTGCGCACGTCGAGGAACACGTCCAGCAGAATCGTGCCGCTGGGAGTCGAGCTGGCAGCCATCGGTGTCCTGTCGCGCGCGTCGTTCGGTGCTTGTTCTCATGAGACGCGCCCGCCCTGACATTGGTTGCTCCGGCGGGGCCGATGTCGCCGAATCGTTGCCGAAACTTGACCGAACGCGCACGACCGGCGAACGCGGCGACCTACCGGGGAGCCATCCGCAGCGCGCCGTCCATCCGGATGACCTCCCCGTTGAGGTAGTCGTGCTCGATGATCGTCGTCGCCAGCGCGGCGAACTCAGCGGGGCGGCCGAGCCGCTTCGGGAACGGCACTCCTGCCGCCAGAGCGGCCCGGAAGTCGTCGTTGACGCCGGCGAGCATCGGGGTGTCGATCACGCCCGGTGCGATCGTGCAGACCCGGATGCCGAGGCTCGCGAGATCCCGGGCCGCCGACAGCGTGAGGCCGACCACCCCGCCCTTCGATGCCGCGTAGGCGATCTGTCCGACCTGGCCGTCGTACGCCGCGATCGATGCGGTGTTGACGATGACACCACGCTGGCCGGAATCGTCTGCGGCCGTCTGCGCCATCACCTCGGCGCCGAGGCGGAGCACGTTGAACGTGCCCACCAGGTTGACGTCGAGAATCCTGCGGAACAGTGCGAGGTCGTGCGGGCCGGAATTCGACAAGACGCGACCTGCGGTCCCGATGCCGGCGCAGTTGACGACGATCCGCAGCGGTACGTCGGACCCGGCTCGCGCCACAGCGGACCGGACCTGCTCCTCGTCGGTGACGTCCGCGGCAACCAGCGTCACGCCCTCGACGGAGCCGGCAGCTGACACCGCGTCGGGCAGGTCGAGGCCGAAGACCGCTGCGCCGCGCGCCGCCAGCATGGCCGCGGTCGCGGCGCCGAGCCCCGAGGCGCCACCGGTCACGACCGCCGCACCACCCTCGATCTGCATGACGCGCAGGATAGCGGGTAGCCGTTTCCGTCAGCCGATGGCCCGGAGACTGTCGGTGCTCTGCCGGAGAGTGCCGGCCATGGATGCGCCGAGGGACTGGTCCAGCTGGCACTCGCCGTACGACGACCCGGACTCGCCGCTGTCGAGACGGCTGGCCATCGTCTCGCGCCATGTCGCCGACTGGTTGGACAGCGCCGGACGTCCGGTCATGGTGTTGAGCTCGTGCGCGGGCGACGGTCGCGACCTGCTCGGCGTCCTCACCGCCCGTGGGAACCCAGCGGGCGTCTCGGCCACCCTGCTCGAGCTGGATGAGCGCAACGCGGCGCGGGCCGTGGCGTCAGCGGATGCGGCCGGGCTCTCCGAGGTCACCGTACGGCGCGCCGATGCCGGCCTGAGCGACTCCTACATGAGGGCAGTCCCGGCCGACCTCGTCCTGCTGTGCGGCATTCTCGGGAACATCAGCGACGAGGACGTCGCGCGCCTCGTCCGGGCCGCGCCGCAGCTGTGCAACCCGGGCGCCACAGTGATCTGGACCCGCCACACGCGGTCACCCGACCTCACTCCACGCATTCGGCGCTGGTTCGGGGAGGCTGGCTTCGAGGAGCTCGAGTTCACGGCACCCGGGAGCGATGCCTTCTCCGTGGGCGTCTGCATCCTCCGCGGGGCGCCTCAGCCGCTGGTTCCCGGCGTTCGCCTGTTCAGCTTCACCCGTTGACCGCCGGCGCGCCGCATCGGACTAGTCCGCGTCGGTGACGGCGTCGTTCCCGCGCTCACCACCGGGACGCCAGAGCACGTCGCCGTTCTCGCGGTTGGCGTATCGCGCCAGGATGAACAGCAGGTCGCTCAGCCGGTTCAGGTACTGCAGAGCCACCACGTTCATCGTGTCAGCGTGCTCGGCGTACGCCGACCAGCCGGCCCGTTCGGCTCGGCGTACCACCGTGCGCGCCACGTGCAGCAGCGCCGCGCCCGCAGTCCCGCCGGGCAGGATGAACGACCGCAGCGCCTCCAGCGGCTCGTTGAACTCGTCGCACCATGCCTCGAGGCGGTCGACGTAGTCGGCCTCGACTCGCAGCGGCGGGAACTCCGGCTCGGCGACCACGGGGCAGGACAGGTCAGCGCCGACGTCGAACAGGTCGTTCTGGACGATTCCCAGCACCCGCTCGACAGCAGGTTCGAGGCCTGCGACCGCGACGGCATAGCCGATCTGGGAGTTCGCCTCGTCGCAGTACGCGTAGGCCTCGAGCCGATGGTCGGTCTTGCTCACCAGGCTCATGTCACCGAGGCGCGTGGTGCCGGCGTCGCCGGTTCTGGTGTAGATCTTCGACAGGACGACCATGTCGGCCATCCTAGGGCGCCCACCAGCGTTGACCTCCGACGGCCAGATCGTCAGAGCGGTCTGGTCGTCGGATCTTTGGGGAAGCGAACGGCTCAGGGAACCTTCACATGAGCAGGAAGGTGCACTTCCCTGCCTGTTCCCGACCCGACCTCGCCGTACTTGTTGAAGCCCCAGCACCACAGCGTGTGGTTGCGGCCCACACCGCAGCTATGGAGGTACCGCGTCGTGACATCGGCTGACCAGGCAGGAGGCCCGCCCTCCACCTTGACGGGGACCGTGGTGTCCGCCTGAGTGCCGTTACCCAGCTGTCCTGACGCATTAGCGCCCCAGCACAGCGCAGCGCCGTCGGCTCGCGTTCCACACGTGCTGGCGGATCCGGCGGTCACCGACACCCACGTCGTCTTCGTACCAACCTGCACGGGAGTGAACCGCTCGGTGGTCGTGCCGTCGCCGACAGCACCGGTGCCGTTCCAGCCCCAGCACCACAGCGTGCCGTCTGTTCGCGTCCCGCACGTGTGACCAGCGCCGACGGACACCGTCGCCCAATGCGAGCTCGTTCCGATCCGGACCGGGGACAGTTCCCTCTCGTTGGCGCCGTTGCCGAGATCGCCGGTGCCCCAGCACCACAGCCCGCCGCCGGCTCGAGTGCCACAGGACATGCCGTTGCCGGCGCTCACACTCGTCCATCCGTTGGAGCGGCCGACCCGCGTCGGCGTCAGCTGGTCGTTCTGGGTGCCGTTCCCCACCTGTCCGAGGTCGTTCTGTCCCCAACACCACGCCGTTCCATCGGCGCGCACGCCGCACGTGTGCGAGTCCGTCGCGTACCCGTAGCCCCCGTTGCTTCCGCTGATCGCCAACCAGCCCGTGTCGGTCGCGGTTGCCACCCGGACCGGCGTCCTGACGATGCCGGTGTCACCGTTGCCGAGCTGTCCATGGTCACCTCGGCCCCAGCACCACAGCGAGCCGTCTTCGGGGATCGCGCACCCGGTGTTGTGCCCTGCCATCACCGCGACCCAGTCCGTGCGAGTGCCCACCTGGACGGGATGGAACTGCGGCGATCGTCCCCCGTCTCCGAGCTCTCCCGACTTGTCGGCGCCCCAGCACCACAGGGTGCCGTTGAGGCGGATCCCGCACGAGTGCCAGGTTCCGACGGCCACGGTGGCCCAGCCTTCCTGCGTCTTCGCGTACGAGGCGCCGGCGGGCGGAGCCACGGCGGCCAGCACGAGTGGTGCTGCCGCCAGGAGGACAAGGGATCGAACGGACCTGACCACGGCGCTCTCCACTCGTTGTCGACGGGAAAGAGCTCCAGCCTAACTCGGCGCGAACGCGTCCGTGGTCGCGTCGAGGTAGTAGTCGAAGGCCAGCCGCTGGCAGCTGCGCTCGTCGAGCCAGCGGACGAGCTCCTGGTGCACGGGGTGGGCGACGTACGCCGCGAGCGTGTCGGTGTCCGGGAAGAGCGTGTAGAGCAGGTACTGGTAGCCACGCGTCCGCTGCCCCGTCAGGTCCCGGCCGATCCGCGCCTCGCTCATCGTGGCGATCTCCCGCGGCCAGGAGTGGACCATCGCGCGCAGCTGCACGTCCTCGGTATCGGACAGGTCCGTGGGGAAGCTCATCAGGACGACGTGTTGGAGGCTCACGGAGACCGATGCTAGCCGAGCAGGTCTTCGTGGCCGGGGGGCGCCGCCTCCGTCCAGGCGAGGAAGGCGGTCAGCGCCTGCTCGCTCATCGCGAGCTCGATCGTCGTACCCGAGCTGAGCCGGACCGCCTGCACCACATGGCCCGCGTAGAGCGAGAACGACTCGGCGCCGTGCGGTGTCCGGCGCGACAACACGGTCAGGGACCGGTCGAAGACGGTCTTCGGCCGCAGGGAGAAGGAGAAGACCCGGAACCACTCGAGCCGGCCGCCGTCGTACCGCCCGAGACCCAGCTGCCACCCACGCGCGCTGCTCGCGGGCGACGCCTTGGCGGGAAGCCGCATGCGCGCGCTGCACTCGAATGTGCCGCCCTTGCGGCTCAGCGCACGCCGCCGGCCGAAGAGGAAGACGAACACCGCTGCCGCCACCAGGACGAGCAGGCCGACAACGTCCAGGATGTCAGCCCACCACGGCATCGATACCCCCTCCGGCGCTGGCGCCTGCGAGCTCTCAGCTACCGGTTATGGGTCTTCTCCACGGCGGCGACGCGGGCCTGGGCGGCCGCGAGTGCCTGCTGGGAGCTCTCGCTGTCGTCGGCGTCCTGACGAGCCTCGTCGAGCCGGCGCTGGGCCTCTGCCGGGTCGATGTCCTCGGCCATCTCCGCGTGCTCGGCGAGGACCGAGACGCGGTTGGAGGCCACCGACAGGAAACCCCCGTCGACGACGGCCAGCAGGGGGTTGCCCTCGGCGGGACGGATCTCGACGGAGCCCGGCGCGAGCACCCCCATCAGCGGCGAGTGGTTGGCCAGGATGCCGAGCTCCCCCTCGAGGGTCCGCGCGATGACCATCGTGGCCTCGCCCGACCAGACCGTGTGGTCGGCGGCGACGACGTCCAGCTGGAAGGCGGCGGCCATCTAGTCGGCCTTCTGGATCTCGGCCCACTTGCGCTCGACGTCGTCGAGGCCTCCACACATGAAGAACGCCTGCTCCGCGACATGGTCGTACTCGCCGGCGCTGATCTTCGAGAAGGCCTCGATGGTGTCCTCCAGCGACACCGTCGACCCTTCGATTCCGGTGAACTGCCGGGCGACGTAGGTGTTCTGCGAGAGGAAGCGCTGGATGCGCCGGGCCCGGGAGACGACGACCTTGTCCTCCTCCGACAGCTCGTCGACACCGAGGATCGCGATGATGTCCTGCAGCTCCTTGTTCCGCTGGAGGATCTGCTTGACCTGCGTCGCGGTGTTGTAGTGCTGATCGCTGATGTAGCGCGGGTCGAGGATCCGCGACGTGGAGGCTAACGGGTCCACTGCCGGGTAGATACCGAGCGACGCGATCTCGCGGGACAGGTTCGTGGTCGCGTCGAGGTGCGCGAACGTCGTCGCGGGTGCCGGGTCGGTGTAGTCGTCGGCCGGCACGTAGATCGCCTGCATGGAGGTGATCGAATGTCCCCGGGTCGAGGTGATCCGCTCCTGCAGCTCGCCCATCTCGTCGGCGAGGTTGGGCTGGTAACCCACCGCCGACGGCATCCGACCGAGCAGCGTGGAGACCTCGGAGCCGGCCTGCGTGAACCGGAAGATGTTGTCGATGAACAGCAGCACGTCCTGCTGCTGCACGTCGCGGAAGTACTCCGCCATCGTCAGCGCGGACAGGGCAACCCGCAGGCGCGTGCCGGGGGGCTCGTCCATCTGGCCGAAGACGAGCGCGGTCTGCCCGATGACCTCGGACTCCGTCATCTCCGCGATCAGGTCGTTGCCCTCGCGGGTGCGCTCGCCCACTCCGGCGAAGACGGAGACACCGCCGTGGTCACGCGCGACGCGGGCGATCATCTCTTGGATGAGCACAGTCTTGCCCACTCCGGCGCCGCCGAAGAGGCCGATCTTGCCGCCCAGCACGTACGGGGTGAGCAGGTCGATCACCTTGATGCCGGTGTGGAACATCTCGGTCTTGGGCTCGAGCGAGTCGAACGACGGGGACGGGCGGTGGATCTGCCAGCGCTCCTCGACGTCGAGCGTCTCGCCGTCCTTGAGGTTGAGGACCTCACCGATCACGTTGAAGACGTGCCCCTTCGTCACGTCTCCGACCGGTACGTCGATGCCGATGCCGCTGTCCGAGACGGCGGCGCCGCGCACCAGGCCGTCCGTGGACTGCATGGAGATGGCGCGCACCATCCCCTCGCCGATGTGCTGGGCGACCTCGAGGGTCAACGTCTTCTTGTCACCGGCGAGCTCCAGGTCGACGTGCAGGGCGTTGTACATCGCCGGCATCGAGTCGGCGGCGAACTCGACGTCCACGACAGGCCCGGTGACGCGCGCGATGCGCCCCACGCTCTGGCTCTGCTCGGTGGTGTTCTCCTTCTGCGTGGCAGTCATCGTCTTCACTCACTCCCGGCGTTGGCGTCGGCGAGCGCGTTGACGCCACCGACGATCTCACTGATCTCTTGGGTGATCCCGGCCTGGCGGGCCTGGTTGGCGACACGGGTGTAGCTCTTCACGAGCTCCTCGGCGTTGTCGGTCGCCGACTTCATCGCCCGCTGGCGCGCCGCGAGCTCCGAGGCCGAGGCCTGCAGCAGGCAGTAGAAGATACGGCTGTTGACGTACCTCGGCAGCAGGGCGTCCAGCACCTCCGAGGCGCCGGGCTCGAACTCGTACAGCGGCAGCACCTCGTCGCTGGCCGGCCGCTCCTCTCCCTCGACGACCTCCAGCGGCAGCAGCCGGATGTCGTTCGGCTCCTGGGACAGCATCGACCTGAAGCGGGTGAAGACGACGTGCACCTCGTCGACGGCGTGCTCGCCCTCGTCCGCGACGAACGCCTCTATGAGCGCCTCGCCGATCTCCCGGGCGTTGGCGTAGGCGGGCGTATCGGAGAAGCCGACCCAGCTCTGCACGACCTCACGGCTGCGGAAGGCGTAGTAGCCGACGCCTTTGCGTCCGCTGACGTACAGGTCGGCCTGCTTGCCGTCGCCGCGCAACCGCTCGACGAGCCGCTCCGCCTCGCGCAGCACGCTCGAGGAGTAGGCGCCGGCCAGACCGCGGTCGCTGGTCACCACCAGAACGGCAGCTCGGGTGGGATTCTCCGGTTCCGACGTCAGCGGGTGGTCGACGTTGGAGTACGTCGCCACGGCCGACACCGCCCGAGTGAGCTCGCGGGCGTACGGCGTGGCCGCCTGCGCCCGCTGCTGCGCCTTCACGATCCGGGACGCGGCGATCAGCTCCATGGCGCGCGTGATCTTCGCGGTGGCCTCGACCGACCGGATCCGCGCGCGCAGCTCACGCAGCGATGCGGCCATGCTCAGCCCCGCCTCTGCTTGACGATCTGCTCCTGCTCGATGTCCTCGTCGCCGAGGGCCTCGTGCTCCTCGCGGCCGGCCTTCAGGGAGCCACCCTCACTCGTCTCGAACTGGTCGAGGAAGGAGTCGTAGGCAGCGATGAGTGCTGCCTCGGTGTCGTCGGTGAAGTCCAGGGTCTCGCGGATGGTGGCGAGGATGCCGCCGTCCTGGTCACGACGGAGGTAGGCGAGGAACTCCTGCTCGAAACGCAGCACGTCGGGGATCGGAACCCGGTCGAGCCGGCCCGACGTGCCCGCCCAGATCGAGACCGTCTGGTCCTCGACCGGGTACGGCGAGTTCTGGCGTTGCCGCAGCAGCTCCATCAGCCGGCCACCTCGGTCGAGCTGACGCCGGGACGCGGCGTCCAGGTCCGAGGCGAACATCGCGAACGCCTCCATGGCGCGATACTGTGCCAGGTCAACCTTGAGTGAGCCGGTGACCCTCCGCATGGCCTTGATCATCGCTGCCCCACCGACACGGGACACCGACTGGCCGACGTCGATCGCGGGGCGCTGGTTGGCGTTGAAGAGGTCGGACTGCAGGAAGATCTGTCCGTCGGTGATCGAGATGACGTTCGTCGGGATGAAGGCCGAGATGTCGTTGGCCTGTGTCTCGATGATCGGCAGTCCGGTCATCGAGCCGGCGCCCATGTCGTCGGAGAGCTTCGCGCAGCGCTCGAGCAGCCGGCTGTGCAGGTAGAAGACGTCGCCGGGGTAAGCCTCGCGACCAGCAGGACGACGAAGCAACAACGAGATTTCACGGTAAGCGTCGGCTTGTTTCGACAAGTCGTCGAACAC
>JBBSIF010000021.1:0-29307 GCA_038232255.1 Propionibacteriales bacterium
GTCATCCAGATGACGGTACGGTCCACGACCTCCTGGTCAGCCCGTCCGTGACGTGCCGCCGACCGTACGTCGTGCGCGAGCTTGATGGACACCGGGGGCGGGCACGCGGCCGGCTGGTCGTACCCGGCTGGTGTCCGAGGGGGGACTTGAACCCCCATGCCCTAATACGGGCACTAGCACCTCAAGCTAGCGCGTCTACCTATTCCGCCACCCGGACTGGGTCCTCGCGGGCACGCCGCGAGCCAGGCAACTCTAGCAAAGCCGGGCTGTGCGGGCGGCAACGCAACAAGGCAGGATGAGACGATGACGCCCAGCTACCGACCGGAGGCGGAGGTCACGACGATCTGCCGCGACCTGGTCCGCATCGACACGACCAACTACGGGGACGGCTCAGGCCCGGGGGAGCGGCTGGCGGCGGAGCACGTGGCTGCCCTGCTGTCCGACGTCGGTATTGCCTCGGAGCTGTTCGAGCCGAGTGAACGTCGTACGTCGCTCGTCGCCCACTGGGGGGACCCCTCGTCCACCGACAGGCTGCTGGTGCACGGGCACCTTGACGTCGTACCGGCCGCCAAGCAGGACTGGAAGGTTGACCCGTTCTCGGGCGAGATCGCCGACGGGTACCTCTGGGGCCGTGGCGCTGTCGATATGAAGGACTTCGACGCGGCTATCCTGTCGGTCGTCCGCGCCCGTTCGACGGCGCAGGCGCTGCCGAAACGGGCTGTGACGCTGGTGTTCACAGCGGATGAGGAGGCCGGCAGCAAGGCCGGGTCTCACGCCATCGTCGACCAGAGGCCGCACTGGTTGGAGGGATGCACCGAGGCCATCGGAGAGGTGGGCGGCTTTTCCACGACGGTCGCCGGCAAGCGGCTGTACCTCGTCGAGACGGCCGAGAAGGGCATGGCCTGGCTGCGCCTGCGTGCTCACGGAACGGCAGGTCACGGGTCGATGCGCAACGCCGACAACGCGGTCACCGCCGTCTCCGAGGCGGTCGCGGCGATCGGGCGTCACGAGTGGCCGGTCCGCCTCACGCCGGCGATGGGCGCGCTGCTGGACGAGGTCGCGCGCATCACCGGTCACGACGGTGTGGACGACAACGTCGACGCGCTCGTGGAGCACTTCGGCCCGGCGGCGCGGATGCTTGCCGCCGTGGTCCGCAACACCGCCAACCCGACGATGCTCGAGGCGGGCTACAAGCACAACGTGATCCCTGCAGAGGCCACCGCGAACATCGACGGCCGCTTCCTCCCGGGCTACGAGGACGAGTTCTTCGCAACGCTGCGCGAGCTGCTGCCGGACACCGTCAGCTACGAGCTCCTGGTGCACGACGTCGCGCTGTCGACGCCCTTCGACGGGCCGCTGGTCGAGGCGATGACGGCGTCGATCCTGGCCGAGGACCCCGACGGAACGGTCCTGCCGTTCCTGATGTCCGGCGGCACCGACGCCAAGGCCTGGAACCGGCTGGGCATCCGGTGCTTCGGGTTCTCACCGCTCCGGCTTCCGGAGGATCTCGACTTCACCGCGCTCTTCCACGGCGTCGACGAGCGCGTCCCGCTCGACGCCCTCGAGTTCTCGGCCCGGGTGTTCGATCGGTTCCTCGACCTCGCCTGAGCGGCGGAGCTCTCGGATCGTCGGGCGGTAAGTCTCGGATGGTCGGCTAGACCATCGGGAGGGAGTCGGAGTACATCTGGCGCTGGATCCTGATGATCCGCCGGCGAAGCTCCACCTTGCGGCTGCCGTCGGCGTAGAGCCGGAGCCGGGCCAGCTCCCACCCGCCGTACTCGGCTCGCTCGGTCAGCAGCCGGCGCACCGCGGACCGGGAGACCGTGTGCGGCAACCGGAACCGCTGGAACTCGTACTCCATGCCACCTCCGTCGTCCGGACACATTACCCGCGCCAGCGCGTGGGCGACAGGTAACGCGCACTAGCCTCGCCTCATGGCCCTTCCCATCGAGCAGTATGCGATCGTCGGCGACGGCGGCACCGCTGCGCTTATCGGCATCGACGGATCGGTGGACTGGTTGTGCCTGCCCCGCTTCGACTCCGCCGCCTGTTTCACTGCGCTGCTGGGAACACCCGAGCACGGGCGCTGGCTGCTCGGTCCCGTCGCGCCGGCCCGCTCGACGCGCCGTTACGCCGGGGACTCGTTCGTGCTGGAGACGACGCACGAGACCGACACCGGCGTCGTCGTTGTCACCGACGTGATGCCGGTCGGGGACGACCGTGCCGACCTGGTACGACGCGTGGAGGGCATCTCCGGCACGGTGACCATGCGCCACGAGTGGGTGGTGCGCTTCGGCTACGGCAAGATCCGCCCCTGGGTGAGCCGCGGCCGTGACGTGGAGGGCCGCCCGATCATCACGGCCATCGCGGGTCCGGACAAGCTCGTGCTGCGGGGGAGCCGGCTGCCGAAGGCGCGCGACGGGGCGCACGTCGACGAGTTCGAGGTCTCCGCCGGGGAAGCGCTGACCTTCACCAGCACCTGGTTCCTCTCCCATCGTCCCGTTCCGGGCACGCTCGAGGTGGACAGCCGGATCGCGGAGACGCTGTACCTGTCGGAGGACTGGGCGAGCCGGTGCGACTACACCGGTCCCTACCGCGACCAGGTGGTGCGCTCCCTGCTTGTCCTGCGCCACCTCACCCACACCGAGACGGGCGGGATCGTGGCTGCGCCCACGACGTCGCTGCCGGAGGACATCGGCGGTGAGCGCAACTGGGACTACCGCTTCTGCTGGCTCCGGGACGCCTCTCTCACCCTTGACGCCTTGCTGTCGGCCGGCTACCACGAGGAGACCGCGCTGTGGCGGCACTGGCTGACCCGGGCGCTGGCGGGTGACCCCCAGGACGCCCAGATCATGTACGCCGTCGACGGCGGGCGCGACCTTCCCGAGCGCATCCTCGACCACCTTCCCGGGTACGCCGGCTCGCGACCCGTGCGGATCGGCAACAGCGCCGTCTGCCAGCGCCAGACTGACGTGCTGGGTGAGGTGATGGGTGCCTTCGAGCATGCCCGGGCCGCCGGCGTCGACGACTCCGAGGTGTCCTGGCGGCTGCAGCGGGTGCTGGTCAACGAACTCTGCGAGCACTGGGACGAGCCGGACAACGGCTTGTGGGAGATACGCGGACCCCAGCGGCACTTCACCCACTCGCGAGTCGGCGTCTGGACGGCGCTCGACCGGGCGATCATGGCGGTCGAGCGGCACGGGCTGCCCGGCGACGTCGAGAAGTGGCGGGTGATCCGCGAGAAGGTGCGCGACGAGGTGCTCAGCAACGGGTACGACGAGAAGCGGGGCACGTTCGTCCAGCACTACGACACGACCGAGGTGGATGCCGCCCTGCTGCTCCTGCCGGTTGTGGGGTTCCTGCCCGGGGACGACCCCCGCGTGCTCGGCACCATCACGGCAGTCGAGCAGGACCTGATGCGCGACGGCCTGCTGCTGCGCTACCGGACCGAGGCCGGCACCGACGGGCTGCCGGGGAGTGAGCACCCGTTCCTGGCCTGCTCGTTCTGGCTGGTCAGCGCGTACGCCCTCGCTGGTCGGCTCTCCGACGCCGACCTTCTCATGGACCGGCTGGTCTCGCTCGTCAACGACGTCGGCCTGCTGTCGGAGGAGTACGACGCCGCGAACGGCGCGATGGTCGGCAACTTCCCGCAGGCGTTCTCCCACCTGGCGCTCGTCGAGGCGGCCATCGATCTCGAGGCCGCGCACGCGGGCAGGCTGTCCGGACGGCTCGAGCTCCCGGGCTCGCAGGCCTCTCAGGCCTCCGGGTAGCCCACCGGCGGCGCTGACACGTCGTCGAGCGCGTCGGTGATCTCGTCGGGGAGCGTCACGTCCTCCACCGACAACGACCCCCTGAGCTGTGTCCCGGTCCGCGCACCCACGATCGGGGCCGTCACGCCCGGCTGGTCCCGGACCCACGCCAGGGACACCTGGAGGGGCGAGATCCCGAGGCCGTCGGCGGCGCGCCACACGGCTTCCACCACATGACCTGCACGCGGCGTCAGATGCTCCGCGACGTACCGCTCGAACGTTGCGGATGCGGCCCGGGAGTCGGCGGGTACGCCGTTGCGGTACTTCCCGGTGAGCACGCCACGGCCGAGCGGCGACCAGGGGAGGATGCCGAGCCCCGAGGCCACCGCAGCCGGCACCACCTCGCGCTCGATGCCGCGCTGCAGCAGCGAGTACTCCACCTGCGTCGAGGCGATCCGAGCCCTGCCCGGGGCGCATCCCTGGTACGTCGCGGCCTTTGCAGTCTGCCATCCCGCGTAGTTCGAGATCCCGACGTAGCGGGCCCGTCCCGACGCCACTGCGTAGTCGAGCGCCGACAGCGTCTCCTCCAGCGGAACCTCGTCCGACCAGGTGTGCACCTGCCACAGGTCGACGTGGTCGAGACCGAGCCTGCGCAAGGACACATCGAGGTTCTGCAGCAGCGCCCGCCGCGAGACGTCGACGGTCCGCTCTCCGTCGCGTCGCGTGATGCCGCCCTTCGTCGCGATCACGAGGTCCTCCCGGCTGACCATGGACCTCACGAGGGCTCCGACCAGCTCCTCCGAGGCGCCTTGGCCGTAGGACGCGGCGGTGTCGACCAAGGTCCCGCCGGCCTCGACGAACAGCCGGAGCTGGTCGGCCGCCTCGTGCTCGTCGGTGTCGGTGCCCCAGGTCAGCGTGCCGAGGCCGAGGCGGGAGACCTTCAACCCGGTCGTGCCGACGAAGCGGTGCAGCATGGCGACGACCCTAGTGCAGCCGCCTCACCCGTCCAGGGCGCGCTCGGCCACCGCTAGGGCGTGCGCCGCGGTCACCAGGCCGAGGTGGCTGAACGCCTGCGGGAAGTTCCCCAACAGCTCGCCGGTGCCGTCCTCGACCTGTTCGGAGAAGAGGCCGAGGTCGTTGGCGCAGCGGGCGGCACGGTCGAGGACGGCGCGTGACCGGTCCACCTGCCCGGTCACCGCGAGCGCCTGGACGAGCCAGAACGTGCAGAGCAGGAAGGAGCCCTCGTCGCCCTGCAGGCCGTCGCCGCCGCGGTAGCGGTAGATCAGCCCGTTCCCGTCGGACAGCTTGTCCTCGACCGCGTCGATGGTCGCCAGCAGCCGCGGGTCGTCGGCGGGCAGGAAGCCGACGATTGCCAGCAGGAGTGCCGAGGCGTCCAGGTCGTCGCTCCCGAAGTGCTGCGTGAAGGCGCCCGCGCGATCGTTCCAGCCCTGCTCCTCGATGGCCTGGCGGATCTCGTCCCGCGTGGCCGCCCACGTGGCCGTGGTCTGCTCTCCCGCCCTGAGCTCCGACGCCATCGCCAGGCCCCTGTCGACCGCGACCCAGCACATCAGCTTGCTGTGCAGGTAGTGCCGGGCGGTTCCGCGGATCTCCCAGATCCCCTGGTCCTCCTGCTGCCACCGGGTGACTGCCGCGTCGACGGCAGCCATCAGGAAGCCGCGGGTCACCTCGTCCATGCGCTCCAGCTGGTTCCGCAACGTGTAGGCGGCGTCCAGCAGAGCGCCGTACACGTCGAGCTGCCGCTGGCTCCACGCATCGTTGCCGACCCGGACGGGGGCGCTGTGGCGCCAACCCGTCAGGTGCGGGAGCTCCTTCTCGGTCAGATCACGCTCCGCGCCGACCCCGAACATGATCTGGAGGTCGAGCCCGCGGTGAAGCTGGGTGGCCGCCGCGGTGGAGAGGAACGCGAAGAACTGCTCGGCCTCGTCGGGGCATGCCGCGATCCACAGCCCCTGCATCGTCATACTGGCGTCGCGCACCCAGGTGAACCGGTAGTCCCAGGTCCGCGCCGTGCCAGCACCTTCGGGCAGGCTGGTGGTCGGGGCGGCGACGACTGCTCCCGTCCGGGCGTCCGTGAGGCCCTGCAGGACGACTCCGCTGTGGAGCACCAGCGCCCGGTAAGGGCCCTCGTAGCTCTGGTGGAGGTCGGACCAGCTGCGCCAGGACCGCTCCGTCGACGCGAGCCGGCGGCGGATCTTCCGCGGGCTCCACCGCTGCGGCTCGGGGTCCCACGACCTCGCCTGCTCGAGCGCGAACGCCAGCTTCTCTCCCTCGCGCAGGGTCACGGTCGTCGCACCGGTCGCGCCGTCGAGGTCGAGCTCCAGCTCGGTGCTGAGAACCAGCACGGTCGGGCCGCCCCGGGCGACGACCGCCTTGGGCGAACGGCTCAGCCGGCTGTGCACCAGGCCGAACTCCGGGCGCGGGGCGAACTCGACCCGGACGGCGACCTCTCCACTCACGCAGCGAGCGGTCCGCAACAGCACGCCGGGCGACGTGCGGCCGAGTCCGTGACCGCGCTCGTGGGCGCCCAGCGCCAGCGCGTCAGTGGTGACGAGCACGCCGTCGGGCGACTCGTACGTCGTCTCGAGCACCAGCCCGCGGGGCAGGTAGCGACGACCGCTGGCAAGACTCCCGCCGGCCGGACCGACCAGGAAGTGACCGGCGCCGTCGTCCAGCAGCCGCGCCATCGCCGGCTGGCTGTCGAAGCGCGGCAGGCACAGCCAGTCGACGGAGCCGCCGCTCGTGACGAGCGCCGCGCCGCCGCAGTCGGACAACAAGGCATGCTCGGCGATGGGGACGTCGCTCATGGTGCCCGGACTCTACCCGCAGGTCCGGCGGGGGAGCGCCTAGAGTCGAGCCGTGCGGCTCGGACTGAACGTCGGTTACCTGCTCGGCCCCGACGTCTCCCATCACGTCGCTGTGGCGAAGGCGGCGGAGGACCTCGGGTACGACGTGGTGTGGGCCGCCGAGGCGTACGGCTCGGACTCGCCGACCCTGCTGAGCTACCTGAGCGCTCACACGCGGCGCATCGGAGTCGGCGCCGCCGTGATGCAGATCCCGGCGCGGACGCCCGCGATGACGGCGATGACCGCGGCGTCCCTCGACCTGCTGAGCGGCGGGCGGTTCCGGCTCGGGCTCGGCGTGTCTGGCCCGCAGGTCTCGGAGGGATGGCACGGCGTCGCGTTCGCCAAGCCGCTCGCGCGCACCCGCGAGTACGTCGACGTCGTCTCGATGGCGCTGAGGCGGGAGACCGTCCGCCACGAGGGCGAGTTCTTTCCGTTGCCATTGCCAGGCGGGGCCGGGAAGGCGCTGAAGCTCGCCGTCCATCCGGCCCGTCCCCGGATTCCCATCTACCTGGCCGCAGTCGGCCCTCGTAGCCTCGAGCTGGCGGGGGAGATCGCCGACGGCTGGCTCGCGATCTTCTTCTCTCCGGAGCACGCCGACGAGCTCCTCTCGAGCGTCCGCGTCGGCCGGGAGCGGGCGCAGCGCACGGGCTCCTTCGACGTCGCCGCTACCGTCGCCGTCTCCTTGGGCGACGACCTCCCCGCGTGCGCCGACCGCGTGCGCGGATATGCGGCCCTGTACGTCGGCGGGATGGGGAGCCGGCAGCACAACTTCTACAACGCCCTCGCGCGGCGCATGGGCTTCGAGCAGGCGGCCACGAAGGTGCAGGACCTGTTCCTCGCCAAGGAGCACCGGGCGGCGATGGCCGCCGTACCGTTCGACCTCATCGACGCGACGTCGCTGCTCGGGAGCCGTGCGCGCGTCGTCGACCGGCTCCAGGCGTTCGCGGCCGCAGGCGTCACGACGCTCAACGTCCTGCTCTTCGTCGACGACCCGGCGGCACGAATCGAGTCGCTGCGCAGCGTCGCGGAGGCGCTGGACGCGGCCGGTGCAGCAGACTAGGCGACCGTGGACTTCTTGCAAGCACTCCTGCTCGGCATCGTCGAAGGAATCACCGAGTTCCTGCCGGTCTCGAGCACCGGTCACCTCACGATCGTCGAAAAGTTGTTGGGGCTCGCGATCGACGACGACACCGTCACGGCCTTCACGGCGGTCATCCAGATGGGCGCGATCGTGGCGGTGATCGTGTTCTTCCGCACGGACATCTGGCGCATCGCGTCCACTTGGGTGCGCGGAGCCACCTCGCCCGACGTGCGGGGAAGCTTCGACTACCGGATGGGCTGGTACGTGATCGTCGGCACGATCCCCGTGGTTGTGGTCGCCCTGCTGGGACGCGACCTTGTGACGGGGCCGCTGCGCAACCTCTGGTGGGTGGCCTCGGCGCTGATCCTGTGGAGCGTCGTGATGGTGCTCGCCGAGCGCGTCGCGACCCAGCGCCGACACGAGGAGGACGTGCGGATGCGAGACGCGGTTTTCATCGGCCTCGTCCAGTGCGTGTCGCTGATCCCCGGGGTGTCCCGGTCGGGGGCCACGATCTCGGCGGGCCTGTTCGCGGGGCTGGACCGGGTGGCGGCCACCCGGATGTCGTTCTTCCTGTCCGTGCCTGCTCTGACGGCGGCCGGACTGTTCGAGCTGCCGAGCGCGGTCAGCGGCAACATCCCGGTGGCCGCGACCGTGGGAGCCACTCTGGTGAGCTTCGCCGTCGCGTACGTCGCCGTGGCGTGGCTGTTGCGGTTCGTGGCCCACCACCCGATCACCTGGTTCGTCGGCTACCGCGTCGCCCTCGGACTCGTCCTCATGGTCGCGCTGGCAAGCGGCCACCTCTCCGCCACCTGACCCCCTCCAGTTGGTTCGGAACGAGACGCGCGTGCCCCGCGGCGTCGTATGGCGCGTCCTGTTCCGAACCACCCGAGTTCCGAACGCCCGAGCGCCTCCCCAACGCCGAAAGATCCGACCCAGGGATCGCCCGGGCAACCTCACCCGCCCCCAGGCGGGCAGGGGGGATGGGGCGGCGGTGGCCGCTCAGAGCCAGCCGGAGCGCTTGAAGCTGCGGTAGAGCAGGGTGCAGGAGACCGCCATCCCGGCCAGCACCAGGAAGTACCCGTAGTGCCAGCTGAGCTCGGGCATGTTGTCGAAGTTCATCCCGTAGATGCCGGCCATCATGGTCGGCACGGCAGCGATCGCCACCCACGCCGAGATCCGCCGCATGTCGTCGTTCTGCTGCACGGAGATGCGGGCCATGTGGGCGTCGTGCGCGCTCGACAACAGATGGTCGAGGGTCTCGACCTGCTCCGTGACGAGGATCGCGTGGTCGGCCACGTCGCGGAAGAACGTCCCGGCGTGTGCGTCGACCTCCGGCAGCTGGGCGTGCGAGAGGCGGGTGAGGGGCTCGCGCAGCGGTGCGACCGCGCGACGGAACTCCGCGACCTCCCGCTTCAGCGTGTAGATCCGCTGGGCGTCCTGGGTGCGCTGGCTGGAGAAGACCGAGAGCTCGATCTCCTCGACGTCGATCTGCAGCTGCTGGGCGACGATCTCATACTCGTCGACGACGTGGTCGCAGACCGAGTACAGGACGGAGAACGGTCCGTTGCCGAGGACGCCCGCCTGCTGCTCCAGGCTCTGCCGGGTGACGCGCAGCTCCGCGCCGGACCCGTGCCGGACGGTGACCACGAAGTCGGCGCCCACGAAGACGGCGATCTCGCCGGTCTCCACCGCGTCGTTCTCGTCGACGTACCAGAGCGTCTTCACGACCATGAACACGTGGTCGCCGGGATAGCGCTCCAGCTTGGGCCGCTGATGGGCGGTGAGCGCGTCCTCCACCGCGAGTGGATGCAGCGTGAACGCCTTGGCGACGTCTGCCATCTCGGACTCGGACGGCTCGTGCAACCCGATCCACACGAAGCCCGCGTCCCCCGCCCTGGCAGCCGCCCGGGCCGAGATGTAGTCGGTGCGCACCTCCGGCAGCTCGAGCCTGCTGCCGTCGCGGTAGACGGCGCAGTCGACGATCACAGCACCATTGTCTCCCCTGGGAAGGCACGCGCCATCCAACGCGGGATCTAAGGTTGCGGGCGTGGCGACTGTCCTTCTCGTGCGGCACGGCAGGACCACGGCCAACACCAGTGGAGTGCTCGCCGGCCGGACCGCGGGCGTGCACCTCGACGATGTCGGCCACCGGCAGGCCGCTGAGCTGGGGGAGCGCGTGGCGGCACTGCCGGTGACCGCCATCGTGTCGAGCCCGCTCGAGCGCTGCCGCCAGACCGCGGCGGCCCTGGCGCGGGCCCTTGGCGGCAGGGTGGCGGTCAAGACCGACAAGCGCCTCGTGGAGTGCGGCTACGGCGAGTGGACGGGGCGGGAGCTCGTGGCGCTGGCGAAGGAGCCGCTGTGGAAGGTGGTGCAGAACCATCCGAGTGCCGCGCAGTTCCCGGGCGGTGAGGCGCTGCGCGACATGCAGGCTCGCGCCCTCGACGCGGTCCGGGAGTACGACGCGACGCTCACCGCCGACCACGGGCCGCAGGCGCTGTGGATCGCGGTCAGCCACGGCGACGTGATCAAGGCGGTCCTCGCCGACGCTCTCGGCAGCCACCTGGACACCTTCCAACGCATCGTCGTCGACCCGGGCTCGGTGTCGGTCGTCTCCTACACACCGCTGCGGCCGTTCGTCGTACGCCTCAACGAGCACGGTGACCTGTCCGGCCTCGCAGCCAAGCCGAAGCGGGGAAGGCGGCGCAGGGCCGCCTCGAGCGACGCTCCGGTCGGCGGTGGCGCCGGCGGGGCCACGTAGGCTCGTCGACATGCCCATCGTGGTCCACAGTTTCGAGGAGCCGCAGCGGTTTGTCGCCGGCACGGTAGGTCCTCCCGGCCAGCGGACGTTCTTCCTCCAGGCGCGCGACGATGCCCGGATCGTCAGCGTGGCCTTGGAGAAGCAGCAGGTAGAGATCCTCGCCGAACGGCTCGACCTGCTTCTCGACGAGGCGCTGCGCCGCCTCGGCGGCGATCCGCGGATCCCCGCGATCGCTCCGCCTGGGCTTGCGGACAAGGCGCCGCTCGACCAGCCGATCGACGAGGAGTTCCGGGTGGGCACCATGACGCTCGGATGGGAGGACGAGAGCGGTCTCGCGGTGATCGAGCTGTTCCCCGTCTCCGACGAGAACGTCGTCGTACAGGACCTGGACGGCGAGGACTCCAGCGACGACGAGGAGGACGAGGTCGAGCACGAGGTCGGATTGGATGTCGAGGTCGAGGCCAGTGAGGTGCTGGTGGTGAAGCTCCGGCCCTCCTACGCCAGGTCCTTCGTGCGACGGGCACTCACCGTCGTCTCCGCCGGTCGGCCGCCGTGCCAGTTCTGCGGCGGGCCGATCGATCCCGAGGGACACTTGTGCCCGCGGGCCAACGGCTTCAAGCGCACCACTGTCTGACGTGTCAGCCGATCGACCGGGTCCGGCTCCCGCCTTCAGCGCCGACAGCCTCGACTCGACCAGCGTCGAGGCCATCCTGAGCAACGGCGCCCTCGAGCTCGAGGGCCGTCTCGCGCAGGCGTCGAACGCCTCGTTCCTCGGTCAGGTGAGCCTCGACGGCGTCACCCTCAGCTGCATCTACAAGCCGGTTGCGGGGGAGCGGCCGCTGTGGGACTTCCCGAGCGGCACCCTTGCTGCCAGGGAGCGCGCGGCGCGGGTCGTGTCGGAGGCTGGCGAGTGGTGCGTCGTACCGCCGACAATCCTGCGCGACGCCAGGTTCGGAGCGGGCATGGTGCAGCAGTGGGTGGACGTCGACCCGGACGCCGTTCTGATCGACGTCGTCGCACCCGACTTCGACGATCCGTCCTGGATCGCGGTCCTGGAGGCCGAGGACCAGCTGGGCCGGCCCTTGCTGCTCGTCCACGCGGACGACGTCCGCCTGCGGGCCATGGCGCTGCTGGACGTCGTTCTCAACAACGCCGACCGCAAGGGTGGTCACGTGCTCCCGGACGCGGCCGGCCGCGTGTGGGGATGTGACCACGGTGTCACGTTCCACGAGGACCCGAAGCTGCGCACCGTCCTGTGGGGCTGGGCCGACGAGCCGCTCCGCGAGGAGGACGTGGCGGCGCTGCAGCGTCTCGACGCCGCACTGGCGGACACCGCCGACGCAGGGCGTGAGCTGCGCACGCTGCTGTCGGCGACGGAGATCTCGGCGCTGCGCCGGCGCATCAGGAGCCTGCTGCGCCGGCGGGTCATGCCGTCCCCGTCGGGGTCGTGGCCCGCCATACCGTGGCCGGCGCTGTGACGACCCGCGGATAGGCTGGCCGCCATGCGATCGTGGCCGGGACCGGCGATGCCGACCCTTCCCCGCGAACGGCTGGGGGACGCGCCGCCGGTGCACGTGCACGACACCCGGAGCGGGCGCCTGGCGCGCACCGAGGCGGTCGGTTCGGCCTCGCTCTACGTCTGCGGCATCACGCCGTACGACGCGACCCACCTGGGGCACGCCGCGACGTACATCGCGTTCGACCTGCTCAACCGCGCGTGGCGTGAGGCCGGCCTCGACGTGCGCTATGTCCAGAACGTGACCGACGTCGACGACCCCCTGCTCGAGCGGGCGGCGGCGACCGGTGAGGACTGGGCGGAGCTCGCCGAACGCGAGACGCAGCTCTTCCGTGCGGACATGTCGGCGCTGGCGGTGATTCCCCCCGACCACTACGTCGGCGCCGTCGAGTCGATCCCGCTGATCGTGTCGCTGATCGAGCGGCTGCGCGACATCGGCGCCGTGTACGACGTCGACGGGGACCTCTACTTCGCGGTCAAGGCCGACCCGTCCTTCGGGGAGGTCTCCGGACTGCACCGAGACCAGATGCTGGCCGTCTTCGGCGAGCGGGGCGGCGACCCCGACCGTCCCGGCAAGCGCGACCCTCTCGACTGCCTGCTCTGGCAGCGCCGGCGCGAGGGTGAGCCCAGCTGGGCGAGCTCGCTCGGTGCTGGGCGCCCCGGCTGGCACATCGAGTGCGCCGCCATCGCTCACCACCATCTCGGGATGCCGTTCGACGTCCAGGGCGGCGGTTCGGACCTGGCGTTCCCGCACCACGAGATGTCGGCGGGGGAGGCGCACGTCGCGTTCCCCGGCAGCCCCTTCGCCCGCGGCTACGTGCACGCCGGCATGGTCGGTTACCAGGGCTCCAAGATGTCGAAGTCGCGTGGGAACCTCGTGCTCGTGTCGGCGCTACGCGAGGGCGGGACAGACCCGAGGGCGATCAGGCTCGCGTTGCTGTCGCAGCACTACCGCAGTGACTGGGAGTGGCGCGGGGATCTCCTGGACGCCGCTCGGCGACGGCTGGACTCATGGACGGCAGCCGCGCGCCGCGGTGGCCCCGACCCGGTCGAGACGGTGGTCGCCGTACGTGCCGCGCTCGCCCACGACCTCGATGCACCGGCGGCGTTGGCGGCAGTCGATGCGTGGGCGGCTGACTCCGGCGTGGCCGGCGTCGCCGGGTCTGGTGAGCTCGTCGCCGCCGTCGTGGAATCGTCGCTCGGGGTGGCTCTCGACGCCGCCGACGGAACTGTCAGCTCTCGTCGGAGCGACGCCTGAGGTAGCGCTCGAACTCGCGGGCGATCGCGTCGCCCGATGCCTCCGGCAGGTCCGCCGTGTCCCGCTCCTGTTCGAGGGAGCGGACGTAGTCGGCGATGTCGCTGTCGGAGCTGGCCATCTCGTTGACCCCGCGCTGCCAAGCCTCGGCCTCCTCCGGGAGCCCGCGGAGGTCGATCGCCGTTCCGAGGAGGTCCTCGACCTTGCCGAGCAGGGCGAGCGTCGCCTTGGGGTTGGGCGCCTGCGCCACGTAGTGCGGAACCGCCGCCCAGTAGGACAACGTGGCGATGCCGCGCTGCTGGGACGCCTCCTGCAGAACACCGACGATGCCGGTGGGACCGGTGTAGCGCGACGGCTCGAGATCGTGGCGGGCAGCCAGCTCCGGGTCCGAGGAGATGCCGGTGATCGGCACGGGGCGCGTGTGCGGTACGTCGGCCAGCAGAGCGCCCAGGGTGACCATCGTGGTGACGCCCACTTCTTCGAGGTAGTCGAGCAGCTCCTGGGTGAAGGTCCGCCACCGGAGGTTGGGCTCGATCCCGGTGACGAGCACGACATCTCGCCGCGACCGGTCACCGCGGCAGCTCCACACCGCGGTGGTGCGCCAAGAGATCTCCCGCTCACCCCCGGCGTCGAAACCCACGTGCGGCCGGTTCACCTGGAAGTCGTAGTAGTCCTCCGGGTCGACGGTCGCGAGCAGCGTGGACTTCCAGCCGGCGAGCAGGTGGGTGACCGCGTCGCTGGCGGCCTCGCCTGCGTCGTTCCAGCCCTCGAACGCCGCCACCGCCACGGCGCCGGAGAGGCTCGCTTCGCCCTCGATGGTGATCACGCGTCCAGCCTACGGTCACCCGAATGCGGCCACCGGGAAACGCTGGGGCGACGAAAGACTCGGATAGTCGGGCGGTAAGTCTCGGATGGTCGGGCGGTAAGTCTCGGATGGTCGGGCGGTAAGTCTCGGATGGTCGGGCGGTAAGTCTCGGAGAGTCGGGCGGTAAGTCTCGGATGGTCGGGGTGAGACGAGTGTCCAGGACGTGGACGGACGGCGGTAGCGTGGTCGGATGCTCGACGGACCCGAGGGACTGCGCCAGGCGCTGAGCGAGCGGGTGGTCGTGGCGGACGGCGCGATGGGCACCATGCTGCAGCAGTACGACCTCGGCCTGGACTCCTTCGAGGGCCTCGAGGGCTGCAACGAGATTCTCAACGTCACCCGGCCGGACGTCGTTCGGGAGATCCACGACGCCTATCTCGCCGTGGGCTGCGACTGCGTCGGGACCAACACCTTCGGGGCCAACTGGGCGAACCTCAGCGAGTACGCGATCGAGGGTCGCATCTACGAGCTCGCCCGGGCGGGCGCCCAGATCGCGCGGGACAGCGCGGACACCTGGGCGACGCCCGCTTCGCCACGCTGGGTGCTCGGCTCGGTCGGTCCCGGCACCAAGCTGCCGACCCTGGGTCACGTCTCGTTCGCGACCTTGCGCGACGCGTACCAGGAGCAGGTGCGCGGCATGATGGACGGTGGCGTGGACTGCGTGCTGGTGGAGACCGCGCAGGACCTGTTGCAGGCGAAGGCAGCGGTGATCGGCGCCCGGCGTGCGCTGGCCGCTCGCACGGGCGGCAGCGCGGTCCCGCTCGTCGTCAACGTCACCGTCGAGGCGACCGGCACGATGCTGTTGGGCTCGGAGATCGGCGCCGCGCTGACCGCACTGGTGCCGCTCGGCGTGGACCTCGTCGGGCTGAACTGCGCCACCGGGCCGGCCGAGATGAGCGAGCACCTGCGCTCGCTCTCGCGAACCTCACCCGTCGCGATCGCCTGCATGCCGAACGCCGGCCTCCCGCAGCTGACGCCGCACGGCGCGCACTACCCGCTGACGCCGGCTCAGCTCGCCGACGCACACGACACGTTCACCCGTGAGTTCGGTCTCAGCCTCGTCGGCGGTTGCTGCGGTACGACGCCGGACCATCTGAAGGCCGTCGTGGAGCGGGTCGCCGGCCGTTCGCTGACGCCGCGCCGGCTGCGCCGAGATCCCGGGATCTCCTCGCTGTACCAGCACGTCAGCTTCCGCCAGGACACGTCGTACCTCGCGATCGGGGAGCGGACCAACGCCAACGGCAGCAAGGCCTTCCGGGACGCGATGTTGGCGGGCCGCTGGGACGAGTGCATGGAGATCGCCCGCGCGCAGATCCGGGACGGCGCGCACCTGCTGGACCTCAGCGTCGACTACGTCGGCCGCGACGGCGTGGCGGACATGCGGGCGGCTGCCGCGCGGCTGGCCACGTCGTCGACGCTGCCGATCATGCTGGACTCGACGGAGCCCGCCGTGATCGAGGCCGGCCTCGAGGCGCTCGCCGGCCGATGCGTGGTCAACTCCGTGAACTTCGAGGACGGCAGCGGCCCCGGCTCCCGGTACGCCCGGGTGATGCCGGTCATCCGCGAGCACGGCGCCGCCGTCGTGGCGCTCGCCATCGACGAGACGGGCCAGGCCCGCACCGCCGAGCACAAGCTCGCCGTCGCCAGCAGGCTCGTCGAGGACCTGACGGGGCGGTGGGGGCTGGCGACGTCCGACATCCTCGTCGACTGCCTGACGTTCCCCATCGCGACGGGGCAGGAGGAGACCCGGCGCGACGGGCTCGAGACGGTCCGAGCCATCGCCGCAGTGAAGAAGCGCTATCCGGACGTGCAGACGACGTTGGGAGTGTCCAACGTGTCGTTCGGGCTCAACCCCGCCGCCCGCGTGGTGCTCAACTCCGTGTTCCTGCACGAGTGCCGGCGGGCCGGCCTGGACTCAGCGATCGTGCATGCAGCGAGGATCGTGCCGCTGGCCCGGATCCCCGAGGAACAGCGCCAGGTCGCCTACGACCTCGTGTACGACAAGCGGGCTCCCGGCTACGACCCGCTGGAGCGGCTGCTCGAGATGTTCGCTGGCGTCTCCACGTCCGCGACCCGCGAGACGCGTGCCGCGGAGCTCGCGCAGCTGCCGCTGGGGGAGCGGCTCACGCGTCGCATCGTCGACGCCGAGAAGGCGGGGCTCGACGCGGACCTGACCACGGCGCTCGACTCGGGCTGGCCGGCGCTCGACATCATCAACGACCATCTGCTGTCAGGGATGAAGGTGGTCGGAGACCTCTTCGCCTCCGGGGAGATGCAGCTGCCGTTCGTGCTGCAGTCGGCCGAGGTCATGAAGAGCGCCGTCGCGTTCCTCGAGCCGCACATGGAGCGAGCCGCCGACCAGGGCAAGGGCACGATCGTCCTGGCCACCGTCAAAGGCGACGTGCACGACATCGGCAAGAACCTCGTGGACATCATCTTGTCGAACAACGGCTACACAGTCGTCAACCTGGGCATCAAGCAGCCGGTCAGCGCCATCCTCGACGCCGCGGAGGAGCACGACGCCGACGCGATCGGCATGTCCGGTCTGCTGGTGAAGAGCACGGTCGTGATGAAGGAGAACCTCGAGGAGCTCAACCAGCGAGGAGATGCGGGCCGCTGGCCCGTCGTGCTCGGCGGTGCCGCGTTGACGCGGGCGTACGTCGAGCAGGACCTGGCTCGGATGTTCGACGGCGAGGTCCGCTATGCGCGGGACGCCTTCGAGGGGCTGCGCCTCATGGACGCGGTCATGGCGGTCAAGCGCGGCGACCCGGGCGCCACCCTGCCGCTCCTGCGCGACCGCCGGGTCACGGGTCCGGTGCGCCGCGCCGGTGGAACGGCCGAGCCGCCGGTGCCTGCCCGGTCGGACGTGTCGACGACCAACCCCGTGCCACGACCGCCGTTCTGGGGGAGCCGCGTCGTGAGAGGCGTGCCGCTCGCGGACTTCGCCGCCTATCTCGACGAGCGCGCCACGTTCATGGGCCAGTGGGGGCTCAAGGCGTCGCGCGGGAGCGGACCGTCGTACGACGAGCTGGTCGAGACCGAGGGGAGGCCACGACTGCGCGCCTGGCTCGACAGGATCCAGACCGAGGCGATCCTCCGGCCGGCGGTGGTGTACGGCTACTGGCCCTGCTACAGCGACGGCGACGAGCTCGTCGTGCTGGACCTGGTGCGGCACGCCGACGAGGTCGCGCGGTTCAGGTTCCCGCGCCAGCAGCGCGACCGCTTCCTGTGCCTCAGCGACTTCTTCCGCGCCAAGGACTCCGGGGAGCTCGACGTGGTCGCGTTCCAGCTCGTGACGATGGGCGAGCGGGTGAGCGAGGTGACGGCGGAGCTCTTCGCCGCCAACGCCTACCGCGACTATCTCGAGCTGCACGGACTGGTCGTGCAGCTCGCCGAGGCCCTGGCAGAGCACTGGCACGCTCGGGTGCGGAACGAGCTCGGCTTCGACGGCGAGGACGCACCCGAGCTGGCTCGGATCTTCCGCCAGGGCTACCGGGGCTCGCGCTACAGCTTCGGCTACCCCGCCTGCCCGAACCTCGAGGACCGCGCGACTCTCGTGGCGCTCCTCGACCCGCGCCGGATCGGCGTCTCGTTGAGCGAGGAGCTCCAGCTGCACCCCGAGCAGTCCACGGACGCGCTCGTCGTCCATCACCCCGAAGCGAAGTACTTCAACGCCCGCTGACGGCTGCGTCCGCCAGCCGAGCGGCACGTTCGTCCGGCGCGTACGAACGGTGACCGTCTCGTAACCGTGTCAGGCTGACATGCAGGGCAGGACCGTCTAAGGTCCAAGGAATCGGTTGGCGAAAGTGGCCTCAGTGGACGGGAGCACGACGTGGGTAGAAGAAGCAAGGTCCTGGCGCTCGGCGGATCGGCGGTCCTGGTCGCCTCGCTGGCCGCCTGCGGCTCGAACCGGAACGACAGCGGCGGTTCCTCGGCAAGTGGCAGCTACACCATGGGCACGACCGACACGGTGACGGCCATCGACCCCGCCGGGTCCTACGACCTGGGATCCTCGACGCTGCAGTACAGCCTCTTCCAGACGCTGGTGACCATCCCAGCCGGCTCGACCACGCCTGAGGGGGATGCGGCCGAGAGCTGCACGTACGACGACCCTCAGACCCTGACCTGCAAGCTCAAGCCCGACCTGAAGTTCTCCAACGGGGACCCACTCACGTCCTCCGACGTCAAGTTCAGCTTCGAGCGTGCTCTGAAGATCGCCGACCCCAACGGGGCGGCTGTCTACCTGCTGGGTGACATCGCCTCGACGGACGCGGACGGCAACGTCACCGGACTGGATCCCAACGCGATCGAGACGCCCGACGACACCACCGTGATCTTCCACCTCAACAAGCCCGACGTGACGTTCGAGTCCCTGATCACGTATCCCGGCACCGGGGCCATCGTCGACGAGGACGTCTTCCCGGCCGGCAAGAAGCTCGCCGACGACGCCGTCATCGGATCCGGTCCCTACAAGCTGAGCCAGTACAAGGCCGGCGAGCAGGCTGTCCTCGAGGTCAACGACAACTACGTCGGCGACCGCACGCCGAAGTCGGCACAGGTGTTCATCTCCTACTACCAGGACTCCTCCGGCCTGCGGCTCGCTGTGCAGAACGGTGAGATCGACGTCGCGTGGGACACCTTGGGGCCCACGGACCTGACGGCACTCGAGCAGAAGAGCAACCTGACCGTCGCCAAGGGCGCCGGCGCCGCGATCCGCTACTGGGTGTGGCGCGTCGACAAGGGAGCAGGCGCCGAGCTGGCGGTCCGGCAGGCGGCTGCCCAGGTCATCGACCGCGCCGCGATCGCCAAGAACGCCTACGAGAACACGGTGACGCCGCTGTACTCGATCGTCCCGCAGGGCCTGGCCGGTGCCACCGAGGCGTTCAAGGACGCCTACGGAGCCGCGCCGGACGTCACGGCAGCCAAGCAGATCCTGTCCGACGCCGGGGTCACCACTCCGGTGAACATCACGATGGGCTACACCCCGACGCACTACGGCCCCAACGCGGTCGACGAGGCCCAGGAGTTCAAGCGTGAGCTCGAGGCCAGCGGCCTGTTCACGGTGGACCTGAAGAGCACCGAGTGGGAGCAGTACCAGACGATCTACAAGGAGGGTGCCTACGACCTGTGGATGCTCGGCTGGTACCCGGACTACCCGGACGCCGACGACTACCTGTCGCCCTTCTTGGTCGACGGCGGCTTCTTCCAGAACGGGTACAAGAACCCCGAGGTCAACACGCTGACGGCGCACGAGCTCGGGTCAACCAGCCAGGGCGCGCGCAACGCGGACTTCGCGAAGCTCCAGGACATCGCTGCGCGTGACGTGCCCTTCATCCCGAGCTGGGTCGGCAACAACATCGCCGTCTACGCCAACGGAATGCAGGGTGTCGAGGAGACACTCGACCCGGCGTACATCTTCCGGCTCTGGACGATCTCGAAGAGCAGCTAGCACCATGGTCGAGCGCTGGGGAGGGGTCGACGCGGCCTCTCCCCGGTTCGCTGCCTAGGAAGGGCGTCATGGCCGCATCCGCGGGTTCTCTGCCGCGCTACATCCTGCAGCGGGTCCTGCTCGTCATCCCGATGATGTGGATCCTGATGACGCTGGTCTTCCTGCTGATGCGCGTCGCGCCCGGCGACCCCATCTCGGCAGCCCTCGGCAGCAAGCTGAGCCCGCAGGCGCTCGCAGCCGCCCGGCACCGGGCCGGGCTGGACAAGCCCCTGATCGTCCAGTACTGGGACTACCTGTCCTCGGCTGTCCACCTCGACTTCGGCAAGACCTTCACCGACAACCAGCCCGTGATCGACGTCGTGCGCGACAACGGCGGAGCCACCGTGTCGCTGACGCTCGCGGCGTTCGTCATCGCGCTCCTCATCGGCATCCCTCTGGGCCTGCTCGCCGGACGGTTGCGCGACACCGTGCCCGACGTGCTGGTCCGGCTGTTCGCGATCATCACGTACGCCGCGCCGATCTTCTTCATCGGTCTGCTGGTCCAGATCTATCTCGCGCCGCGGCTCGGCCTGCCGACCGGGGGACAGGCATCCCCGGAGACGTTGTTCGTCGTGCCGGAGCACACGCACGTCCTGCTCATCGACACGTTCCTGAGTGGGGATCGGCAGGCGATAGTCGATGTGCTCCAACACATCGCGTTGCCCGCCCTCACGCTCGGTGTCGGCATCTGCGGGGTCTTCATCCGGCTCGTCCGGGTCAACATCCTGCAGACGGTGCAGAGCGACTACGTCGAGGCGGCCCAGGCCCGGGGGATCGCCCGCGGCAAGGTGATGCGCCACCACGCCTTCCGCAATGCTCTGGTGCCGGTCATCACGGTGATCGGGCTGCAGGTGGCGCTGCTGCTCTCCGGCGCCGTTCTCACGGAGACGACGTTCAACTGGCCAGGTCTGGGTCAGAAGCTGGTCAAGTACATCCTCGGCCGCGACTACGGTGCGGTGCAGGGAATCATCACGATCTTCGCCCTGGTCGTGATCCTGGTCAGCGTGCTGATCGACGTCGTCAACGCGTTGATCGACCCCCGGGTCCGGTTCTGATGCGTAGCCTGCTGAGCACGCTGATCTCCCCCTTCTCCAGGACTCAGGGGGTGGCGCGGTGGATGCTCGTCGTCGGGGCCCTGATCACCACCGTGTTCGTCATCTGCGCCCTCTTCGCGCCGTGGATCGCGCCGTACGGCTTCGCGCAGTTCCAGGACTCGGGAGAACAGTTCAAGAAGCTCGGGCACCCGAACCACCAGCACTCGTTCGGCACGACGGACCTGCAGACCGATGTCCTCTCACGGGTGATCTGGGGTGCCCGGACGGCGCTCGAGGTGGTGTCCCTCGCCGTCGTGGCGTCACTCATCATCGGACTTGTCTTGGGCCTGGTGTCCGGCTACGTCGGCGGGTGGGTCGACCGCATCCTTGTCCTGATCATGGACTCGCTCTACGCGTTCCCGTCCTTCCTGCTGGCCATCGTCTGCGCGTTCCTGTTCACCAACCTCATCGGTGACAACGTCTGGTTCCTGTCGAGCGGCGTGATAGCAGCGGCGCTGTCGTTGACCGTCATCTACATCCCGCAGTACTTCCGTGTGGTCCGCAACACGACGATCAGCGCGAAAGAGGCGACGTACGTCGAGGCGGCTCGAGCGTTGGGGGCCAGCGGCGGCACGATCATGCGGCGCTACCTGTTCGGCAACGTCATCCAGAGCGTGCCGGTCATCGGCACCCTCAATGCCGCCGACGCGATCCTTACCCTGGCCGGACTGGGCTTTCTGGGCATCGGGATCCAGCCCGACGAGGCAGCCGAGTGGGGATACGACCTGCAGCGCGCGCTGGACGACGCGGGGATCGGTGTCTGGTGGACCTCGCTCTACCCCGGCCTCGCGATCGTGCTCCTCGTGACCGGCCTGACACTGGTTGGCGAGGGGCTCAACGAGACGGTCAACCCGATCCTGCGCCGCCGCCGGCTGTTGCCGGTCGTGCTGCCGCCGCGAAGCCGCCAAGAGCTGGTCGTGGCGACGCCGGGCGAGGCACCGAGCAACGAGGAGAAGCAGGCATGAGCGTGCACGTCGACGCGACGCCGGTCGAGCGGACGCGCCCCGTGCTTCAGGTCGACGACCTCCGCGTCTGGTACGGCACCGTCCGGGGAGCGATCCAGGCCGTCGACGGAGTGAGCCTCGAGCTGTACCCCGGTGAGACATTGGGGCTCGTCGGTGAGTCCGGCTGTGGCAAGTCGACCCTCGGACGTGGGCTGATGGGCCTGCTGCCGCAGGGCGCCAAGCGCGACGGACAGGTGCTGTTCCAGGGTCGCGACATCCTGCGGATGAGCGACAAGGAGGCGTATGCCCTGCGCGGACACAGCGTCGGCATGATCTTCCAGGAGCCGCTCACCCGCCTCAACCCGCTGATGCGGATCTCGGAGCACTTCGAGGAGACCATCGGCCAGCACGAGCCGGACCTCAGCAGGAGCGAGATCCGGGAGCAGGCGCTGGAGATCCTGCGTCTGATGGGCATCCCACCCACGCGCTACCGGTCGTATCCGCACGAGTTCTCGGGGGGGATGCGGCAGCGGCTGATGATCTCACTGGCACTGGTGCTGAAGCCGTCCTTCGTCGTCGCCGACGAGCCGACCACGGCCCTCGACGTGCTCGTCGAAGCGCAGATCGTCGCGATCCTCAACGACCTCCGCCGCAACTTCGACACCGCCCTCCTGCTGATCACGCACAACCTCGGGATCGTCGCCGAGGCATGCGACCGCGTCGCGGTGATGTACGCCGGCCGGATCGTCGAGCAGGGATCCGTGGTGGACGTCTTCGGTGACCCGCAGCATCCCTACACGCGAGAGCTGCTGCGCTCGACCATCAGCCTGTCCACGACGGGACTCAACTTCATCCCCGGGTCACCACCGGACCTGGTGTCGCCACCGCCCGGTTGCCGGTTCCATCCGCGGTGTCCGCAGGCGATGCAGGTGTGTCGAACCCAGGATCCCGTACAGACGGTGGCGGCCAACGGTGGCACCGTGGAGTGCTGGCTGCACGGCCCTGAGGCGCTCATCCCTCCGGGTGGCCGCGAGGCCTTGGATCGAGAGGTCATCAGCATTGCAGACGAAGCCTGAGCCGCAGGTGCGAGCCGACGACACGGTCGTCGACATCGACGACCTCTCCGTGCACTTCGACCTCGGCGGGAGCACGCTTGCCCGCCTGCTCGGCCGCAGCACCGGCACTGTCAAGGCAGTCGACGGGGTGAACCTCACGTTGAAGAAGGGCGAGGTGATCGGTGTCGTCGGCGAGAGCGGCAGTGGCAAGTCGACGCTCGGCCGGGCGTTGCTGGGTTTGGCACCCATCACGTCCGGCTCGGTGCGCATCCGCGACGACGAGATCGACGAGGACATCGCTCGGCTGTCGAGGCGCCGGCTGCGCACCTTGCGCCGGCACGTCCAGATGGTCTTCCAGGACCCCAACGCCGCCCTCAACCCGGCCATGACCGTCGAACAGGGGCTGCGCGACCCGCTTCGCATTCACAAGGTGCCGACCGCGAAGCGCCAGGAGATGGTGGTGGACACGCTCGAACGGGTGGGCTTGTCGCCGGTCGAGCTCTTCCTCAGCAAGTATCCGCGGGACCTGTCCGGTGGTCAGAAGCAGCGGGTCGTGATAGCCCGCGCGATCATCATGAACCCCAGCATCCTCGTGGCGGACGAGCCGATCTCGATGCTCGACATGAGCGTGCGCGCGAAGATCCTGCAGCTCATGCTGGACCTGAAGGCACAGCTCGACCTCAGCTACGTCTACATCACCCACGACCTCGCCAGCGCGAAGTTCTTCTGCGACCGCATCGCGATCATGTACCTCGGGCGCATCGTGGAGATCGGTGACACGGCGGCGATCTTCAGCGACCCCAAGCACCCGTACACCAAGGCACTGCTGGCGGCCATCCCCGAGCCGGACCCCAGCCGCAGCAAGACCGCTGTGCTGCTCACGGGCGAGATCCCCGATGCGGCGCGCCCGCCTCGCGGCTGCTCCTTCCACCCGCGCTGTCCCGCCGCCTTCGAGATCTGCGGGTGGGAGGCGCGCGACCTGGTGGCCACCCTCGAGAGCCACTGGCTCAGCACGCGGGCCTCGACGTACGACCTCGAGCGCAGCCGGATCGCGAACCTCGACGAGCTGTCACAGCAGGAGGACGGGCCGGCTACGCTACGGCCGTCGAGCGACGCGAGCCCGCGCGACCTCGTGGAGCTTCTCGACGAGGTCCGCGCGGAGAACCCCGACGCCCGGTTCTGGAAGGGGGTGGACACGGTCGAGGACTCCCCGGAGGGCGTCACCGTCAGGTTCTCCAAGGGTGAGGACGTGTTCCTGCGCAGCAGCGGCGACGTCGAGGTGGCCTGTCACCTCTACTGAGCCGCTCGGCGCGTCCGGCGCAGCTGACTAGCCGGCGGTCGCGGTCGCGAGGGCGGTGGAGGGCGCCGGCTCGGGAAGCGGCGGCGGCGTTCCGCCCCAGGCCGGGCAGATGGCCTTGTGGTCGCACCAGTCGCAGAGCGCGGACTTGGAAGGCCGCCACTCGCCGGTCTCGGTCGCGCGCCGGATGGCTCGCCAGAGTGCCTCGACCTTGCGCTCGGTCGCCAGCAGGTCGGCCTCGTCCGGACGGTAGCGCAGCACCTCGGCGTTGCCGAGGTAGATGAGCTGCAGCATGGTGGGGATGACCCCGCGCGTGCGCCATACGACCAGCGCGTAGAACCGCATCTGGAACATCGCCCGTGCCTCGAAGCGCTCGCCCGGGGACCTGCCCGTCTTGTAGTCGACGATGCGCAGCTCACCCGTCGGCGCCAGGTCGACCCGGTCGATGTAGCCATGGATCGTCAGGCCCGAGCCCAGCGTGGACGCCACGTGCACCTCCCGCTCAGCGGGCTCCAGCCGCTGCGGATCCTCGAGCGTGAAGTAGCGCGACAGCAGGTCGCGGCACTGGTCGAGCCAGGTGGCCAGGTCGGGCGCGTCCGCTCCGAACATTTCCGCCAGCTCAGGCTCCTCGTCGAGAAGGCGCTCCCAGACGGGGGCCAGCATCAGCGATGCGCGGTCTCGCGTGCGGTCCCCCGACGGCAGGTCGAACAGGTCCTCGAGCACCTTGTGGACGACGGAGCCGCGCACCGCGTCGAGGCTCGGGCGCTGCGGGAGCTTGTCGATGACCCGGAACCGGTAGAGCAGCGGGCAGGTCATGAAGTCACTCGCCCGGCTCGGGGACAGCGAGCTCGCCGAGCTGAGCCGAGCCGTGCCGGCGCTGTCGTCTTCACCGTCGAGGAGCAGCGCCGATGGCGCCGCAGCCGAGGACTCGTCCGTCATGATCCCAAGGCTAGAGGGAGGCACCGACAATACCCGCTAGCGTTGAGGGGTGAGTGTGCCGCGTCCGGAGGAGCCCGAGGCCCAGCGTCCGGCGCGCCCCGGCACGCTGCGGCTCGCGACCGTGTCGGGTGTCGACATCACCGTCCAGCACTCCTGGTTCCTCATCGTGCTGCTCATCGCCGTGGTCATCGGACCCCGGCTCGAGCAGGAGGCGCCGAGCCTCGGTGCTCTCGCGTACCTTGTCGGCGCAGGCTTCGCCGTCGTCCTCTACCTGTCGGTGCTGCTGCACGAGGTGTCGCACGCGGTGGCCGCCCGGACGTTCAAGATGCCGGTCACGTCCATCAACCTGCACGTCCTCGGTGGCGCCACGGAGATCGAGGGCGAGGCCGCCACGCCGTGGCGGGAGTTCGTCGTCGCCGTCGTCGGGCCGCTGACCTCGCTCGCCATCGGCGGCATCGCGTATCTCTTCGTGGGAACGCTGGACGGCGGGTTGCTGCGGTTCAGCGTGGCCTCCCTCGCGGGAGCCAACCTCGTCGTCGGCGTGCTCAACCTCGTGCCGGGTCTTCCCCTCGACGGTGGCCGCGTGCTGCAGGCGGCGGTGTGGGCGGTCAGCAAGCGGCGGGCCCTCGGCGTGATCGTGGCGGCTTGGGGCGGCCGGGTCGCCGCAGTCGTCGCCCTGTGCTACCCCTTGATCCTGCTCGTCAGCGGCAGGTCGCCGTCCGTCATCGACTACCTGACGGCGTTCATGGTCGGCGCGTTCCTCTGGGCCGGCGCCACTCAGGCGCTGATGATGGCGAGGGTGCGGACCCGGCTCCCGATGCTCCAGGCCCGGACGCTGGCCCGGCCCGCGATCGGCGTACCCGCCGACCTCCCCCTCGCCGAAGCGATCCGGCGCGCGCTCGAGGCCAACGCCGGGTCGCTCCTCGTTGTCTCGAGCGGCGGTCAGCCCGAGGGGGTGGTGAACGAGGCGGCCGTTGCCTCGACCCCCATGGATCGGCGGCCCTGGATGTCGACCGGTGACGTGGCCAGGCGTCTCGAGTCGGGCCTGATGCTGGCCGCGGACCTGCAGGGCGAGGAGCTGCTGCGCGCCATGCAGAGCACGCCAGCGACGGAGTACGTGCTCGTCGAGCCGTCGGGATCCGTGTACGGCGTCCTCGTCACCCAGGACGTCGACAACGCCTTCCGGGACGACTGAGCCACGCCGGAGGCTCCAGGGCCAGATCGACATGCTCACACTGGAGGATCAGCGGCCACGCGCCACGGCATGACCTCGACGCGGGCGGGGTCGATCCCGGCTTCCTCGATGACTGCCTGCGGTGGACGCATCGCCTCGTCGTCTCCTGCCACGGTGCGCTGCCGGTGTCGCGGCCGCACTGGCAGCGAGGCATGGCCGACGTCGGTGTCTTCACTACGCTTGGCCCATCATGCCGGACATCGCCGATGCGCCAGTTGCGGAGGACCCGCCATGGTCCGGAGTGCGGCGGGGTCCCCTGCGAGCAGGTGAGCGGGTCCGGCTGACGGACCCGAAGGGCCGGCGGCACAGCGTGCTCCTGGAGGCAGGCCGGACGTTCTTCACCCACAAGGGCGGGATCGATCTCGACACGCTCATCGGGGGCCCGGACGGCGTCGTCGTCACGTCCTCCGGTGGAGTGGACTACCTGGTCCTGCGGCCGCTGCTTCCGGACGTCGTCGTCTCCATGCCGCGAGGTGCTGCCGTCGTCTACCCCAAGGACGCCGCGCAGATCGCCACGATGGCAGACATCTTCCCCGGCGCGCAAGTGGTGGAGGCCGGTGCGGGCTCCGGCGCCCTGACCTGCACGCTGCTGCGCGCCGTCGGCGCCGGCGGACGCGTCACGTCGTACGAGCGCCGCCAGGAGTTCGCGGACGTCGCTCGACGCAACGTCGAGGCCTTCTTCGGCGGAGCGCATCCGGCATGGCGACTCGTGGTCGCGGACCTCGCCACCGACCTCGGGGAGACCGGGGTGGACAGGGTCGTCCTCGACATGCTCGCGCCGTGGGAGTGCCTGCCTGCGGTGTCGTCGGCCCTGCAGGCCGGCGGGCTGGTGTGCGCCTACGTCGCGACGACTCCGCAGCTGAGCCGGTTCGTCGAGACGCTGCGTGAGCACGGCGGCTTCACCGAGCCCGACGCGTGGGAGACGTTGGTCCGCGGGTGGCACGTGGAGGGACTTGCGGTGCGTCCCGAGCACAAGATGAACGGTCACACCGGGTTCCTCGTCACCGCGCGACGGCTCGCGGCCGGGGTCGAGGCTCCGCGCCGTACTCGGCGACCGTCGCCGGGCGCGTACGGCGAGGACTACCGGGGGCCGATGCCGGCATCTCACCAGCGGGGCCGGGAGCCTGAGGTCACAGACTGATACCGACACGGGGCGGGACCTGGGCTTGGGCGGGCAACCGGCGGGTAGGGTCGACGTACTGCTCCCGTGGAGGTGGTCCCGTTGCCAGGACACGACGAGAGCCAGGGTCGCCGACCCCGGGCTCACGAGGATGTCGTCGCCCAGGTCGGTTTCCTCGAGGCCGAGGTGGCGGAGCTGCGCCGCCGTCTCTCTGAGGCGCCACGCTCGGCGCGCTACCTCGAGCAGCGCCTCGCCGACACCCAGTCGTCCCTCGCCTCGCTGACCGCGCAGAACGAGCGCCTTGCCTCGACACTGCGCGAGGCACGCGACCAGATCATGACCCTCAAGGAGGAGGTCGACCGGCTCGCGCAGCCGCCGACCGGTTTCGGCACCTTCCTCGGCCGTAACGAGGACGACACGATCGACGTCTTCACCGGTGGGCGGAAGTTGCGTGTCAACGTGAGTCCCGCCGTGGAGATCGACGCCCTCCGCCGGGGTCAGGAGGTCATGCTCAACGAGGCTCTCAACGTGGTCTCGGCTCTGGAGTTCGAGACCGTCGGTGAGGTCGTCATGCTCAAGGAGATCCTCGCGGACTCCGAGCGCGCGCTCGTCATCGGCAACGCCGACGAGGAGCGGGTGGTGCGCATCGCCGCGCCGCTGCGCGAGCAGACGCTGCGCGCCGGCGACTCCGTGCTGCTGGACCCCCGGGCCGGCTACGTCTACGAGCGCATCCCGAAGACCGAGGTCGAGGAGCTCGTGCTCGAAGAGGTCCCCGACATCGACTACGCCAACATCGGTGGGCTGATGCGGCAGATCGACCAGATCCGCGACGCCATCGAGCTGCCCTACCTGCACCCGGAGCTCTTCAAGGAGCACAAGCTGAAGCCCCCCAAGGGCGTGCTGCTCTACGGTCCTCCCGGCTGTGGCAAGACGCTGATTGCGAAGGCGGTCGCGAACTCGCTCGCCAAGAAGGTGGCCGCCAAGACCGGCGAGGAGGGCAAGTCGTACTTCCTCAACATCAAGGGCCCCGAGCTGCTCAACAAGTACGTCGGAGAGACCGAGCGCCATATCCGGCTGGTGTTCCAGCGTGCCCGCGAGAAGGCCAACGAGGGCACGCCGGTCATCGTGTTCTTCGACGAGATGGACTCGCTGTTCCGGACCCGTGGCTCCGGCGTGTCCTCCGACGTGGAGAACACGATCGTGCCGCAGCTGCTGAGCGAGATCGACGGCGTCGAAGGGCTCGAGAACGTCATCGTCATCGGCGCGTCCAACCGCGAGGACATGATCGACCCCGCGATCCTGCGGCCCGGCCGGCTCGACGTGAAGATCAAGATCGAGCGGCCGGACGCCGAGTCGGCGCGGGACATCTTCACCAAGTACCTGACGTCGGACCTGCCGCTGCACTCCGACGACGTACAGGAGTTCGGCGGCGACCGCGACGAGTGCGTGGGCGGCATGATCCAGCGCACGGTCGAGCGGATGTACACGGAGTCGGAGGAGAACCGCTTCCTCGAGGTGACCTACGCCAACGGGGACAAGGAGATCCTCTACTTCAAGGACTTCAACTCCGGCGCCATGATCCAGAACATCGTCGACCGGGCGAAGAAGATGGCGATCCGCGAGCTCCTGGACACCGGTCAGCGTGGCCTGCGCGTCCAGCACCTGCTGCAGGCCTGCCTCGACGAGTTCAAGGAGAACGAGGACCTGCCCAACACGACGAACCCGGACGACTGGGCGCGGATCTCCGGCAAGAAGGGCGAGCGGATCGTGTTCATCCGCACGCTGATCTCCGGCAAGCAGGGCACCGAGCCGGGACGCTCGATCGACAACGTCGCCAACACCGGCCAGTACCTGTAGTACCCAAGGATCCGACAGGCAGGTTGTCAGGACGACATGTCGCCCTGGCGACCTGTACGTCGGATCCGTGCGGGGTTGCGGGGGAACCAGCGGGCAGCCGGCGGAAGGGGCGGCAGGCGGCGGAACGATCCGACGTACAGGTCGCTCGAACAGCCTGACCGTCGGATCTTGGCGCAGCAGCGGCGGAACGA
>JBBSIF010000022.1:0-28889 GCA_038232255.1 Propionibacteriales bacterium
CCCTTCGGCACGGGCGGCGGCCTCCAGCCGTCGTACGGCATCCCACTGGTGGTAGCGCAGGAAGATGACCAGACCCGGCTTCGCCGAGCCGCGGCTGCTCTTCTCGACATGCACGAAGCGGCCGAGCAGGTCGAGCCAGGCGTCGCGCCAGAGGTACGACGTCGCGTGACCGCCGGCGTCCGGGGGTTGCCGGCGCCAGCGGCGTCGCCTGAACGGCAGGAAACGAGTCGCCCTGCCAGCCAGGCGCGTCGTCATGGCGACCCGCATCGGGTCGACCGCGAAGTGGACGACGGCTCTGGCGAGCGTGCGGTTGCGCGGGTCTCGATCGGTCCGGTACTGCGCGATGGCGTGCTCGACGCCCTGGCCGGTCAGCGGGTTCTTGAGCTCGGCCCGTGGCGCAGCACGTCGACGACGCCGCGCCGGTCCAGCTCCTGCGCGAGGCGGTCTCCGAACCGGCGTTGCGCCTGGTCGGGGTCGCCACCGTGACGGCTCACCAGCTCGGCCCACTCCTCGCCCTGGGTGGCGCCGATGAAGGCGTATAGCTCGGCGGTGTCGAGACCGCGCACCGGGTCGAAGTGACGGGGGTCGCCTTGGTGCAGATCGTCCTTCACAGCGTCGTACCCGCCGTGCTCGGCGAGCCACTCGCAGATCGCTGTCTCGAAACGCTCCTCGTTCGGGTTGGTCACGGGATGCTCCCTTGGGAAACCACCCACTCCGTCGGCTGCCCGGTCACCTCGGTTATCAGGTCGAAGCCGGAGTCGCAGTGCAGCACGGTGAGGTTCTCGATCTCTGCGGTCGCCGCGATGAGCAAGTCCGGGATACTGACTGCCCGGTGCTGCGCGCGCTGCACCAGAGCCTTCTGCACGTCCCGTGCTCTGCCCTCGGCACGGGAGGGCAGCGCCACTGGTATCAAGCGCTCGATCACCCGCTCACGCATGAGGTGGTAGTCCGCCGTAGACCGGGCCGAGTATCCGATCTCCAGCTCGGTGGCAATGCTGACTCGCGCCAGCCCACTGTGGATGAACGCTTCGAGGCGGTCTCCGACTTCGTCGTGGTCAGCTCGCCAGAGCGCGGATCTGTCGACGAGCCATTGGGTTGCCCTCAACTCCACGCCTTGGCCATGACCTCCGGATCGCCGAGGTCGCGCGCCGCTTCGGCGAACAGCTTCAGGTCCTCACGAGTCAAGGCTCGGCGATGGGCCGCCTTCACGGTCTCGGCGAGCGAGGCGTTGACGGTGTCCTTGAGGGTTGTCGTGCCCAGCACCTCGCGAGCCTTCTCGAGCACCTCGTCGTCGACGTCGACCAGTCGCTTTGTCATGCCGTCTGCTGGATATCTCGCTCGCTGTCGAGTATATCCTGAAAGTCAGATGCGGCCGAGGTGGGTGGTGCCGGTGCCGTCGACGAGGTAGCAGAACCCGTGCGGCGATCGCCACAACCAGACGCCGCAGCGGAGCTGGACGACTTTCCACCGGCCATGGGTCTTGACGCGATGCTGGAACCGGAAGAGCTTGCCGAGGTTGGCCAATGTGGTTTGGCCGGGCGGTCCGCCATCGCCGGGTGGCTCGTACGGTTTGGTGTGGTCGGAGTCGCCGCCACGTCTGGTGTTGGCACTGTGGGGGAAGCAGTCGGCGGGACTGCGCAGGTGGACTTCTTCGTCCAACCAGTCCGGAACCTCGTAGCCGTCCACCGAGCGGTTGTCGTTGAGGTCGATCACCGGCTTCACGGTGATGGCGCGAGCTCCGAGCAGCTCCGTCAGCTGTTCACAAAGGGCCGGTCCGAGGTCCTCGACGCGGGCGACGCCGAAGCGTCCGGCGACGGCCTCCGCGGCCAGGTGCACGTAGACGGTGGCTGCACCCGTGGTGGTTGGCTGGTACGGCGTGACGGGGGAGTTCCCGTCGGCCCCGTCGGCGCGCTGCGCCGCCGCGGTGAACAGGTCGAGGGTGGCTTGGGTGCTGGCGATGACGCCGACGGCCTTCGCTCGTCGCAGGTCCAGCGTGTCCGGGTCACCGAGCAGCTCGAGGGCTGCGGCGATGTCCTCGATGGCGGTGTCGAAGGCTTCCACGTCGGGACCACCGGCGCGGATGAACACCTTCTGGTAGCCGTGGTCGGCGTCGCGGCCGACCCAGACCCCCTGCCGGTCGCGAGCGGCCTCGGTCTCGGCCTTCGCCTGCTCGGGGTCGGCGGCCAGGATCGCCGCATCGACAACCGGCTCCAGCCGTCCCCAGGGGAGGGTCGGGGCGTAGCGAGCGGCCTTCGCGTCGACGACCGCGGCGGCGGTCTGCGAGAGCTGCCGGGTCTTCTGGGCGACCTGGCGAGCGACGTACGGCTTGATGTCGCCGGCGCACACGAGCGCCCACAGCAGCGGCAGGCGGTGACGCAGGTCGAGGGCGTCCGCGATCACGATCGCGCAGCCACCCGCCGACATGGACAGCTGCGCCCCCAGCTCGGCCGTCGCGAACTCCGCCACCTCCGGCGTCCCCTCACCGCCGAGCCGGACCAGGCGCTCTGTGCCCGGGATCGTCGTGTTGACCGGCGAGTCGAGGACGGCGTTGAGGTCGGCCCAGTGGCAGGCGATCTTGAGCAGCTCGGCCTGCGCCAGGTTGACGTGGCGCTGGACCTCGCCGGCCTGCTCCAACGTCTCGACCGCGCCGAGATCCTCCAGACCGTCGAGGGAGGCGAGTGCCTCATCCAGGGTGATGCTCATACAGATGAATCTACGGCTGACCACCGACACTTTCTGCCCGGATTGCCCTTGTCCACAAGGCGAAACTAAGAATTTCGATGACAGTTATGCGGCGATGTCCAGCTGCCCCGTGACCGCCGCCGTGATCAGCGCCTCCCGCCACTCGGTCGACAGGAGAAGCTCTCGATCCAGTTGAACGATCACCCGGTCGATCTTGTCGTGCGCTTGGCTCACCATATCGACGATCTCCGCCTGCGCTTCAAGCGACGGCAAGGCCACGCGCGCGTTGCGGATCCCGAACTCAAGATGAGGGTGAGAGCGCCAGTGGCTAGTCTCAGCAGCTCACTGCTGCCGAGACCTGACTGGAGAAAGAGCCCGAGGTATGCGCTGCTGATGAGCGCCGGATTTGGCCGAGCGATCAACAGCGCGTGGCAGCTAGCGGGTCCGAAGCCCTCAGGCACCACAGCCGCCTGCCCAATGTCGCCGGTCTGAACGATGAGTACGTCACCAGCCCGAAGGGAGATGCGGGGGACGGTTTAGATGCCATTCGAGCGGAACATAAAACGGACGGCGCTCAAACTTGATTTGGCCGTCCTTGATGTGCGTTCCCTGAAGATAGCGGACGCCTTCTTCCACCAAGAGGTCTCGCGTGGGTCCGACGTATCCATTGGTGAGCTGTATGAGAATTTGTCCCAAGGTCACGGCCCGGCTGCTCGTGGTCCTGGAGGCAGTCATTTCCATGAGCGCATGCTCGAACAATGCGACCCGGCGCTCGACAAGCGCCTCGCGAAGTTGACGCTCTTTCGCAACGAGCGCGTCGATGCGGGCGGTCTCGGCGTCGAGGAAGTCGGCGATCTTCCGCTGCGCTGCAAGTGGAGGCGCAGGCACGGCAAAGCCCAGCAGCGCCTCGTTGGACAACTCTGCGAAAGTCGAGCCTTGCCCAAGGCCTTGCAGCTGGCGCGTGCTGCTTCCGAGGACGTACGTGTAGTAGCGAGCATCGATGTCGGTTATCGGAACCAACGCCTTACAGCCCTGGTTGAAAGCTACCTCCCGATTCGTCCGAGCGATGTAGCCGATCGGGGCCCGGGTGGACAAGATGAGCGAGCCCGCGGCCACCAGCACAGTTCCTCGCCGGGCCCCACCAGCAGTCAGCGTCCGAGCGGTCTGGCCCAGCAGTCGTCCATCCACTCGAGCAAGATCGATGGGAGTGGCCCAGGGGACTTCTCCATCCCAGTTGTCAGCCTCGCTGGTAGGCGTGCCGCCGTTGACGATGCGGAACTGCCGACGGAGCGGAAGCATGCACCAGATCACTCGGTGACCTCGTGGAGCAGCGCCTGGATCTCGGCTTCCAGCTGTTTGATCTCGGCGTCGATCTCGGCGAGCGGGCGCGGGGGGACGTATCGGTAGAAGTGCCGGGTCAGGGGGATCTCGTAGCCGATCCGGGTCTTCGAGTAGTCGAGCCAGGCGTCGGGGACGGAGGGATGCACTTCGCGCTCGAGGTGGTCGTCGATCGCTGTCCGGTACTCGATGGTCCGCAGCCGCCCGCTGACGTCCTCCTCGAAGCCGACTCGAATATCGGGCAGCGGGACGGTCTCCTTGTCGCGCAGATCAGGGTGGGGCTCCGGCTCGCCTTTGCGGTTCGTGATCACCGGCGCCTCGGGGTCCCGGACGGCGAGCGCGTCCCACACGGCCTTCGCCTGGGGGCCGTCAGTCCGGCCGTGCGCAGCGCCGGGTCGACGACCCGCGCCACCGACTGACGCTCGACTCCGGAAACACCAACGCGCTCGGCGAGGGCGGCGACCAGTCCGTCGGCCACGTCCGGGTGCAGCTTCAGGAGCCGGCGGTCGGCACGCAGGACAGCCAGCGTCTCCTCGGTGATCTCCCACCGCAGGCGCAGCGGCCACTCCACGGTGATGCGAAGGAAGCCGAACGACTCGTTGGGCAGGATCTTGACGCGCTCGCCGTCCTCGAAAGCGCCGTACAGCTTGGTGATCTCGCCGATGTGCGCGGCCGACAGCTCCTTGCGCTTCTCCCCGAGGCTCTTGCGCATCTTCTGCCAGAGATCGCGGGCGTCGACGAGCTGGACCTTGCCTCGCCGCGCGGGAGCCTTGCGGTCGGTGACGATCCAGAGGTACGTCGAGATGCCGGTGTTGTAGAACAGCTGGTCCGGCAACGCGACGACCGCCTCCAGCCAGTCGTTCTCGATGATCCAGCGGCGGATCTCCGACTCGCCGGAGCCAGCGGCGCCGGTGAACAGTGGCGAGCCGTTGAAGACGATCGCGAGCCGTGAACCGCCCTGCGCGGGCGTTTTCATCTTCGCGACCATGTGCTGCAGGAAGAGGAACGAGCCGTCTTTGACCCGTGGCAGCCCGGCACCGAACCGGCCGGCGAAGCCCTTCGAGGAGTGCTCGTCGCGGACGACGCGCTCGACCTTCTTCCACTCGACGCCGAACGGTGGGTTCGCGAGCAGGTAGTCGAAACGCTCGCCCGGAAAGGCGTCCTCGGAGAGGAGTTGCCGTAGGCGATGTTGTCGGCCCGCTGCCCCTTGAGCATCATGTCGGAGCGGCAGATCGCGTAGGTCTCGGCGTTGAGCTCCTCGCCGTACACCTCCAGCCGCGCCTGCGGGTTCAGCGACCGGAGGTGGTCCTCGGCGACGCTGAGCATCCCGCCGGTGCCGCACGCCGGGTCGAGCAGTGTCTTCACAACGCCGGGCTTGGTGAGCAGCTCGTCGCCGTCGATGAAAGAGGTTGACCATCAGGCGGATCACCTCACGCGGGGTGAAGTGCTCACCTGCCGTCTCGTTGGACAGCTCCGAGAAGCAGCGTACGAGCTCCTCGTAGAGGTAGCCCATCTCGAGGTTCGACACCGAATCGGGGTGCAGGTCGATCTCACAGAACCGTGAGACCACCAGGTAGAGCAGGTCCGAGCGGTCGAGCCGGGCGATCTGGGTGAGGAAGTCGAACTTCTCCAGCACGTCGCGAGCGCCGGACGAGAACGCGAGGAGGTAGCTCCGCAGGTTGTGCGCGATGTTGTCCGGGTCGTCCAGCAGCGTCCGCAGAGTCAGCGGCGAAGTGTTGTAGAACTGCGAGCCGATGTGCTGGCAAGTGACCGGCTCGACGTTCTCGACACGTCCGGCGAGCTGGTCGGCCAGCCGGAGCACGGTCGCCTTGGTGGGCTCGAGCACGCAGTCCAGCCGGCGCAGCACCACGAGCGGCAGGATGACCCGGCCGTACTCGGACTGCTTGTAGTCGCCGCGCAGCAGATCCGCCACCGACCAGATGAAGGCCGCGTGGCTGCGAATCGTGTCACTGCCGCCCTCGCTCATGGGGCTCCTTCGCAATCCTGCGACCGCGCTCGCCCCGCCGAGGCATCATCTTGACACGGGGTGAGGGCGGGGTGCGCCGCTCGTCAGAGGCCCCTCGTGCTGTCGTCCGGTCTCGTTAGGCTGGGAGCGTGCCCGAACCGTCCAGCTATCGCCCCGCACCGGGATCGATCCCGGATTCGCCGGGGGTCTACCGGTTCCGCGACCCCACCGGCCGGGTGATCTACGTCGGCAAGGCCAAGAGCCTGCGGGCCCGGCTGTCGTCGTACTTCCAGGACACGACGAACCTCCACGAGCGCACCTCGCGGATGGTCCGGACGGCGGGCTCCGTGGAGTGGACCGTCGTGGAGACCGAGGTCGAGGCGCTGCAGCTCGAGTACTCCTGGATCAAGGAGTACGACCCCCGCTTCAACGTGAAGTACCGCGACGACAAGTCGTACCCCTGGCTGGCGGTGACCCTCAACGAGGAATTCCCGCGAGTCATGGTCGGGCGTGGGCCGAAGAAGAAGGGCGTGCGCTACTTCGGGCCGTACTCCCATGCCTGGGCGATCCGCGAGACCGTCGACCTGCTGCTGCGCGTCTTCCCGATGCGCTCCTGCACCGCCGGCGTCTTCAAGCGCAGCCAGCAGATCGGTCGGCCGTGCCTGCTGGGCTACATCGGCAAGTGCGTCGCGCCCTGCGTGGGACGGGTGAGCGCCGAGGAGCACCGGGAGATCGTCGACGACTTCTGCTCGTTCATCGCCGGCCAGACGGGCGTGCACGTCAAGCGCCTCGAGCGCGAGATGCGCGCGGCGTCCGACGCCCAGGAGTACGAGCTGGCAGCGCGGCTTCGCGACGACATCGGCGCGCTGACTCGTGCCATGGAGAAGAACGCCGTCGTGCTGCCAGACGGCACGGACGCCGACGTGATCGCCGTCGCGGAGGATCCGTTGGAGATCGCGGTGCAAGTCTTCTACGTCCGCGGCGGCCGGATCCGCGGCCAGCGCGGCTGGGTGGCCGACCGTGTCGACGACGCCGAGCTGCCCGAGCTGCTGCGGCGCTTCCTCATCCAGGTGTACGACGTGGAAGGCGGCGACGCCATTCCGCGCGAGGTGCTGCTGCCCCGCCGTCCAGACGACAGCGACGTGCTCACGGCCTGGCTGAGCGACAAGCGTGGCAGCCGGGTCGAGGTGCGGGTCCCCCAACGCGGCGACAAGCGCAGTCTCATGGAGACCGTGGCCCGCAACGCGAGTCAGGCGCTCGCCCTGCACAAGACCAAGCGGGCCAGCGACCTGACCACCCGCAGCCGCGCGTTGGAGGAGATCCAGGCGGCCCTCGGGCTGCCGGAGGCGCCGCTGCGGATCGAGTGCTACGACGTGTCGAACCTGCAGGGCACCGAGGTCGTGGCGTCGATGGTCGTGTTCGAGGACGGCCTGCCACGCAAGAGCGACTACCGGCGGTTCGTGATCCGGGGGTTCCAAGGCCAGAACGACGTCGCGGCGATGCACGAGACGATCAACCGCAGGTTCCGGCGGCTGCTGGACGACCGGGCGGAGTCGCCCGAGCCCGACCTCGGAGGCGACGAGGCCGAGAACGGTCCGGCCCTCATCGACCCCGACACCGGCCGGCCACGCAAGTTCGCCTACGTGCCGGGCCTGGTCGTCGTCGACGGTGGCCCGCCCCAGGTCGCCGCCGCGCAGCGAGCACTCGACGAGCTCGGGATCGACGACATCCCCGTCATCGGCCTCGCCAAGCGTCTCGAGGAGGTGTGGCGGCCCAGCTCGCCCGACCCGGTGATCATGGCCCGCACGAGCGAGGGGCTCTACCTCCTGCAGCGGGTGCGCGACGAGGCCCACCGGTTCGCCATCGCGCATCACCGCAGCCGCAGGTCCAAGACCATGGTGGAGAGCGTCCTCGACGACGTCGCGGGGCTCGGCGAGGTGCGTCGCAAGGTCCTGCTGCGGCACTTCGGGTCGTTGAAGAAGCTGCGCGCCGCGAGCCCCCACGAGATCGCCGCGCTGCCGGGCTTCGGAGCGAGGACCGCCGAGGCTGTGGTCGTCGCTCTGGCGGCGTCGAAGGCGGCCGAGCAGCCGGCGGTGAACACGGCGACCGGCGAGCTCGTCGACGACCGTGGCTGAGGCACCGACGCAGGTCTTCGTCGTCACCGGGATGACGGGGGCGGGGCGCAGCACTGCCGCGAAGGCTCTCGAGGACCAAGGGTGCTTCGTGATCGACAACCTTCCGCCTCAGCTGCTCCCGGATGTCGTACGCCTCGTCTGCACCGAGCATGGCGACGAGACCCAGATCGCCGTCGTCGCCGACGTCCGCTCCCGAGGGTTCTTCAACCACCTCCAAGGCGCCATGGACGAGCTCGCCGAGCGCGGGGTGCGCTACCGCGTGCTGTTCCTCGAGGCGTCGAACGACGTCCTGGTGCGCCGACAGGAGGCCGCCCGTCGGCCGCACCCGTTGCAGGGCAACGCCCGCCTGCTCGACGGGATCCTCCGCGAGCGCGAGCTGCTGCGGGACCTGCGTGGTGCGGCCGACCTGCTGATCGACACGTCGACGCTCAACGTCCACCAGCTGGCGACCAAGGTCGCGTGGCTGTCGGCGGAACAGCATCCCGCCGGCACTGCCACGGTCGTGTCGTTCGGCTTCAAGTACGGCATTCCCGTCGACGCAGACATGGTGGTCGACATCCGCTTCCTGCCCAACCCCCACTGGGATCCCGTGCTCCGGCCCAAGAACGGGCTCGATCCGGACGTGCGGTCCTACGTGCTGGGTCAACCGGCGTCGGGCGAGTTCCTGTCCCGTCTCGACGCCCTCCTCGAGACGGTCTCCGCCGGCTTCCTCACCGAGCGCAAGCACTACCTAAACCTCGCCGTCGGCTGCACCGGCGGCAAGCACCGGAGCGTGGTCATGGCAGAGGCGATCGGCGAGCGCATGCGCGGGCGCGGTGTCGAGACCCTGGTGGTCCACCGCGACCTCGGCCGCGAATGACGACCCGTCCCGACGGCTCGCCGCCGGCTGTCGCCGCGCTCGGCGGCGGACATGGGCTGGCGGTGACGCTGCGCGCTCTGCGGTCGTTCTGCTCCGACATCACCGCCGTGGTCACCGTGGCCGACAACGGTGGATCGTCCGGCCGGCTGCGCTCCGAGCTGGGCGTGCTGCCGCCGGGGGACCTCCGCCAGGCGCTGGCGGCGCTGTGTCGCGACGACGAGTGGGGGCGCACCTGGGCTGACGTGCTGCAGCACCGTTTCGCCGGGACCGGCGACCTGCACGACCACGCCGTCGGGAACCTGCTGATCGTGGCCCTCTGGGACCTGTTGGGCGACCACGTGACCGGCCTGGACTGGGTGGGCAGGCTGCTCGGGGCGCAGGGCCGGGTGCTGCCGATGTCCGCCGTCCCGCTCGACATCGAGGCGACGGTGCGCGGCACCGACCCGGCCCGGCCGCGGACGCTGTCGACGGTCCGTGGTCAGGTCGAGGTCGCCACCACGCCGGGCAGCGTGGAGTCCGTGGCGCTGGTGCCCGCCGATCCGCCCGCCTGCCCGGAGGCCGTCGCCGCGATCGGCGCGGCCGACTGGGTGGTCCTCGGCCCTGGCTCCTGGTACTCGAGCGTGCTGCCGCACCTGCTGGTGCCGGACCTGCTGGCAGCCCTGCTCGCCACGCCGGCTCGGCGCTGCGTCACCTTGAACGTGGCTCCCCAGGCGGGGGAGACGGAGGGCTTCGCTGCCAGCACCTACCTCGAGGTGCTGGCAGCGCACGCCCCTGATCTCGCGGTGGACGTCGTCGTGGTCGACCGCCAGACGATGGGCGAGGAGGCGAAGCTCCGGGAGACCGTGGACGCGCTCGGTGGGCGACTCGTGGTGGGGGATGTCGCAGCAGCCGACGGCAGCCCTCGCCACGACGCGGGGCGGCTCGGGGCGACGTACGCCGAGATCATGCGCTGATCGACGCTGGCGGCTCCTCCGGCGTGGGAGGATCAACCCATGGCTATGACGTCATCGCTCAAGGCCGAGCTGGCCAGCACGTCGGTGAAGAAGTCCTGCTGTCGCAAGTCCGAGGTGTCGGCGATGCTGCGCTTCGCCGGAGGACTGCACATCCAGGGAGGTCGTATCGTCGTCGAGGCCGAGTTCGACACGGGGGCTGCCGCCCGCCGCATCCGGCGCGATCTCATCGAGGTCTACGGGCACCAGAGCGAGGTCGTCGTCATCAGCGGCGGTGGGCTGCGGAAGGGGACCCGGTACGTCGTGCGCGTCGCAAGGGACGGTGAGGCGCTCGCGCGCCAGACGGGACTCCTCGACACCCGCGGCCGACCAGTCCAGGGCCTGCCTCCTCAGGTCGTCAGTGGGGCGAGCTGTGACGCCGTGGCAGCGTGGCGCGGTGCCTTCCTCGCGCACGGTTCGCTCACGGAGCCAGGCCGGTCCTCTGCGCTGGAGGTGACCTGCCCCGGCCCGGAAGCCGCGCTCGCGCTCGTCGGAGCGGCTCGCCGGATGGGGATCCCCGCCAAGGCGCGGGAGGTCCGCGGCGTCGACCGGGTGGTGATCCGCGACGGCGACGCCATCAGCGCGCTGCTCAGCCGGCTCGGCGCCCACGAGTCGCTGATGGCGTGGGAGGAGCGGCGGCTGCGGCGCGAGGTGCGCGCCACGGCCAACCGGCTGGCGAACTTCGACGACGCCAACCTGCGCCGGTCTGCTCGTGCCGCGGTCGCCGCCGGGGCGCGGGTGGAGCGCGCCCTCGAGATCCTCGCCGACGAGGTGCCCGACCACCTCAAGCTGGCCGGTGACCTTCGCGTCAAGCACAAGCAGGCGAGCCTCGAGGAGCTGGGCCAGCTCCACGAGCCCCCGCTCACGAAGGACGCCATCGCCGGGCGGATCCGCCGGCTGCTCGCGATGGCCGACAAGCGGGCGCAGGAGCTGGGGATCCCGGACACCGAGTCCTCGTTGACGCCCGACATGCTCAGCGACGTCCCGTGACGCAGCCTGTTGATAGGGTCGGACGAAGCCCGGCACCGCCCACCAGCTCGTCGTGAGGGAGACCGTCGCGTGACCGTTCGCGTAGGGATCAACGGCTTTGGCCGCATCGGCCGCAACTTCTTCCGCGCCGTGCAGGCGTCGGGCGCGGACGTGGAAGTGGTGGGGGTCAACGACCTGGCGCCAACCGACGTGCTCGCCCACTTCCTGAAGTACGACTCGATTCTCGGGCGCTACCCCGGCGAGATCGGCTCGGACGACAAGGGGATCATCGTCGACGGAGCCACGGTCCGCGCGCTCGCCGAACGCGACCCTGCCGAGCTGCCGTGGGGCGACCTCGGGGTGGACATCGTCATCGAGTCGACCGGCATCTTCAACAAGGCGGAGGACGCCCGCAAGCACCTCGCAGGTGGAGCCAAGAAGGTCATCCTCTCGGCCCCCGGGACCGATGAGGACATCACGATGGTGCTGGGCGTCAACGAGGGCGACTACGACCCGGCGTCGCACAGCATCATCTCCAACGCGTCGTGCACGACGAACTGTCTTGGCCCAATGGCAAAGGTCCTGCTGGACTCGTTCGGCATCGAACGGGGCTTCATGACGACCGTGCACGCCTACACCACCGAGCAGCAGCTTCTGGACCAGATCGCCCTCACGCGGAAGGGCACCATCGACCTGCGCCGGGCGCGGGCGGCGGCCACGAACATCATCCCGACGAGCACGGGCGCCGCGCGCGCGATATCTCTGGTGCTTCCGGAGCTCAAGGGCAAGCTCGACGGCTATGCGCTGCGCGTGCCGGTTCCAACCGGGTCGGTGACCGACCTGACCGTCACCCTGAGCCGGGAGACCACCAAGGACGAGGTGAACGCTGCCTTTCAGGCGGCCGCGGACTCCGGGCCGTTGTCGGACGTCCTCGTCTACACCGAGGACCTCATCGTCTCGTCGGACATCGTCGGGTCGCCGGCGTCATGCACGCTCGACTCTGCTTTGACGTTGGTCAACGGCAACCAGGCGAAGGTCGTGGGTTGGTACGACAACGAGTGGGGCTACTCCAACCGGCTCGTCGACGTGGCTGCTCTCATCGGCGCCTCCCTCTGACTCCGTCGAGCCCGATGAAGGACGTCGACGGGCTCGCCGCTGAGCTCGGCGGGCTGTCCGGTCGGCGCGTCCTCGTCCGTTCCGACCTCAACGTCCCTCTTGTGGACGGCGAGATCACCGACGACGGCCGGATCCGGGCCGGCGTGCCGACGCTGGAGGACCTGCGAGAGCGCGGCGCCAAGGTCGTGGTGATGGCCCACCTCGGACGCCCCCGAGGGGTGCCGGAACCCGCCTACTCCCTCGCTCCCGTCGCGGCTCGGCTCGCGGAGCTACTCGGCACACCGCTGACCGCAGCAGCCGACACGGTGGGGACGTCAGCGCAGTCCGCCGTCGCCGCCATGGCCGACGGCGACGTCGTGCTGCTGGAGAACGTGCGCTTCGAGGCCGGTGAGACGAGCGAGGACGAGACCGTCCGAGGGGAGCTCGCCGACCGGTTCGCGAGCCTCGGTGACGCGTTCGTCAGTGACGGCTTCGGAGTCGTGCACCGCAAGCAGGCCAGCGTGTACGACGTCGCGAAGCGCCTCCCGAACGCGGCCGGCGGCCTCGTGCTGAGGGAAGTCGAGGTGCTGCGGCGACTCACGGACAGCCCGGAGCGCCCCTACGTCGTCGTGCTCGGCGGCTCGAAGGTGTCCGACAAGCTGGGGGTCATCGACAACCTCCTCGGCAGGGCCGACAAGCTTCTCATCGGCGGCGGCATGGTCTTCACGTTCCTCGCCGCCCAGGGCTACGAGGTCGGCAAGAGCCTGCTCGAGGCGGACCAGCTCGACGTCGTGCGGAGCTACCTCGACCGGGCGGCGGCCTCCGGCGTCGACATCGTGCTGCCCAGCGACGTCGTCGTCGCCGCCGCGCTCGCCCCGGACGCGCGTCCGAGCGTCGTACCGGTGGACTCGATCCCTGCCGACCAGCTCGGCCTCGACATCGGGCCGACCAGCCGCACCGCGTTCGCCTCGGCTCTGTCGGACGCCCGGACCGTGTTCTGGAACGGCCCGATGGGAGTCTTCGAGATCGCGGCGTTCGCCGAGGGGACGCGCGACGTCGCCCGGGCGATCAGCACTGTCGATGGCCTGTCGGTGGTGGGAGGCGGGGACTCCGCTGCGGCGATCCGGCGGCTCGGCTTCGCCGACGGCGACTTCGGGCACGTCTCGACGGGCGGCGGCGCGAGCCTCGAGTACCTCGAGGGCAGCACCCTGCCCGGTCTCGCGATCCTCGGGGGTCAGCAATGAGCCGGCGCCCCGACAGGCTCCCGCTGATGGCGGGAAACTGGAAGATGAACCTCAACCACCACGAGGCGGTCGTCCTCGTCCAACGGCTGGCATGGACGCTCGCCGACAAGAAGTTCGACCCGAGCCGGACCGAGGTGGCGGTGCTGCCGCCGTTCACCGACCTGCGCAGCGTGCAGACGCTGATCGACGGAGACAAGCTGCCCCTGAGGCTGGGCGCCCAGGACCTGTCCGCGCACGAGGACGGCGCCCATACCGGCGAGGTCAGCGCCCGCATGCTCGCGAAGCTTGGCTGTGCCTACGTCACGGTGGGGCACTCCGAGCGCCGCGAGTACCACAGCGAGGACGACGCCGTGGTGAGCGCGAAGGCGAGAGCAGCGGTAGCCGCCGGCATCACGCCGATCGTGTGTGTCGGCGAGGGACTCGACGTTCGCCGGGACGGCCGGCAGGTGGCGTTCACCGTCGAGCAGCTCGAGGGCTCGATCAACGGACTCGCCGCGCAGCAGGTCGCCTCTCTCGTGGTCGCCTATGAGCCGGTGTGGGCGATCGGGACCGGGGAGGTCGCGACGCCTGACGACGCGCAGGAGGTCTGCGCCGCTCTGCGGCACAAGGTCAGCGAGCTGCACGGCGCGGACGTCGGCGCGTCCATCCGGGTGCTGTACGGCGGCTCCGTGAAAGCCGCCAACGTCGCCGGGATCATGGCCCGGGACGACGTCGACGGGTGCCTCGTGGGTGGAGCCAGCCTGCAGGCCGACGAGTTCGGGGGCATCTGCCGCTTCTACGACATGCCGGTCCTGTGACCGCGACGGGTTGGTAGGATCCGACGTTGTGATCATCGCCTTCGACATCCTGCTCGTGTTGAGCAGCGCGTTCCTCATCCTGATGATCCTGCTGCACAAGGGCCGGGGAGGCGGGCTGTCCGACATGTTCGGCGGTGGCGTCTCGAGTGGCCTGGGAGGGTCGTCGGTTGCCGAGAAGAACCTCGACCGGATCACGATCGGGGTCGCGGTGCTGTGGGCGCTGTGCATCGTCGTGCTCGGCCTGCTGCTGAAGACCGGCTGAGGGGAGCCGGCGCGTACAATCGCCCAACCGGGGCGCCTGCTGGTGCCCCGGACTCACGTCAAGGGAGTCCTCTGGTGGCCGGTGGTAGCGCGATCCGCGGTAGCAGGGTGGGAGCAGGTCCGATGGGTGAGGAAGAGCGGGGCGACGCGGCACCCCGGCAGCGCGTGCCCTACTTCTGCGCACAGGGTCACCAGACAGCTCCGATGTTCGCCCTCGAGGTGGCGATCCCCGACACCTGGGACTGCCCCCGCTGCGGGCTGCCCGCCAACCGCGACTGCGACAACCCTCCACCGCCTCCGAAGGCCGAGCCGTACAAGACCCACCTCGCCTACGTCAAGGAGCGCCGCTCCGACGACGAGGCGCGGGAGATCCTCGACGAGGCGCTGCAGGCGCTGCGCGCCAAGCGTCGGTCCGGCGAGATCCTCTCCTGACTCGTCAGGGCGAGGCGAGCCGGGTCAGAGCCGGCGGCAGCTGCCCGGCGGCCGCCTTGTCGAGCAGCCAGGTCGTGCTCCCCATCCCCCGAGGGCCGGCCGCCGGCACCTGGACGACCCCGGCGTCGCCGAGAGCCAGGCGCACCGCCCGCGCCTTCTCCTCCCCGGCGGCCACGAACCACACCTCGCGGGCGCGGTTCAGCGTCGGCATGGTCATCGAGACGCGCAGCGGTGGCGGCTTGGGCGCTCCGCGTACGCCGACCACGGACCGATCGTCGTACAACGCGGGCTGTCCGGGGAACAGCGAGGCGACGTGGCCGTCGGGACCGACCCCGAGCATCAGCACGTCGAACGTCGGCACGCCGCCGTGGTCGCCCGGTCCGGCCGCGGCCGCCAGCTCACGTGCGTACGCCTCGGCCGCCACGTCGACGTCGGCGCCGGCCTCCTCGGGCGTCGGCATCGGGTGCACGTGGGCCGGGTCGATGGCGACCGAGTCCAGCAGCGCGGCGCGGGCCTGCCGGTCGTTGCGGTCGGGGTCGTCCGCGGCGACGAAGCGCTCGTCGCCCCACCACACCTCGACGGCACCCCAGTCGACTGCGGAGCATGCCGGCGAGGCGGCCACTGCGCGGTGGATTCGGTCGGCGATGGTGCCCCCGGTGAGCACGACCCGGACGAGCCGTCCCGTCGACTGGACCTCGACGAGGTGGGTGACGAGTCGGCCCGCCACGGCCTCGGCGAGCCCCTCAGTGCTGTGGTGGACGACGACGGTGGGCGCGGTCATCGACTCCGCGCGGCCTTCTTGGCGGGGGTCTTCTTCGTGCCGGGACGCTTGGCCGAGGCCTTCGTCGCGGTGCTGCGCGCGGGGATCGCGTCGCGATCCGACGGCTTCTGCGCCTTCGCGAGCTTCGCCGCACTCGTCGGAGATCGCTTGGGGTCCGCGACCGATGGTCCGTCCGAGCCCGTACTCGACGGGCGAGCAGCCGGCTTCGCGGGGGTCCGCCCCGTGGCGTCCGCGATCTTGCACAGCCGTTTGACCGTCTCGGCGTAGATGTCGTCAGGGTCGAGCCGCCGCAGCTCCTCGGCCAGCAGCTCGGCGAGGTCGCGCCGCTTCAGGGCCACCGGACGGTTCGGCGCGTTCGGAATCGTGAACTCGGCCAGCAGGCCGTCGGGGCGCGCGATCTCGATCGGGCCGCCCCCGGTCTGCAGCGTGACCGATGTGATGCCGGGCCCTTTGGAGGTCTCCCGCTCGATGGCCACTCCGAGGCAGTCGGTGAGCCAGGCCACCAGCAGGTCGGCGCTGGGGTTGCTGCGCTCGGCCGCCACGACTCCGCCGCGGATGCGCGCCGGGTACTGGTCGAGGGCGGCGGCCAGCAACGCCCGCCACGGGGTGATACGGGTCCAGGAGAGGTCGGTGTTGCCGTCCGCATAGCTGCGGGACTGGGTGAGGATCGCCTGGGTCCGGCCGCGTTCCATGGCCGCTGCATCCGTGATGCGGCGCTGCGCGAGCGCTCCCAGCGGGTCGGCAGCGGGGTCGTCGGGTGCTTTGCGGGGCCACCACACGACCACCGGGGAGTCCGGCAGCAGCAGCGGCAGCACCACGCTCTCGGGGTGACGGGTCAGCTCGCCGGTCATGCGCAGCAGCACCGACTCCCCGGACCCACCGATGGTGAGCTCCGCATCGAGGTTGGCCGCGCCGCGCGCGGAGCGCTTGATCACGCCCAGGATGCGCGAGGGATGCTCGCGCGAGACCGACTTCGCCACCTTCAGCGCGTCGTAGTGGTCGCCCTCGTCGGTCACGACCAGCAACGTCATCACCATGCCCATCGACGGGGACCCCGCCTTGCGGCGCTCGGCGAGCAGGGCCGCCGCGATCGCGCTGGCATTCGTGGACGTGAGTTCGATGGTCACGGCTCTCCTCAGGGACGACGCCAGACGCGCCCGTCGCGCGCCAGCATGTCGACGGCCGACTGGGGTCCCCATGTCCCGGACGGGTAGGTGTCGGGCTTTCCGTGCGATGACCAGTACTCGATGACCGGGTCGAGGACCTTCCAGGAGAGCTCGACCTCCTCCAGCTGCGGGAACAGCGGCGGGTCGCCGAGCAGGACGTCGAGGATCAGCCGCTCATAGGCCTCGGGGCTGGACTCGACGAACGTCCCGCCGTACGCGAAGTCCATGTTGACGTCGCGGATCTCCATGGCCGTGCCGGGCACCTTGGCGCCGAACCGCATCGTCACGCCCTCGTCGGGCTGGACGCGGATGACAGCGGCGTTCTCGCCGAGCTCCTCTGTCGCCGTCTTGTCGAACGGCAGGTGCGGTGCGCGCTTGAACACCACCGCCACCTCGGTGACCCGCCGGCCAAGCCGCTTGCCGGTGCGCAGGTAGAACGGGACGCCGGCCCAGCGGCGCGTGTCGATCTCGAGCTTGATCGCCGCGAACGTGTCGGTCGTGGAGGTGCTCGGGATGTCCTCCTCCTGCAGGTAGCCGCCGACCTTCACCCCGCCGGCCCAGCCCGGGCCGTACTGGCCACGGGAGGTGGTCAGGTCGAGCCGGTTCGGCAGGCGCACCGACCTGAGGACCTTCTGCTTCTCCATCCGAAGGCTCTGGGCGTCGAAGGAGACCGGCTCCTCCATCGCGATCAGCGCCATCAGCTGCATGAGGTGGTTCTGGATGACGTCACGCGCCGCGCCGATGCCGTCGTAGTAGCCGGCGCGGGAGCCGATCCCGATGTCCTCGGCCATCGTGATCTGCACGTGGTCGACATAGTTGGAGTTCCAGACCGGCTCGAAGAACTGGTTGGCGAAGCGCAGGGCGAGGATGTTCTGCACCGTCTCCTTGCCCAGGTAGTGGTCGATGCGGAAGACCGACTCCGCCGGGAAGACGTCGGAGATGACGCTGTTGAGCTCCATGGCGCTCGCGAGGTCGTGTCCGAACGGCTTCTCCACCACGAGGCGCCGCCATGCGCCGGCCACCGGGTCCGCGAGCCCGTGCTTCTTCAGCTGGTCGATGACGTCCGGGAAGAACCTGGGCGGAATCGCCAGGTAGAAGGCGTGGTTGCCGGCCGTGCCGCGCTCGCGATCGAGCTCGGCGATGACGTCGTGCAGCTGGTCGAACGCGACGTCGTCGGAGAAGTCACCGGGAACGAACCGGAAGCCGCGTGACAGCTGATTCCAGACCTCCTCCCGGAAGGGCGTCCGCGCGTGCTCCATCACCGAGTCGTGCACGATCTTGGCGAAGTCCTGGGTCGCCCAGTCGCGCCGGGCGAAACCCACGAGTGCGAACCCGGGCGGCAGCAGGCCGCGGTTCGCGAGATCGTAGATGGCCGGCATCACCTTCTTGCGCGACAGGTCCCCGGTCACGCCGAAGATCACCATCCCGCAGGGACCGGCGATCCTCGGCAGCCGCCGGTCGCGCTCGTCGCGCAGCGGGTTCGGTGCCGGCGTGCGCCCGGCGATCTCGGTCGTGGTCATCGCAGCAGCTCCCGGAGTGCCCCGACCCCACTCTGCGGGTCGCTGAGATGCAGCCGCAGCACCGGTCGGTCATGGTCGGCGAGGACCGCGGCGTCACCCGCCGCCTGGGCGGCGATCAAGGTGCCGAAGCTGAACGGGCGGCCGGGGATCTCGACGTCTTGGGGCTCCGTCGACGTGATCTGGAGGAAGACGCCCTCAGCCCGTCCGCCCTTGTGGTACTGGCCGGTCGAGTGCAGGAACCGCGGTCCCCACCCGAAGGTGGTGGGCCGCCCGGTACGGCGGGCGAGCGCCGTCCGGACGTCGTGCAGCGCACCGTCGCGGTCGGCGTCGAGGTAGGCCATGACCGCCAGGTAGCCGTCCTCGCCGAGCCGGTCGAGGAGAGCGCCGACAGCGCCGCGGAGGGAGTCGACGCCGACCAGCAGGCCGTCGGAGCCCCGGGCCTCGACGCCGTTCTCGGAGATTTCGGCGGGCTGCTCCTCGGGCTGGGAGTCCAGGAGGCTCCGTGCCGCCTTCTTGGCGCTCTCGACGTCTGGCTGGTCGAACGGGTTGATGCCGAGGATCCGCCCGGCGACCGCCGTCGCGGTCTCCCAGGTCAGCAGCTGGGCTCCCAGCGTGCCGGACACGGTCACCCACGGCTCGCCGACGCCGTCCGGTGCCACGTCTGCCGCGGCCGGATCGACGAGGGCCGCGGCGACGACATCGGGGGCGGGCGCCCGGACCTCTGGCGCGTTCACGCCATCGACCGCGATCGGCAGCACGCCCGAGCCCAGCTTGCCGGTCGACTCGGCGACCAGCTGCTCGGCCCAGTCGGGGAAGCCGGAGATCCCGGAGTCGAGGTCGACGATCGCGGCCTTGTCCCTGCCCGGGTTGGACGCGAGCGCCGCGGCCAGCACCAGCGCCGGATTGTCGGGGCTGTCGTCGGCGAGCGTCGACATCACGGCCTCCGCCTCGTCGAGCAGCTCGGCGACGTCGATCCCGGCCAGCCCGGTCGGGACGAGACCGAACGCGGTCAGTGCGCTGTACCGGCCCCCGACGTGCGGGTCAGCGAGGAAGACCCTGCGATAGCCCTCGTCGCGACCGAGCTTCTCGAGGTCCGAGCCCGGGTCCGTGACCACGACGAAGCGCGACGCAGCGTCGATGCCCGCAGCCTCGAAGGCGGCCGCGAACGCGCGGCGCTGGCTGTCGGTCTCCAAGGTGCCACCGGACTTGCTGGAGACGACGACCACCGTGCGGGACAGGTCGCCGCCCACCACGCGCGAGACCACGCTGGGGTTCGTCGAGTCCAGGATCGTGAGGGGCACCTGATAGGTGGCGGAGATGACCTCCGGCGCGAGGGACGAGCCACCCATGCCGCACAGCACGACCCGGTCGACGCCCTCGGACCAGAGGTCGGCCCGCAGTGCGTCGATCTCCGCGAGCAGGGGACGCGAGCTGGTGGCGAGCGACACCCACGACAGGCGGATGGCGGCCTCCGACTCGGCGTCAGGCCCCCACAGCGTCGCGTCCTGTGCGGCTACCTTGCTCGCCACCTGGTCGTCGACCAGTCGGGCGAGCACCTCGTCGTACGACGACGACGTGCGTACGACAAGGGCGGACTTCATGCCGTGACCTCCCCCAACGCCTTGTCGACGGTGGCCAGCAGCTCGCCCCAGGACTTCTCGAACTTGTCGACGCCCTCGTCCTCGATGACCTTGACCACGTCGTCGTAGGCGATGCCGAGCGCATCGAGGTCGTCGATGACCGCCCGCGCCTCGGTGTACGTCCCGCTGATGGTGTTGCCGCTCAGCTCCGCGTGGTCGCCGGTCGCCTCGATCGTCGGCTCGGGCATCGTGTTGACGGTGTCGGGCGCGACGAGCTCGGTGACGTACATGGTGTCCGGAAGCTCGGGGTCCTTGACCGACGTGGAGGCCCACAACGGGCGCTGCTTGTGAGCACCGGCCTTCTCGAGACCGGTCCACCGCTCTCCGTCGAAGATCTCCTCGAACTGCTGGTAGGCGAGCCGGGCGTTGGCGATCGCGGCCTTGCTGCGCAGCCGCTTCGCCTCATCGGCGTGCGAACCGGCCTCGGCGATGGCGTCCAGCCGCTTGTCGACCTCGCTGTCGACGCGGCTGACGAAGAACGACGCCACCGACCGGATCGAGGACAGCTCGACGCCGCCGTCCCGGGCCTGCTCGAGGCCGGTGAGGTAGGCGTCCATCACCTTGCGATAGCGCTCGAGGCTGAAGATCAACGTCACGTTGACGCTGATGCCCTCCGCGGTCGCCGCCGTGATCGCCTCGAGGCCCTCCTCGGTCGCGGGGATCTTGATCATCACGTTCGGCCGGTCGACGAGCCACCACTGGGCGCGTGCCTCGGCCAACGTCGCGTCGGCCCGGTGCGCGAGGCGTGGGTCGACCTCGATGCTCACGCGGCCGTCCTTGCCGTCGGTGCTGTCGTACACCCCCCGCATCACGTCACAGGCCCAGCGCACGTCGTACGTCGTGATCGCGCGGACCGCCTCCTCGAGGGCCACGCCCCGGACCGCGAGGTCCTTGACCTGCTCCGCGTAGTCGTCGGCGTTGTCGACGGCCTTGGCGAAGATCGTCGGGTTGGAGGTCACCCCCACGACGTTGCTCTCGTCGATGAGCGCGGCCAGCTTGCCGCTGGTCAGCCGCCCCCGTGAGATGTCGTCGAGCCAGACGGACACGCCGAGATCGGAGAGTGCCGCGAGTCGGTCGTTCATCAGTTGTCCTTTCGATGCAGCGATGCTGCGTTCGGTGGTGCGGCCTCTAGTGCTGGGCGTCGGCCGCGGCGATGCTGTCGAGTGCAGCCTGGGCGACGGTCTCCGCCGTCATGCCGAACTCCATGTAGAGGCGCTGGTAGTCCGCGGAGGCGCCGAAGTGGTCGATGGAGACGATCCGGCCCGCGTCGCCGACGAGGTCACGCCATCCCATGGCCACCGCTGCCTCGACCGACACCCGGGCCTTGACGATCGGCGGGATCACGGTGTCGCGGTAGGACGTCTCCTGGTCCTCGAACCACTCGCGGCAGGGCATCGAGACCACTCGGGCGCGGACGTCGCGCTCCGCGAGCTGCTCCCGCGCAGCGACGGCGATCTGAACCTCGGAGCCGGTGGCGATCAGCACGACGTCGGGGGGTCCGCCCTCGACGTCGAGCAGGACGTAGCCTCCCCGCGACACGTTCGACGTGTCGGCGTAGCCGTCGGTCCCGCGCGGGAACGTCGGAACGTTCTGCCTGCTGAGGGCAAGCCCAGCCGGGCGGTCGGTGTGCTCGAGGATCGCCCGCCACGCCGCGACCGTCTCGTTCGCGTCAGCGGGGCGGACGACGTCGAGACCGGGGATGGCACGCAACGTCGCCAGCTGCTCGATGGGCTGGTGCGTGGGCCCGTCCTCGCCGAGGCCGATCGAGTCGTGGGTCCAGACGTAGGTGACGGGCAGCTGCATCAGTGCGGCGAGGCGGACGGCGGGGCGCATGTAGTCGGAGAAGATGAGGAACGTGCCGCCGTAGGGGCGCGTTCCGCCGTGCAGCGCGATGCCGTTCATGACCGAGCCCATCGCGTGCTCACGGACCCCGAAGTGCAGCACCCTGCCGTACCAGTCCCCGTCGAACATCTTCGTCGTGTGCTCCGGCGGGATGAAGCTCGGCTGCCCCTTGGGTGTCGTGTTGTTGGAGCCGGCGAGGTCTGCCGAACCGCCCCACAGCTCCGGCAGCACCGGCGCCAGCGCCGTGAGCACGTCGCCGGACGCCTGCCGGGTGGCGACCCCCAAGCGGTCCTGCTCGAAGGTGGGCAGCGCGTCGGCCCAACCCTCGGGCAGGGTCCGCGTGCGCATCCTCTCGTACAGGGCGACTCGGTCCCCGGCGCCGGACGCCCAGGCGTCGTACCGCTCCTGCCACGCTGCCTGCTCCGCTTTGCCGCGCTCGATTGCGCCGCGCGTGGCGGAAATCACCTCGTCGGCGACCTCGAAGCTCTGCCCGGGGTCGAATCCGAGGATCTTCTTGGTCGCGGCGACCTCCTCGGCGCCGAGCGCGTTCCCGTGGGCCTTGTAGGTGTTCTGCAGGGTCGGTGCGGGCCAGCCGATGATCGTGCGAAGCCGGATGAGGCTGGGCCGGTCGGTCTCCGCCTGCGCGGCGCGGTAGGCCTCGAACAGCGCCGGGACGTCTTCCTTGTAGCCCTTGCCGCCGCGTGTCCAGTCGAGCGTCTGGACGTGCCAGCCGTAGGCCTCGTAGCGCGCCCCGACGTCCTCGCTGAAGGCGATGGACGTGTTGTCCTCGATGGAGATCTTGTTGTCGTCGTAGAGCATCACGAGGTTGCCGAGCTGCTGATGACCCGCGAGCGACGACGCTTCCGCGCTGACCCCCTCCTCCAGGTCACCGTCGCTGGCAATCACGAAGATGGTGTGGTCGAATGGGCTCGTCCCGCGGGGTGCATCGGGGTCGAACAGCCCCCGTTCGCGCCGGGCTGCCATCGCCATTCCCACGGCGTTTCCGACCCCCTGTCCCAGGGGACCCGTCGTCGTCTCGACCCCTGAGGTGTGTCCGTGCTCGGGGTGGCCGGGGGTGAGGCTGCCCCATACGCGGTAGGCCTTGAGGTCGTCGAGCTCCAGGCCGTAGCCGGCGAGGTACAGCTGGACGTAGAGCGTGAGGCTCGTGTGGCCGCAGGACAGCACGAAGCGGTCCCGGCCCGTCCACGCGGGGTCGGCAGGGTTGTGCCGCATCAGCTTCTGGAACAGCAGGTACGCCACCGGCGCCAGGCTCATGGCGGTGCCGGGGTGCCCACTCCCCACCTTCTGGACGGCGTCCATGGCCAGCACCCTGGCGGTGTCGACGGCTCGCTCGTCGGTCTTCGACCAGTCGAGCTCGCTGTCCGTCGGAGAGCCAGCAGTGGAGTGTGCGCTTGTCACAGCGACGGTCCTTCCTCAGCACGTCTGGGGGACAATCCCAGCCCTCGACGAGCCTACTGCTCCTCCGCCCGGGCTCTCCCTGGGACCCGTCGCCCCGCGGACCGTGGGGATGCCCTCGCGGACTAGACTCCTCGGTGAGCAAGCAAGCAAGCAAGCAAGCAAGCAAGCACGCGGGCGGTCGAGCCGTGCCGGGTGAGGCGCACTGGGAACTCGAGGTGTCCGTGACGGCTGTCGACCCGCAGACGCCTGCCCTCGCCCGGCAGACGTCCCTCGACCCGGCGGACCCGCACGGTGCTGGCGCGTCGCTGGGCGCCGTCCTCAGGTCGTACGTCGCGCTCACCAAGCCGCGCATCGTGGAGCTGCTGCTCCTCACGACCGTCCCGGTCATGTTCCTCGCCGACCGTGGTGTGCCGTCGCTGGAGCTCGTGCTGGCGACGGTCGTCGGCGGTACCCTCGCCGCGGGCAGTGCCAACACGCTCAACTGCGTGCTGGACCGCGACATCGACGAGCGGATGCTGCGGACGCGGCGTCGTCCGCTGCCACGCCACCAGGTCTCTCCGACGGCTGCCTTCGCGTTCGGGATCGCGCTGGGAGTCGCCGCCACATTGCTTCTGGGGCTCGCGGTGAACTGGCTCTCGGCGGGCCTCGCGCTGGCCGCGAACGCCTTCTACGTCGTCGGCTACACGATGGTGCTGAAGCGCCGTACGTCGCAGAACATCGTCTGGGGCGGTGCCGCCGGGTGCTTCCCGGCGCTCATCGGCTGGACGGCGGTGACCGGGTCGCTCGCCTGGGCCCCGGTCGTGCTGTTCCTCGTGGTGTTCTTCTGGACGCCTCCGCACTTCTGGTCGCTGGCCATCCGCTACCGCGACGACTACGCGGCCGCCGGCGTGCCCATGCTGCCCGTGGTGGCGCCCGCCGCGACCGTTGGGCGCCAGATCGCCGGCTACGCCTGGCTGACGGTGGCGACGTCGCTCGCCCTGTGGCCGGTCGCCCGGACCGGCTGGCTCTACCCGGCAGTCGCGCTGGTGTTGGGCGTCGCCTTCCTCGTCGAGGCCCACGCGCTCGCGCGGCGCGCCCGGGAGAGCGAGGACCCGGTGGCGTTGCGACCCATGAGGCTGTTCCACTGGTCCAATGCTTACCTGGCGCTGCTCTTCCTGGCGGTCGCTCTCGACCCGCTCCTCACCCGCTGACAGCTGCGCCGACTGCAACGGCTGGGTTGCGGTTTCGCATCAACTGGCGGCGCGCCGACCGCACGTGTTCCGATATCCCTACGGTCAGGTGCATGGTCTTCGCCGTACGCCTCGCAACCGCTGCCGTCGCAGCGTCGACGGTCCTGGCCGCCTGCGGATCGGGCGGATCCGGTGAGCCTGACTCCGCGGCGCCGCACTCGAGTGCGACCGGTCCGGTTCACCGCTCGCCATCGCCGCCGACGACGGCGCCGACCAGCTCTGCCCCTGGCCCAGTCGAGGCGGGCGCCGACTGTCTGCGCCCCGCCGACTCCGCACGTGCCGTGCGCTTCGGCACCGACGGTCGGCTGGGCGGCTACCTGCTCGGGTCCGGGGACCGGTACGTCGTGCTCGCGCACCAGAGCCTGGGTGACAGCTGTCAGCTCCTCCCGCTCGCCCAGGGGCTGGCGGCGGCCGGCTATGTGGCGTTGGCCTTCGACTTCCCGGGTGTCGACTCCAGCGCCCGGGCGCGCAGCAACCGTCTCCTTGCGCTGAGCGTGCTCGACGCTGTCCGTCACTGCCGCGCCTCCGGCGCGACATCGGTGTCCCTGGTGGGAGCGTCGATGGGTGGGTACGCCGTGCTGAACGCGGCGCTGCTGGCGAAGCCACCGGTGGACGCGGTGGTCAGCCTGTCAGCGCCTGCCGTCTGGGACGACCCGGACGGCAAGCCCCTCGACATCTCGACGCTGGACACTCCCACCCAGCTCTGGGCCGCGCGCTACGACACCAGCTTCGCCGAGGCCGCGCATCTGCTGTCCCGAGAGCGTCCTTCGGCCGAGCTCGTGATCGAGCCGGGCGTCGCTCACGGCGTGCAGCTGGTCCCGGACGCGCTGCGCCGCGTCGTCGCGTTCCTGGACGCGCACACCCCTGCGCCCTAGGGGCTACGGTCCCGGGTCAGCTCCCGCCCGCGGCTTGCTGGGCGGCTGTCTCCTCCGTCTGGGCGCCCTCAGTCGTCAGCTTGCCCGCAGAGTTCTCCAGGTGCGCCCGGACGAACCAGTGGAACTGCTCCAGCAGGCTCGACTGGCCGATCAGCATGTCCTGGCTCACCGGGTCCGGCTCGTCGGTCGTCTCGATGGCCTCGCGGTGTCCCTGCACGACGCCCGCGTAGACGAGGTCGAGGGCACCGAGATGGGCCATGGCATCAGCGCGGCCGAGGGAGTAGTCGTCCCAGGACCGCTGCGCCACGAGGGCGCCGGGGGTCCCGCTCGGGGAGCCTCCGAGGGTCGCGATCCGCTCGGCGGTGGCGTCGACCATCAGCCGAACGGCGTCGACCTGGGGGTCGAGCATCTCGTGGACACCGATGAAGCTCTCCCCGACGACGTTCCAGTGCACGTGCTTCAGCGTCAGGGCCAGGTCGTTCAGGGCGTTCAGCCGGTCCTGCAGGACGTCGATCACGGCGACGGCGTCCTCGTCGCTCATCGACGGGACGGTGTAGGAGACGGACGTGGAGTGGGTAGCCATGGTTCCTTCCTATCACTCAGGCGGACGGCAGGGCGCCGGGCTGCGCGGACCCCCGGACCACCACGGTGCCCGCCGCCTTGTCGTGCAGGGCCTGCCGTGGCGTGTTCCACAGTGGCCACAGGTAGTCGAGCAGCCAGACGATGGCGGCGACGTACGACACCACCGGGAACAGGGTCAGCAGACTGACCCCGTAGAGGAAACCGACCCGGCGGACGATCGCCGGCCAGCCGAGCGAACCCGGTTGGCCGAGCGGGCGAACGCTGATCCCCATCAGCCGCTTCCCCGGAGTGGCGCTCCATCGCCACAGCGACAGGCTCTCGTACACGGCCTGCGCGAAGAGGAGCAGCAGCGCGACGGGCAGCTCCCACCGCAGCACGGCGTCGCTCGGCATCAGGGACGGACTCGTCGTGTCGTTCACCTGGTCGGCGACGGCTTGGGCGTACCGGTAGAGGAAGTAGCCGGTGAGCGGCAGGCTGAGGACCAGCACGATCAACCCGTCGAGCAGGCGGGCCGCCAGGCGCCGGAGCCAGGTCGAGATCGGCACTCCGTCGGGGGTGGTGGGGCCGCGGGAGCCGGCGGGGGAGCCGGCGTGCGAGGGCGGCGTGCCGTACTGCCACGTCTGCTGTTGCGCTGGCGGTCCGCCCGGATAGCTCCACTGCGGCCCCCCAGCCGCGGACTCCTCCGGTGCCGGTGCCGGTGCCGGTGCCGGCGTCACGTGCTCGGTCCAGGCCTCCCCGTCCCAGTAGCGCAGCCGCCCGGCGTCCCGCGGGTCGGCGTACCAGCCGGAGGTGGGTGCCATGGCGCAAGCCTGCCATGTCCAGCAGTGTCAGGACCCGCTCCGGTCGAGCAGGTCGCGTGCCCGGCGCGCCATCGCCGCGTCGACCATGGCGCCGTTCCGCAGCACCGCGACTCCGCCTCCTGCCGTCTCGAGTGCGGAGAGCACCTCGTCAGACCAGGCGAGCTCCGCGCGGGACGGCGCGAACGCTCGACGGATGACGGGCAGCTGCGAGGGATGGATGGCGGTCCGTCCCCGCATGCCGAGCGCTCGGCCGGCAGCACAGGAGGCGGCCAGACCGTCCAGGTCGGCGATCGTCGCGAACACGGACATCATCGGCGCGGGAAGCCCAGCGGCCCGCGCCGCGACGACCAGGCGCGTGCGGACCCACGACAACGCAGACTCGTCGCTGACGCCGAGGTCGGCCGCCAGGTCCGCCTCGCCCAGGGCGAGACTGCGCACCCGGGGATGGCGAGCGAGATCGTAGGCCCCCTCCACGCCGGCGGCGCTCTCGATGATCGCGTGCAGGTCGCGGCTGCCCGACGCCTCGAGATCCGCCGCGGTCTGCACCTTCGGCACGCGCACGTCGACGCCCTGCGGGAGAGCCGCGAGGTCGTCGGCCCCCCACGGCGTCGTAAGCGCGTTGATGCGGACCTGTACGGCGACCGGCGCCGCCGCCGGGGGACCGCCGGCGGCGAGCCAGGCGACGACGTCGGCGCGGGCGGCGGGCTTGTCCGCCGGCGCGACCGCGTCCTCCAGGTCGAGGATCACGACGTCCGCTCCCGAGGTCGCGCCCTTGTCGAAGCGGTCGGGCCGGCTCCCGGGGACGTAGAGCGCAGTGACCGGCGCCCGTGCGCTCACACCGCACCCGTCGCGCGCAGGTCGGCGATGTCGGCCGCGGAGAACCCGAGCTCCGTGAGGATCGCGTCGGTGTCGGCTCCGTGCCCCCGGCCGGGCCAGCGCACGGCTCCCGGTGTCGCCGACATCCGGAACAGCACGTTCTGCATCAGGAGCGGTCCGAGATCGGGATCGTCGACCTCGAGCGCGGTGCCGAGCGCCTGGTACTGCGGGTCGGCGAGCACACCGCGCACGTCGTTGACGCGACCGACGGCGGCCTGGGCGTCCTCGAAGGCCGCGACGACGTCGTCCGTCGAGCGGGCTGCGACCCAGCCGCCGACGGCCTCGTCGAGCTCGTCGCCATGCTGGGCCCGCTGACCACCCAGAGTGAACCACGGCTGCTCGACGAGGTCGGCGCGGCCCACGAGTCGGAGCACGCGCTCGGCGATGCTCTGCGAGCTCGTGGAGACGGCGAGCCAGTCCCCGTCGCCGGTGCGGTAGACGTTGCGCGGGGCGTTGTTGACCGACCGGTTGCCGGTGCGCGGCTGGACGTATCCGAGCTGCTGGTACGCCGTCAGGGGAGCGCCCAGCATCATCAGGATCGGCTCGATGATCGCCAGGTCGACGACCTGGCCCTGCCCGGTGAGGTCGCGGTGCCGCAGCGCCGCGAGGACGGCGAACGCTGTGGCCAGCGCGGCGATTCCGTCGGCGAGCCCGAACGGTGGCAGCGTCGGCGGACCATCGGGCTCCCCGGTGATGGCGGCGAACCCGCTCATCGCCTCCGCGATGGAGCCGAAGCCAGGCCGAGCGGCGTACGGGCCGGCCTGGCCGAAGGCCGTCACGCGCGCCATCACGAGACGGGGGTTCGCGGTGTGCAGCCGGTCCGGGCCGAGCCCCCAACGCTCGAGCGTGCCGGGACGGAAGTTCTCAACGAGCACGTCGGCGTCCGCCAACAGCCGCAGCAGGGTCGCCGCCCCGGCGGAGGAGGCGAGGTCGATCGTCATCGTGCGCTTGTTGCGGCCCAGTGTCTTCCACCACAGGCCGATGCCGTCCTTGCTGAGGCCGTGCCCACGGGCGGCATCCGGCCGCCGGGGATGTTCGACCTTCACGACCTCGGCGCCGAAGTCACCGAGATACGTCGCCGCGAGCGGCCCGGCGAAGAGAGTCGCCGCGTCGACCACCCGGACTCCCGCGAGCGGTCCGCTCATGCGACGGACCCGTCGTCCGCGACCTGACGCGGCAGGTCCACCGCGCAGCGGAAGCCGATGCACTCCGAGCGACCGGTGCCGCCGCCGGTCAGCAGCAGCCGCACCGACCACTCCGGCTCCCGCGGCCCGCCGTCGACGTACCATTCCGAGCCCTTCGCCGCGAACCAGGAGCCGCCCTTCAGCACGGTCCACCGCGTGCGCCCGTCCCGGTGCTCGCTCTCCGTCCAGGACCACACCAGCGGCTGCC
>JBBSIF010000023.1:0-27829 GCA_038232255.1 Propionibacteriales bacterium
CCGCGGGGACCTGAGCGTGTCCAACCGCGAGAACCTGGTGCACGGCTCCGACTCAGCCGAGTCGGCAGGTCGCGAGATCGCTCTCTGGTTCCCTGAGCTGTAGACCCGCTGGCTGGCGCCGCACGTTCCGGGTCGCGGCTGACGCGGTGGTCTCGGGTCGACGCTGCGCGCCGTGAGGGGTTCGGGTCGCGGCTTGGCGCTGTGCTCTCGAGGAGTTGGGGTCGCGGAGCTGGAGGCGCCGGTCGATCGTGAGGGGTTGGGGTAGCCGGGACCGCCCTGACACCTCAGGATCCGTGTCGGTGCTCCGCCGTACGACGCATCCCGAGGGGTTGGGGTAGCCAGGCCCACCCGCAAAGCTCAAGGCGGGTCCCGACCCTGCGGAGAGGCGGTCAGTCGACGTCGTACCGCAGGGTCAGCGGATACCCGTCCGGCGCCTCACCGGCGAGCCGCAGATCGATCTCACCGCGCCGGGTGGCGAGCTCGCCCGTTCCGAGGCCAGGCACCACCTCGTAGTGGCCCTCCACGGCCTCCGGCGAATGGGTGCCGGTCGCCCGCAGGACGCAGCTTCCTTCGAGCCCGCCGATGCTCCCGATGAACCGCTCGAAGGCCAGCGTCGGAGCGGCGCCGTCCAGGTACGCGAGGAGGAAGAGCGCCGTGCTGCTGCCCGCCATGTCGCCGGTGTAGGTGAAGGAGGCCTCGGCGAAGGTCAGACCGCGCTTGGGGTAGTAGACACCGTGTCGCTCTGATCCTTGCCTCTCGTCGATGTCGGCCTTGACGGCCTCCGACCAGTCGGCCATGTGCAGTGTCGCGGCTGCTGTCTTGGAGTAGGTCATGTCCCGACCATATTCGTCGGCGCCTCAGACCGCTGGTGTAGCGTGCTGCACTGAACCTGGACACTGGGGGGAGACCAGTGCGGCGCATGATGTCCCTGTTCCGACGCGCCGCGAGGCCCGCCCGGGCCGCCAGCCGCGCCCCGTCGCCCGCCCGAGCGGCCAGCCGCGCGGGCGGCCTGCTCGCGCTGGTCATGCTCTCGGCATCTTGCTCCTCGGACGCGTCCTCGAGCGCCGCCGCTGACCTGGGCCCCGACACCCCGGTCGTCGGCGCGTGCCGGGTACTGACTGCAGCTGACGTGAGCGCCGCGACGAACGCGACGCCGACAGTCGGTTGCCGCTCGGCGCACACGAGCGTCACCATTGGCGTCGGGGCCTTCCCGTCGTGGCGGATCACGAGCACGAACCTGACGAGTGGCGCGCTCGGCGACCTGGCGCTGCAGCGCTGTACGACGATGTGGCAGCGCACGGTCGGCGGGGACGCTGCGGCCCAGCACACGACCGTCGTCGGACTCGCCTTCTTCCTGCCGGACTCCGAGCAGCTCGGCAGAGGCGCTCGCTGGTTCCGCTGCGACCTGGTGATCGGTGGCCGCGACGGCATGGCATTGGCGGATCTGCCGGCCGACGTTCAAGGTCTCCTGGCCGGACCCTTGCCGGACAGCCTGCGCGCCTGCCGCACGGCACCGGACTTCACGCGAGGACGCCAGGTGTCTTGTACGCGCCCCCATGTGCTGCGTGCCATCGGCGTCGCGCCGCTCCCGGACCGCAGCACCTATCCGGGAGCGCAGACCCTGCAACGGCAGAGCTCCGAGGGTTGTCTCCCGGTGTCCAAGCGGTGGCTGCACGGGCGGATCGGCGCGGGGACCGCCGTTCAATGGCCGGACCGGACGGGGTGGACGCTCCTGCATGACAGGTCAGCGATCTGTTGGGCCGTCACCGTCAGCTGAGCGCTGCCCCTGACCTATCCCTGCCAGCCGCTCCGCGAAGCCGTCCACGGGGAAAAAGCCATCCACCGGAAAAGTTGCGCGCGCCCGAAGTGTCTGCCTCATCCCGGTCGCCTGCCGCCCTAGCCTGAGCGCAGGTTGCCGGCAGCGCCCTGGCCACACGGCGCGCTCGGCTGAGTGTCGTGGCGCGAAAGGACCAGCGGACGGATGGGCAACAGCATCATCGGCCGCGACATGGCGGTGGACCTGGGGACGGCGAACACTCTTGTCTACGTCCGCGGCAAGGGTGTGATGCTCAACGAGCCGTCCGTCGTCGCCATGAACGCGCAGACGCGCGAGATCTTGGCCGTCGGCTCCGAGGCCAAGCGCATGATCGGGCGGACACCGGACTCCATTCTCGCCATCCGGCCACTCAAGGACGGTGTCATCGCCGACTTCGAGGCGACCGAGCAGATGCTGCGGTTCTTCATCCAGCGCGTACACCGCCGGCAGTACTTCGCCAAGCCGCGCCTCGTGATCTGTGTTCCCTCCGGCATCACCGCTGTCGAGCAGCGGGCGGTGAAGGAGGCCGGCTACCAGGCGGGCGCCCGTCGCATCTACATCATCGAGGAGCCGATGGCCGCTGCCATCGGTGCGAGCCTGCCCGTGCACGAGGCCACCGGCAACATGATCGTCGACATTGGCGGCGGCACCACCGAGGTCGCCGTCATCAGCCTCGGGGGCATCGTGACGAGCCAGTCGATCCGCACCGCGGGCGACGACCTCGACCAGGCGATCATCAGCTGGATGAAGAAGGAGCACGCGCTGATGCTCGGCGAGCGCACCGCCGAGGAGATCAAGACGGCCCTCGGCTCGGCGTTCCCGCTGCTCGCCGAGCCCGAGGCCGAGATCCGCGGGCGCGACATGGTCAGCGGCCTTCCCCGCAACGTCGTGATCTCGTCGGCAGAGGTGCGCCAGGCCCTTGAAGAGCCGTTGCACGCGATCATCGACTCCGTCCGTACGACGCTCGACAAGACGCCGCCCGAGCTCGCGGGCGACATCATGGACCGCGGGGTCGTGCTGGCGGGCGGCGGCGCCTTGCTGCGCGGGCTCGACGAGCGGCTGCGCCACGAGACCGGCATGCCCGTCCACATCGCCCCCTCGCCGCTCGACTGCGTCGCGCTCGGTGCCGGCAAGTGCGTCGAGGAGTTCGACGCGCTGCAGCAGGTCCTCGTCTCCGAGCAGCGGAGATAACCCGCGATGTCGGACGACCCCCGCCGCTCGCGGGCCGCTCTCGGCCTGCTGGTGCTGTCGTGTGTCACGATCATGACCCTGGACGCCGGGCACGGGACCTCCTCCTCACCGGTCGACCCGCTGCGCACGGCGGTGGGCGCTGTTCTCGGTCCCGCTGAGGACTCCGCCGGCGCCGTGGTCCGCCCGCTGACCTCGATCTCCGACTCCTTCGGCACCCTCTCGGACGTCCGCAGTCGCAACGCAGCGCTGCAACGGTCCAACGAGAGCCTCCGGACCCAGCTGCGCGCCCAGCAGGCCAACGCCGTCCGATCTGCCGAGGTCGACACGATCGGAAGCTTCGCCGACGACAACGGCTACTCCGTCGTCCAGGCGCAGGTCGTCGCCCTGGGTCCGGCACAGTCGTTCTCCCGCACGGTCACGATCGACGCCGGCACCGACGAGGGCGTGCTGCCGGACCTGACCGTGATCAACGCGAACGGCCTCGTCGGACGCGTCATCGCCGCGTCGAGGTCCGCCGCCACCGTGCTGCTCGTCATCGACCGCGACTCGACGGTGGGCGGCCGGCTGGGCAGCTCGATGGAGCTCGGCTTCCTCGACGGCACCGGTGACATCAGCGGTGACGGGCGACTGACGTTGAGCCTCGTCGACCACACAGTGAGCCCCAAGCCGGGCGACACCGTTCTGACGTGGGGATCTCGGAACGCCGCCCCGTACCTCCCGGGGATCCCCATCGGTCGCGTCGTGAGTGTCCAGTCGTCCCCCGCCGAGCTGACCGAGACGGCGATGGTCGTGCCCTACGTGAACTTCTCCGCTCTCGACGTGGTCGGCGTGATCACGTCGCGCCATCCCATCGGCACCACGGTGGCCAGCGGGAGCAGCCGATGACGAGGGCGCTGCGGATCTTCGTGGTGGCCGTGCTGGTGGTGGTCACGGTGACCGTGCAGCTCAGCGTGTTCAACCACTTCGCCCTCGACGGCGTCGCGCCGGACCTCGCGCTGTTGCTCGTCGTCGGAGCGGCATTGGTGCGCGGTCCGACGTACGCCGCCGGAGTGGGCTTCGCCGCCGGGCTGGTGCTCGACGTCGCACCACCGGCCGACCACATCGCGGGGCGCTGGGCGCTCGCCCTCGTGGTCGTGGGCTGTCTCACCGGCCTGGCCCGACCCGAGGGTGCGCGGTCGCTGCTGAGCACGGTGCTGATCGTCGCCGCGGGAGCTTTCATCGGGACGTCGGTCTACGCGTTGTCCGGCCTCGTGGTCGGTGAGCCGTCGGTCACCGTGGCCTCGGCCTTTCACGTCGTACCGCTCGCCGTGCTGTATGACGTGCTGCTGACACCGCTCGTGATCCCGCTGCTCGTGCTGTGCTTCCGCCGGCTCGAGCCCGCCGAGCGTTGGTAGCACGATGGCGGCGTTCCGGGCTCGGTCCCAGTCACGGCTGGTCGTCGTGCAGGTCATGGTGTTGTCGCTGTTCGCCACCTTGTTCGCGCGGCTGTGGTACATCCAGGTGAAGGGCGAGCAGACGTACCAGGCCGCCGCGGTCAGCAACGCCGTCCGCGACGTCGAGATCCCGGCGCCCCGTGGGCTGATCGTCGACGACCAGGGTCGTCCGCTGGTCGCGAACCGGACGTCCTGGGTGGTGACGGTCGACCGCAGCATCATCGACAAGCTGAGTGAGCACCGGCGCACCACGGTCTTCAACCGGCTCGCCGCCAGTCTCGGCACCGACCGGGCCACCCTCGTCCAGCGGATGAAGGACTGCGGCGAGGCGGGGGCACCGCCGCCGCCCGTGTGCTGGAACGGCTCACCGTACGCACCGGTGCCGGTCGCGGAGGACGTGAGCCAGCAAGCCGCCGCCGCCATCCTCGAGCAGTCGGAGGACTACCCGGGCGTGCGGGCCTCGGCCGAGCAGGTTCGGGCCTACCCGTCACCGTACGGCGTCAACGCGGCGCACGTGCTGGGCTATCTCTCACCCATCACGGAGGCCGAGCTGGCGGCCGACCGACGACACGACCTGCCCGGACTCAACCAGCAGTCGATGGTGGGCAGGTCGGGCCTGGAGCAGACCTACGACACCTATCTGAGAGGGACGCCTGGGGTGCAGGAGGTGTCGGTCGACTCGATGGGCCGGGTCATCGGCGACAAGAGCCTCACCGCGCCGACGCTGGGCGACACGCTGGTCACCAGCATCGACGCCAAGGTGCAGTCCGTCGTGGAGCGCCAGCTCAGGGGCGCCATTATGACGGCCCGGCGGACCGTCGACCCCGTCACCGGCACCAAGTACGCCGCGGACTCGGGGTCGGCGATCGTCCTCGACGCGACGAACGGCCGCGTCGTCGCCATGGCGAGCTACCCCACCTACGACCCGTCGGTGTGGGTCGGCGGGATCACCCAGCGCGACCTTGACCGGCTCTACAGCGAGCAGGGACAGATGCCACTGCTCAACCGCGCCGACCAGGGACAGTACGCGCCCGGGTCGACGTTCAAGCCGTTCAGCACCGCGGGGGCGCTCACGCACGGGTTCACGCCGCGGACGCGGCTGGACTGCTCCTCGTCGTTCCAGGTGGGGGCGCGCACGTTCAAGAACTACGAGTCCGCGGCCTACGGCTACATCGACTTCGCCAAGGCCCTGCAGATCTCGTGCGACACCTTCTTCTACCGCGTCGGATACCAGGAGTGGGTGCGGTCGGGCTCAGACGCCACCGACGTGCACGCCGACGACCCGCTCGTCGACAACGCCAAGAAGTTCGGCTTCGGACGTGCGACGGGGATCGATCTGCCCGGTGAGGTGGCGGGCCGGATCGCCGACCGGCAGTGGAAGCTGTCGTACTGGAAGGCCAACAAGGACTACTACTGCAAGCTCGGGAAGTCCCCCCAGATGGACTTCATCCACGTGTTCGCCCGAGAGTTCTGCATCGACGGCTGGCAGTACCGCGCCGGGGACGCCGTCAACTTCGTGATCGGTCAGGGTGACACGCTGCTGACCCCGCTCCAGCTCGCGGTCGCCTACGCCGCTATCTCCAACGGCGGCACCTTGTGGGAGCCGCGCGTGGGAGCGGCTGTCGTTCGCCCCGACGGCACGGTGGTGAAGCGCATCGAGCCGAAGCGAGCGAGCACGGTCAAGGTCCCGCGAAGCGTCCTACACTACATCGACACCGCGCTGCTCGGAACGGCCAAGACCGGCACCATGGCATGGAAGATGGGTGGCTTCCCGCTGGGTGTGGTGCATGTGCGCAGCAAGACGGGGACCGCCGAGGTCTACGGCAAGCAGACCACGTCCTGGGTGGCGAGCTACGACAAGCAGTACGTCGTGCTGATGCAGATCTCGCAAGGCGGCACTGGGTCGGGGACCTCCGGCGAGGCGGTCCGTGCCATCTGGGAGTCGCTCTACGGCATCGACGGCACGAGCGTCGACAAGGCGTTGGCAGCCCAGCCTGCTGCCAAGCCGCCGGCGGCGCTGCCCGTCTTCAAGCCAGACGGGGCGATCGCCCCGCCCGGGCTGCGCTCCCCGGCTCGCGACTACGTGGGGGGGCAGCGAACCCCCGCCACCCAGCTCCCAGGGGGCTCCCGATGACCGTCACGTCGACGGCGTCCACCACGCGAGCGTCCCGGCGCGTCAACGTCGACGAGAGCCGCAGCACCTGGCAGCGCCTCGACTGGCTGCTGGTGGCCTGCGCCGTCGCTCTGCTGGTGCTCGGCACCCTGCTCGTGTGGTCGTCCACCGCGCACAACGCGAGCCTGACCGGGAGCGCCCCGACCGCTCTCGTCACCAAGCACGTCACGAACATCGCGATCGGGATCGGGCTGGCGACCGTGGTGGCCGCGACCGACCACCGGTGGGTGCGCATCTGGACACCCGTGGTCTACCTCGGTGCGGTCATCGGGCTCCTTCTCGTGCTGTCGCCGTTCGGGTCGGTGATCAACGGGTCCCGGTCCTGGATCCTCATCGGCGGGTTGTCCATCCAGCCGGCCGAGTTCGCCAAGCTGGGCGTGATCGCCGGCATGGCGCTGCTGCTCGCGGAGCGGATCGAGAGCCGTAACCGCGGGAGCCTGCGCGACGCCGACGTCGTCGGGGCGCTGGCGATCGCCGCGGTGCCTGCTGCGCTGATCGTCGCGCAGCCTGATCTCGGCACGCTGCTGGTCCTCGCGGCCACCGTGTTCGGCCTCGTCGCGGTCGCGGGCGCCCCGAAGCGGTGGCTCCTCGGCCTCGTGGCGGTGACGGTCGGCGCGTCGTACGCCGCAGTGCAGCTGGGTCTGCTGAAGGGCTACCAGCTGCTGCGCTTCGCGGCCTTCATGAACCCGACACTCGACCCGCGCGGCGCCGGCTACAACACCACCCAGGCCCGGATCGCGATCGGCAACGGCGGCTTGTTCGGGCAGGGTCTCTTCCACGGCTCGCAGACCCAGTCCGGCTTCGTCCCCGAGCAGCACACCGACTTCATCTTCACGGTGGCGGGGGAGGAGCTGGGGCTGATCGGGTCCGTCGCGATCGTCGGACTCTTCCTGGTCCTGCTGTGGCGGGCGCTGCGGATCGCCTCTCGCTCCGACGACACGTTCGGCAGACTCGCCGGCGCGGGCATCGTCTGCTGGTTCGGGTTCCAGGCCTTCCAGAACATCGGGATGTGCCTCGGCATCATGCCCGTCACCGGTGTGCCCCTGCCCTTGGTGTCGTACGGCGGGACGTCCATGTTCGCGTCGCTGCTGGCCCTCGGGCTGTTGCTCAACATCCACCTGCGCACGGAGCGCTCGATCAGCCTGGGCGTCGTACTCCGCGGCCGCATCGGCCGCACTCGCCGCTACTAGCTGCGCACCAGCCGCCCCAAGATCCGACTACCAGATCGTCGGGACGATCTGCCTGTCGGATCTTTGCGCGAGCGAAGCGCTGGGTCAGGCCGCGGCTTCTTGGGCGCGGGTCCGGGACTCGGCCATCAAGCCCGTGAGCGCGGAGAACGTCAGGCCCTTGGCCACCGGCCCCCACAGGCGGGGGAACGTCTTGCGGCCGGCCACCGCCACGGCCGCGAAGTACATGCTCAGGCACCACGGGCACGACATGACGTAGCTGACCTTGTGCGGATGGGGAACACTCGGCTCCCCGAACCGCCGGAAGACCAGGTTGCGGAAGTCCTCCGCGATCTTGTCGTCCTTGATCAGCGTGACGAGTCGGTACGCCGCGAAAACGTCGTACAGGACTGCGAGCAGCTCGTCCTGTGCGACGTCCTCCTTGGCGGTGCCGCCCCAAAGTCCCATGGCGGACCTGTACCCACGCCAGCCTCGATGCTTCGCCGCCCTTTTCGACAGCCCCGCACCTGGGTACGTCCCGGGCAGCCGATGACCGTATGTCGCACAGACTTGGAGTTCTCCGATGCCGACCCGCCAGCCAGACCAAAGCGCCCCTGCGCCAACGAGCCCCACCGGGGTCGTCACGGGTGAGACCCCGCCGCTCGACGACGCCCGCTCCCAGGCAGGGAACTACCTGACCACGGCGCAGGGCGTTCGGATGCCGGACACCGACCACTCGCTCAAGGCGGGCTCGCGTGGTCCGACGCTGCTGGAGGACTTCCATCTGCGCGAGAAGATCACCCACTTCGACCACGAGCGCATCCCGGAACGCGTCGTGCACGCCCGCGGCGCCGCGGCGCACGGGGTCTTCGAGTCCTACGGCACCGCCAAGTCGGTGACCAAGGCGGCGTTCCTGGCCGAGAAGGGTCACCAGACCCCAGTCTTCACGCGGTTCTCGACCGTGCTGGGGTCACGGGGCTCCGCCGACACCGCGCGCGACACCCGTGGGTTCGCGGTGAAGTTCTACACCGACGAGGGAACCTTCGACCTCGTCGGGAACAACATGCCGGTCTTCTTCATCCAGGACGGCATCAAGTTCCCCGACATCATCCACGCCGCCAAGCCGCACCCGGACCGGGAGATCCCCCAGGCCCAGTCCGCCCACGACACGTTCTGGGACTTCGTGTCCCTGCACACCGAGGCCACCCACCACGTCATGTGGAACATGAGCGACCGCGGGATCCCGAGGTCCTTCCGGACGATGGAGGGCTTCGGCGTCCACACCTTCCGCCTGGTGAACGACAAGGGAGACACCAGCCTCGTCAAGTTCCACTGGAAGCCCGTCGCCGGCGTGCACTCGTTGGTGTGGGAGGAGGCGCAGATCGCGATGGGGTTCGACCCCGACTTCCACCGCCGGGACATGGCCGACGGCATCGAGGCGGGCGCGTTCCTCGAGTACGAGCTCGGCATCCAGGTGATGGCGGACGACGGGACCGAGACGTTTCAGGGCATCGACCTGCTGGACCCCACCAAGATCGTGCCGGAGGAGCTCGTCCCGGTGCAGCGGGTCGGCAAGCTCACCCTCAACCGCAACCCGACGAACTTCTTCGCCGAGACCGAGCAGGTCGCATTCCACACCGGCCACCTGGTACCGGGCATCGAGGTGACGAACGACCCGCTCATGCAGGCGCGGCTGTTCTCCTACCTGGACACCCAGCTCACCCGTCTCGGCGGTCCGAACTTCGCGCAGCTGCCGATCAACCGCCCGCATGCTCCGGTGAACGACATGCTCCGCGACGGCATGCACCAGACCGCCATCCACACCAGCCTGGCGCCGTACTCGCCGAACTCGATCGACGACGGCATGCCGATGACGGCCGATGACAAGGACCACGGCTACGTCCAGCTTCCGCGGCCGGTCGACGGCGTCGTCGAGCGGGCCGCTCCGGTCTCCTTCGACGACCACTTCTCGCAGGCCACGCTGTTCTACCGCAGCATGACCGGGCTGGAGCAGGCGCACATCGTCGAGGCGTTCACCTTCGAGCTGGGCAAGTGCTACGAGCAGGCCATCAAGGAGCGGGAGCTCCAGGTGCTGGCGAACGTCGACGCTGACCTGTGCGCTGCCGTTGCAGCGGGTCTTGGCCTGCCGGCGCCGAAGGGCTCGCCGGCCCAGGACGTCGTACCGTCGCCGGCGCTGTCACAGTTCGCGGTGGTGCCGGGTCCGATCGCCGGGCGCAAGATCGGCGTGGTCGCCGACGCCTCGGCCGACCTCGCGGGCATCGCCAAGCTTCGCAAGACCATGGACAAGCTCGGCGCAACCGTGCACGTCATCGCACCGGTCGGCGGAACCCTCAAGCACGGCCGGCAGCGGGAGATCGTCGATCGGACGCTCCTGACCACGCGGTCCATCGAGTTCGACGCACTCCTGGTCGCGGACGGTACGACGCCGACCGGCGACATCAAGCTCACGCTGCTGCTGCAGGAGGCCTACCGGCACTGCAAGCCGGTTGGCGCCTGGGGCAGCGGGTCCACCGCCCTGGAGCTCGCCAGCATCCCCCAGGACGGCCCCGGGGTCCTGCTCGGTGGGTCACCGGACAAGGCCTTCAGCGCCGCCCTTACAACGGCGCTCGGTCTGCACCGCGTGTGGGAGCGGGCGCCCGACGTCATGGAGTCCGCCGTCCCGCCTGCGATGTGACGTGGACCTGACGGCGGACGAGCTGGCGCTGCTGCAGCAGGCGTTCGACTGGGCGCGGTCCGGCGACGTGCTATCCCTGAGCGCCTACCTCGACGGCGGAAGACCGGTCGACCTGACCAACGACCGCGGTGACACGTTGCTGATCCTGGCCGCCTACCACGTTCAGGGGCTGGCGGTGGAGCTCCTCCTGGGTCGCGGAGCAGACGTCGACCGGATCAACGACAACGGTCAGACGGCGCTGGGTGCCGCCGTCTTCCGCCGCTCGACCGACATCGTGACGCGGCTGCTGGCCGCGGGTGCTGGGGTCGACATCGGGCCGCGTTCGGCTCGCCACGTCGCGCGCTTCTTCGGGCTCGACGAGATGCGCCAGCTGTTGGGGGACCTGCCAGCGACGGACGAGCCGGCCCCGGCCGGGTGACCCACGGGTGCGGCAGGGCGTCGTACCCTGGAGCCGACCACACCTACCGGGGAGTGCCCGCCACCATGCCCGTTCCGTCCGTCTTCGCCCAGCTCGAGCCGCTGCTGCCGACGGTGCAGAAGCCCATCCAGTACGTCGGAGGCGAGCTCAACTCGACGACCAAGGACTGGGACAGCGCGTCGGTGCGGTGGGCGCTGATGTACCCGGACGCCTACGAGGTCGGCCTTCCCAACCAGGGCCTGCAGATCCTCTACGAGATCCTCAACGAGCGCGACTGGATCCTCGCGGAGCGCACGTACGCGGTCTTTCCCGACATGGAGCGCGTCATGCGCGACCACGCGATCCCGCAGTTCACCGTAGACGGCCACCGTCCAGTAGGCGCCTTCGATCTCCTCGGGGTCTCGTTCGCGACGGAGCTGGGTTACACGAACATGCTCACGGCTCTCGACCTCGCCGGCATCCCGCTGCACGCGGTCGACCGCGACGACAGTCACCCAGTCGTCATCGCCGGTGGGCACTCGGCCTTCAACCCCGAGCCGGTCGCGGCGTTCATCGACGCTGCTGTCCTTGGTGACGGCGAGGAGATCGTGCTGGCGATCAGTGCGGTCGTCCGGGAGTGGAAGGGCGACGGCAGTCCAGGTGGGCGCGACGAGCTGCTGATGCGGCTGGCTGCCTCAGGTGGCGTCTACATCCCCAAGTTCTACGACGTCGACTACCTGCCGGACGGCCGGATCCGACGGGTCGCTCCGAACCGGTCAGGTGTTCCGTGGCGGGTGCACAAGCACACGCTGATGGACCTCGACAAGTGGCCCTATCCGAGCAAGCCTCTCGTGCCGCTCGCCGAGACCGTGCACGAGCGCTACTCGGTGGAGATCTTCCGCGGGTGCACCCGCGGCTGCCGCTTCTGTCAGGCGGGCATGATCACTCGTCCCGTGCGGGAGAGGTCGATCACCACGATCGGCGACATGGTCGAGAAGGGGATCCAGCGGTCCGGCTTCGAGGAGGTGGGGCTGTTGTCGCTGTCCTCCGCCGACCACAGCGAGATCGCCGAGGTGGCGAAGGGCCTTGGCGACCGCTACGACGGCACGAACGTCTCACTCTCGCTGCCGTCGACGAGGGTCGACGCCTTCAACGTCACGCTTGCCAACGAGTTCTCCCGCAACGGCAGGCGGTCCGGCCTCACGTTCGCCCCCGAAGGCGGATCGGAGCGGCTGCGGCGGGTCATCAACAAGATGGTGTCCGAGGAAGACCTGATCAACACGGTGTCCGCGGCCTTCTCGCACGGCTGGCGCCAGGTCAAGCTCTACTTCATGTGTGGCCTGCCGACGGAGACCGACGAGGACGTGCTGGCGATCGCCGACCTCGCCCGCAAGGTCATCGCGACTGGACGCGAGGTCTCGGGCCGGCGCGACATCAGGTGCACGGTGTCGATCGGCGGCTTCGTCCCCAAGCCGCACACGCCCTTCCAGTGGGCGTCGCAGCTGGACCACGAGACCACCGACGCCCGGCTCAAGAAGCTGCGTGACGTCGTACAACGGGACAAGCAGTTCGGCCGCTCGATCGGCTTCCGCTACCACGACGGCAAGCCCGGCATCGTCGAGGGGCTGCTGTCGCGCGGGGACCGCCGAGTCGGCGCGATCATCGAGGAGGTATGGCGCGACGGCGGCCGGTTCGACGGCTGGAGCGAGCACTTCTCCTACCAGCGCTGGTACGACGCAGCCGAGCGCGCCCTCGCAGCGGAGCCCGTCGACCTCGACTGGTACACCACCCGCGAGCGCGACTACGCGGAAGTCCTCCCTTGGGACCACTTGGACTCCGGGCTCGACCGGGACTGGCTGTGGGAGGACTGGCAGGACGCGGTCAACGAGGTCGAGGTCGACGACTGCCGCTGGACGCCGTGCTACGACTGCGGCGTGTGCCCCGAGATGGGGACCGAGATCCAGGTCGGACCGACCGGTCGGACGCTGCTTCCCCTCGCCGTCGTCTGACCCGACAGCTCCGACAACGAAGGACACGGCATGGCAGAGATCGCAGTGCTCGGCACCGGAGTCGTCGGTCAGACGCTCGCCCTGCGGGCGGCGGAGGTCGGCTACAGCGTCACGGTCGGAGCCCGGTCCGCCGGCTCGTCGAGCCTGGACGCCTTCACCGGGCGGGACGGGATCACCACGGGCTCGTTCGCGGATGCCGCAGCGTCGGCGCCGCTCGTCATCAACGCGACGAACGGTCTGCACTCCTTGGAAGCGCTGGAGCTGGCCGGCGCCGACCAGCTCGCGGGCACAACACTGCTCGACGTCGCCAACGAGCTCGTGCCAGTGAAGGACGGCTTCGCGCAACCCGCTGCCACCGCGACCAGCAGCCTTGGCCAGCGGATCCAGGCCGCCTTTCCCGCGGCCCGCGTCGTCAAGTCCCTCAACACGATGAACTGCCGGGTGATGGCCGACCCGTCGCTCGTGCCGGGTGACCACGTCGTCTTCCTCAGCGGCGACGACGCCGCAGCCAAGACCACCGTCAGCGAGCTGCTCGCGTCCTTCGGCTGGCGGCCGGCTCAGATCCTCGATCTCGGAGGGATCGACTCAGCTGCCGCCGCTGAGATGATGATGGCGATCTGGATGCGAGTCCGTCTGCTCCGGCCGATGGACGGGCCGCCGTTCAACTGGGCCGTTCACTCCGCCTGACAGCATCCGGCGCTGCTTGCCTCACCGACCGGCGCAGGTCGTCGCACAGGTCGTCCCCCGCCGCCACCAGCCCGGGTAGCAGCGACGGCTCCAACGTGAGGGCGCGGAAGGCGACGGCGACCGTCACCGCATGACCCGGTCGGTGGACCACCTCGATGGAGTCGCCCTCCTGGACGGACCCAGGGCTGACCACGCGCAGGTAGGCGCCCGGCCGAGCGTCCGCGGTGAAGGTCTTGAGCCACCCGCGCTCCTGCATCCAGCCACGGAACGTTGAGCAGGGCAGGCGAGGGCAGGTGACCTGGAGCTCGAGGTGGCTGCCGATGCGCCAGCGCTCGCCGAGGCGGCTGGAGTGCAGGTCGATGTCCAGCGTCGTCAGGTTCTCTCCGAACGAGCCGTTGGCGAGCGGGCGGGCGAGTCGCTGCTGCCACCGGTCGAGGTCCTCCCGCGCGAACGCGTAGACGGCCTGGTCGTCGCCGCCGGGATGGCGCCGGTCGCCGATGTGGTCACCGACGAGACCGCTCCCCAACCCGCTCGACTTGGTGCCGGGAGCGCGGACCTCGACGGCGCCCGGCTGCGGCTCCTTGACGATGCCGGTCGACCGGGTCTGCTTGTAGGGGTTCGGCCGCGGCCGCCCCACGTTCACCGATCCGACCGTCGCCACGTCCTGACCTTACGGGGCGGCCGCCACGGCCGAAGCGCTCAACGCCGTCGCTGCGATCAGCGCCGCCCGCAGGACGTCAGTGCCGGGTGCGCCTCAGCAGCGTCGTGGCGGTGGAGAGCAGCGCCTTCTCCGGCTCGGAGAGCAACGGGTCCGCTGCGCGGTAACGGCGAGCGGCCTCGGCGGCCGGCTCGTCGACCGGGCCGATGGTGGAGAGATAGGCGTCGAGTACGGCGCGGGCTGGGCCGGCATACGGTCCACGGCCGCATACCACCTCCGCGAGGATCAGGCCGCTGAGCGCCACGTCGACGGCGGCGACGCCAGCGTCGCTGTTGCGCCAGTCGATGACCACTGGACCTGAGGAGGCCAGCATGACGTTGCCGGGGTGCAGGTCGAGGTGCCGGACGACGAGGCCAGGCTCGGTGCCGGGAGGCGGTGCCAGCGCGTGAAGGCGATGGTGCAGGTCCGCCAGCAGTGCTCCACCCGCCGCGGCGGTCGTCGTACCGCTGGCGAGGGAGTCGAGCAGAGTCGGCCCGCTGACACGGTCGAGCACCATCTTGGGACCGTCCACCCAGTGGACGCGGGGGACCGGGTAGCCACCGGCGTGGACCCACTCCATCAGTGCGGCGGCCGGCTCGCACCGTGCGCGGGAGTCGTGGCACCGCCGGAGCACGGTGTCCTGGTCGAGCGTGAAGACGTCGGCCTCACGCCCGCGTGCGAGCAGCTCCACGTCTCGAGCGTAGGGTGCCTCACCCCCCGGCCGGCGTCGGGACGGATCGGCGGTCGAGCTCGTCCTCGACGAACCTGTGGCGGCTCACCAGGAGGCCGCTCACCACCTGCGGAAAGAGCAGGACGATGAGCACGACAAGGGGTACGGTCCACCCTCCAGTGGCGCCGTACAGCATCCCCATCATCAAAGGGCCACCGCCGGCTAGCAGGTAGCCGAGGCTCTGGGCGAAGCCCGACAACGCCGCCGTACCGTCGCTCGTCCGCGCCCGCAGGCTGATCAGCGTGAGCGCCAGCGGGAAGATGCCGCCACCGATGCCGATGAGGAGCGCCCAGAGCCAGGGAGCGCCTCGCGCGTCCAGCATGAGGCCGAGATAGCCGAGCAGGTACGCCGAGCAGAGGCCGACGATGACGAGCGGCAGATGCCGGCCGCGGGCGGCGAGGCCGGGGAGCACCAAGGAGATCGGGATGCTCGTGGCGGTGGTGATCCCGAGCAGCAGCCCCGCGGTAGCGGCGGAGAAACCGGCATCGCGGAAGATCTGCGGAAGCCAGCCGAAGACGGCGTAGGCCTGGATCGACTGCAGGCCGAAGAACAGCGCCATCGTCAGGGCCAGCGGTGACCGGACGAGTGACACCGCTGTCAGGGCGGCCGGTGGGTTGTCGGCGGGGCGGACGTCGCGCCGGGCCAGCGCGACCCACGGGACCACGGCGAGCAGCACGGGCACAGCCCAGGACGCCAGTCCGCCGCGCCAGGAGCCGGTCGCGTCGGCCAAGGGTACGGTCAGCACCGATCCAGCCGTCAGACCGATCGCCAACGCTGTCGTGTAGACGGCGGTCATCGTGCCGATCCGGTGCGGGAAGTGCCGCTTGACCAGCGATGGGATGAGCACGTTGGCGGTCGCCACCCCTGCCAGCGCCGGGACGGTGGCGGCCAGGAACAGCGCGGACGAGCCCGCCGCCGCCCGCGTCGTCACCCCGAGGATGGTGACCACCAGGGAGGCGAGCACCACCGTGTGCACACCGAAGGTCCGTGCGCACCAGGGCGCCAGGTATCCGAAGCCCGCGAAGCACAGCACCGGCAGCGTGGTGAGCAGGCCGGCCGTCGTCGCGCCCATGCCCACACCGCGCCGGATGTCGTCGAGCAGCGGGCCGACGCTCACCGCGACCGGACGCAGGTTCAACGACAGGACGACGAGCCCGACCACGATCAGGGGTGGCGCGGCACGGGACACCAGCCGTCGTGGGAACGCCTGGTCAGTCCGGGACATCGTGCGGCTCGAGCTTCGAGGGATGCGGCACCCGCAGGGTCAGGTGTAGGCGGGCCGGGACCTCGCGTCGTAGAAGTCGGTGGACTCCCGCCTCCAGAGCAGCACCAGGATGACCACCGCCAGCAGCGCTGTGACGACGGACAGCAGCAGGCTCAACGTCGACGCCTGCCCCTGGCCGAGCGACAGCACGAAGCCGAGGATGCTCAGCCCGCCCAGCGCCGTGGCGACCACGCGCGCCCACTTCCTGCCTTTGCCGTTCGTGGAGGCCATCCACAGCCACAGGCACACGCCTATCACAGTGGCGGCGACGAGGAACGCGACGAACGCGTTGTACGCGCCGTCGAGGTTCGACTGGTTGTAGTCCCCGCTCTTGACGAGCTGCCTCTTGATGTTGTCCCTCAGCGAGCCGAGCGTCGCCAGGCCGACGACGAGGTTGACGACGCTGAGCGCCGCGCCGAGGCGCATCAGCATGACCGCCCGAGCGACGGAGGGCGGCGGTTCTGCCGGTGGGGCGAGTGAGCCGGAGCCCTGGGGATACCCGGGAACGGCACCGCCGCCGTACCCGGGATTCGACGGGTACGTCGGGTTCCACGGGTAGGAGGACGGCGGCTGCTGGGCGTCACCCGGACCGGCGGGTGGCGGGATGTCGGACGTCATGCGGAGCTCCTCGACCCGCGCACCGCGCGGCGTTGGCTGCTGAGCGCCCCATAATGCCCGAACCGTTGCGTACGCACAGCGCTGGTGTGCCGACGAACGACGCGGCGCGGCTATGGTTGCTGCCGATGTCAGGCCAGCCGTCGCAGCAGGAGCCGGCCGTTCAGCGGCTTCGGGTCCGCTATGCCAAACGCGGCAGGCTCCGCTTCACCAGTCATCGCGACTTCGCGCGGGCTCTCGAGCGCGCCATCCGGCGGGCGGGGCTCCCGATCGCCTTCTCGTCGGGGTTCAGCCCTCATCCGCGGATCTCCTACGCCAACGCCTCACCGACCGGGGCGGCGAGCGAGGCCGAGTACCTGGAGATCTCGCTGACGAAGGAGGCCGACCCGGTCGCCGTACGAGAGGCGCTCGACGAGGCGCTGCCCGCCGGGCTCGACGTGACGCACGTGGTAGTCGCGCCCACGGGCGCCCTCGCCGACCTCCTCGAGGCGAGCCGCTGGCGGCTCGAGCTCCCGCAGGTCGACGTGAGCGAGGCAGCCGATGCGGTGAGCCGCTTCCTGGCGAGCGACGCCGTCGAGGTCGAGCGGATGACCAAGCGCGGTCTGCGCACGTTCGACTGCCGGAGCGCGGTGGTGCAGATGTCGGCGAGCGCCGGATATCGGGTCGATGAGGACCGGTGTGCGATACTGGAGATGGTTGTACGGCATGACACACCGGCTGTGCGACCAGACGACATCCTTGCCGGTCTTCGGATGACCGCCGGCCTCGTCCTTCCGGTTCCGCCGTTGCAGACCCGGATAGAGCAGGGGCCGCTCGACTCACGAACCGGCTCGGTGAAGGACCCGCTCGACTCGGATCGCGACGCGCCGTGAGGTGCGACCGCTGACCGCCCGGCGGACTCGTCACCAGATGCGCCCCGCGAGGGACGTCGTTGCCGCTCGTCGGGCGGAGGGCCAGAGAGTGGCTCCGTCACCTGGCAGGCGCGACCGCAAGCTTGCGCTGCGGCTCGTCGAGAAGACGACCGCGGCGACCGACCCGCCTCCGCGCGGCGCTTCGCGCCCGGAGGCACTGAGGAGAAATGCATGACCGACGACATCTCGACGTCATCCACTGAGCCAGCCGCTTCGGGCGCCGGAACAGACGCTCCGGTACGGCGAGCTCGCCGCAGGGCAGCCAGCAGGCCGGCAGGCCCACCGCAGCCGACCCCCGGACAGCAGCTCGACGCCCCCCAGCAGCCCGCCACGTCCTCGCCCGACAGCTCCCAGCCGGCCGCCGTTCAGCGGGCCACCGTCGCGCCACCGCCCATGACCGCAGACACGCCGACCGACGCCCCAGCCAGCACGGACGCGGCGGACGAAGCGCCGGTCGCCAAGAAGGCCGCCAGGCGCCGGACGACCAAGAAGGCGGCTCCGGCCGAGGCGACTCCTCCTCCCGAGCCCGACGCGCCGGCGGACCAGGTGCCGTCGGAGGCCGTCGCCTCGCCGCCTGCCGAGCCGCCACGGACCAGACGCCGCCGGGCGGTCCCCGTCGCCGACCCGTTCGCCGGGGCGCAGCCCGATGGCGGCGACGTCGACGTACTGCCTGCTCCCAGCGCTGCCGCACCGTTCTCGCCGATCTTCCAGCCGCCTGACCCGGTCGGCCCCCCCGCCCAGCCGGTCGCCGAAGCGGGGCAGGTCGACGACTCGGAGTCCAGGCCGTTCGCAGAGGTGGGCGAGAACGCACCCGCCGCAGACGCGGATGCAGGGTCTGCGCCAGGCGAGGGCGGTGCGGCCGGTGAGGCCGCGCAGGCAACGCCCTCGACTCGACGCCGCCGATCACGCGGCGGTCGCAACCGCCGCAAGTCGCAGGACTCCTCCACTGGCGAGAGCGAGGCGGCGGCCGAAGCAACCGCCAGCGCAGACCACCAGCCCGCCGTTCAGCCCGACAGCCAGAGTCAGCCGGCCAGCGAAGCCGACAGCACAGAGGTCGACGACGCCACGGCTACTGCTGGCACCACCTCGTCACGGCGCCGACGCCGGCGCCGCAGTGGCGACTCCGGCAGCGACTCGTCAGACGACACCGCAGTCGTTTCCAAGGCCCGCCAACCACGCGTGCCGAGCCAGGCCATCACCAGCGTCGAGGGCTCCACCCGCCTCGAGGCGAAGAAGCAACGGCGACGAGACGGCCGCGAGGCGGGCCGTCGGCGGGTGCCCATCCTCAGCGAGTCGGAGTTCCTCGCCCGCCGGGAGGCCGTCGACCGGGTCATGACGATCCGCCAGCGCGCCGACGTCACGCAGATCGCCGTACTCGAGGACGACGTGCTGGTGGAGCACTACGTAGCCCTCGAGAAGCAGAGCTCGCTGCTCGGCAACGTCTATCTCGGCCGCGTGCAGAACGTGCTGCCGAGCATGGAGGCTGCCTTCGTCGACATCGGCAAGGGCCGCAACGCCGTCCTGTACGCGGGTGAGGTCAACTGGGACCTTGTCGGGGACCGCCACCAGGCGCGGCGCATAGAGAACGCCCTCAAGCCCGGTCAGCAGATCCTCGTCCAGGTCAGCAAGGACCCGGTCGGCCACAAGGGGGCCCGGCTCACGAGCCAGATCAGCCTTCCCGGGCGCTACCTCGTCTACGTTCCCGGCGGGGGATCCAGCGGCATCAGCCGGAAGCTGCCGGACACCGAGCGCAACCGGCTCAAGACGCTCCTCAAGGGCGTCGTCCCCGACGAGGCAGGTGTGATCGTCCGAACTGCTGCGGAAGGCGCCAGCGAGGACGAGCTGACGCGTGACGTCCTTCGGCTCACCGAGCGCTGGGACGAGATCCAGCATAACGCCAAGACGGGCAAGGCTCCGGCGCTGCTGTACGCCGAGCCGGACACCATGCTGAAGGTCGTCCGCGACCTCTTCACCGAGGACTTCGCCAAGTTGGTCATCGCCGGCGACGAGGCGTGGGACGTCGTCCACGAGTACGTCAGCTACGTCGCCCCCGACCTCGTCGACAGGCTCGAGCGGTACGACAGTGACAAGGACATCTTCGCCACCTACCGGGTGGACGAGCAGATCGCGAAGGCGCTGGAGCGGAAGGTGTGGCTGCCCTCGGGCGGCTCGCTGGTCATCGACCGCACCGAGGCGATGACGGTCGTCGACGTGAACACCGGGAAGTTCACCGGGTCCGGGGGCAACCTCGAGCAGACGGTGACAAAGAACAACTTGGAGGCCGCCGAGGAGATCGTCCGGCAGCTCCGCCTGCGCGACATCGGCGGGATCATCGTCATCGACTTCATCGACATGGTGCTGGAGAACAACCGCGACCTCGTCCTGCGCCGCCTCGTCGAGTGCCTGGGCCGTGACCGGACCCGGCACCAGGTCGCGGAGGTCACGTCTCTCGGTCTCGTGCAGATGACGCGCAAGCGCATCGGAACCGGCCTCGTCGAGGCCTTCAGCGCGCCCTGCCCGACCTGCAAAGGACGCGGCGTCGTGATCGAGTCCGAGCCGGTCGCGGCCCGCTCGGAGGACAACGACTCCGACTCCTCGGACCGCGGCTCCTCCTCGTCGTCGAGCGGCCGGAGCCGCCGGTCCGGCAAGGGTCGTGCGGAGCCAGAGACCCGCACCGTGGTCAGTCCCGACCAGCACAGCGCGGCCGCCGCCGCCACGGCGGCCATCGCTGCCGCGATGCACCCCGAGGCGAAACCGGCGGCGAGCGACGCCAAGGTGGATGCGGCGACTGGTGCGGTCGAGGCCGACGCCCAGACGGTCGAGGTCACAGCGGTGGATGCTACGTCGGCCGAGGCCCCAGTGGTCGTCGAATCGGCGGCCGACCAGCCGGCGACGGAGCCCGCGACCGCGACCGCCAAGAAGACCCCCGCCAAGAGGAGCACCACGAAGAAGGCTGCGAGCACCCGGAAGACGACGGCCACGAAGTCGACAGCCAAGAAGACGAGCGCCAAGAAGGCCAGTACCAAGAGGGCGATTACCAAGAAGGCGTCCGCGAGCGTTCCCGACGCCGCGAGCGAGCCCCCCCGCGAGGCCGTCGGCGCCCCGTCCTGACGATCGCCGCTGCCGGCATGCCATCGGTCAAGACGGAAGTCTCGGATGGTCGGGCGGGAAGTCTCGGATGGTCGGGCGGGAAGTCTCGGATGGTCGGGAGGGCGGCGTTTTGACCGGTGCGGACCGCTTCCGTAGACTCGACTGTCGGTGTGTTTTTGCACTCCCGGTCCCGTCGCGTCAAGCACGGCGATGCGTGGAGCCGTCGTAAGACGGCACCGCAGACGTTGTCAACGGAGGAAGTGAGCTCGCGTGTACGCGATCGTGCGCAACGGCGGACGCCAGGAGAAGGTGGCCGTCGGCGACGTCATCGAGATCGACAAGCTCGACTGCACTCCGGGTGAGAGCCTGTCGTTGCAGCCGGTGCTGGTCGTCGACGGCGACACCGTGACGAGTGCCGCGGACGCGCTTGCGGGCTTCGACGTCCAGGCCGAAGTGGTCGGACCGTCCAAGGGACCCAAGATCCACATCCTCAAGTTCAAGAACAAGACCGGATACCGCAAGCGGCAAGGTCACCGCCAGCACTACACGCGGGTTCAGGTCACGGCGATCAACGGCAGCTGACCGAAGCCCCCCGAGCCGATCGGCGCCACAACGAGAGCCGCGGCCGGACACCTGGACGACGGAAACGACGCGAGGACACGACATGGCACACAAGAAGGGTCTCGGCTCCAGCAAGAACGGCCGTGACAGCAACGCGCAGCGCCTCGGCGTCAAGCGATTCGGCGGCCAGGCCGTGAACGCCGGTGAGATCATCGTCCGCCAGCGCGGCACCCACTTCCACCCCGGGACGAACGTCGGCCGCGGCAGCGACGACACGTTGTTCGCCCTCGTCGAAGGCAGCGTCGAGTTCGGCACCCGCAGGGGTCGCCGCGTGGTCAACATCCTGCCCGGAACCGGCTGACCGGGAGCAGACGCTCTCCACCTAGCCATGGCTGTGCCGACGTTCGTCGACCGCGTCGTCCTGTACGTCGCCGGCGGGAAGGGCGGCAACGGCGTCGCGTCGGTGCACCGCGAGAAGTTCAAGCCACTCGGCGGGCCTGACGGCGGCAACGGGGGCCACGGCGGCGATGTCATCCTCCGCGTCGACCCGGACGTCACCACGCTGATCGACTACCACCACCAGTCCCGCCGGGTCGCCGCCAACGGCACCCCGGGAATGGGGGACCATCGGTCCGGCTCCAACGGCGCCTCGATCGTGCTGCCGGTGCCCGACGGCACCATCGTCCGAGCCGCCGACGGCGAGGTGCTGGGCGACCTCGTCGGCGCCGGAACCGAGCTGGTCGTCGCATCGGGAGGGCGCGGCGGTCTCGGCAACGCCGCGCTCGCGTCGAAGTCGCGCAAGGCTCCCGGGTTCGCGCTGCTCGGCGAGCTTGGTGACGCGCGAACCATCGTCCTCGAGCTCAAGGTGGTCGCGGACGTCGGGCTCGTCGGCTATCCGAGCGCCGGCAAGTCCAGCCTGGTCGCGGCGGTGTCCCGGGCTCGGCCCAAGATCGCCGACTACCCGTTCACGACGCTCATGCCCAACCTCGGCGTGGTGACGGCCGGCGAGACGTCGTACACGGTCGCCGATGTCCCTGGGCTGATCGAGGGCGCGAGCGAGGGGCGCGGCCTCGGCCACGACTTCCTGCGGCACATCGAGCGATGTGCGGCGCTGCTGCACGTCGTCGACTGCGCGACGCCCGAGCCGGGGCGCGACCCGCTCAGCGACGTCGACGTGATGGAGGCCGAGCTGGCGGCGTACGGCGGACTCGACGACCGGCCGCGTTTGGTCGCTCTGAACAAGATCGACGTGCCCGAGGCGCGAGACCTCGCCGACATGGTGCGGCCAGAGCTCGAGGCGCGGGGCTGGGGCGTTTTCGAGATCTCGGCGGCGACGCATGAGGGGCTGCGGGAGCTGACGTTCGCGATGGCGGAGGTCGTGACCTCAGCACGATCCGCGCCGAGGGACGTGCAGCCGACGCGGATCGTGCTGCGGCCGAAGGGCGTGTTGGACGCTGACTTCGCCGTCCAGGAGATCGACGGCGCCTGGCACGTGCGCGGCGAGAAGCCGCAGCGCTGGATCAAGCAGACGGACTTCAGCAACGACGAGGCGGTCGGCTACCTCGCCGACCGGCTCAACCGGCTCGGCGTCGAGGAGCGCCTGCGCGAGCTCGGTGCGCAGGCAGGCGACGACGTCGTGATCGGAGACGACGACAACGCCGTGGTCTTCGAGTTCGACCCCGATGTCCGCGCCGGGGCGGAGACCCTGCTCGGCAGGCGCGGCCAGGACCTGCGGCTCGACCGGCGGTAATGGCGAGTCAGGGCACCGGGCTGCCCGCCCTCCAGACGCGCCGCACTTCTCCAAGACGCATCCCGTCCGTCCCTGCGACCATGTGGGTATGTCGTCGGCGACCATCAGACTTCCCGGGATGGCAGCTGTCCGTGAGCGTCCCGAGTGGAAGTTCTTCGCTGCCCTGCCGAAGGCCGATCCGTGGCTGGGCACCGCGTGGTGGGCGCTCCTCCTCATGCGGGGAGCGCTGCCGGCGATCTTCGCGATCACGATGGGCGCCGTCGTCGGCGCTCTCCAGGACGAACGGTCCCTCGTCGTACCACTGGCGGCCATGGGCGCCACGTTCATGCTGCTGCAGGTGCTTCCACCCGTGCACGAGGCAGTGAGCCAGAACCTCGGCTCCACGATGTCGGCCTGGCTCAACGACGAGCTCGCCGTCACGTGCGTGTCACCCCCCGGGATCGGTCACCTGGAGGACCCGGCCCTCACCAGTGACCTGACGACGGCTCGGGAGTTCGACCTCGGGATGACGGGCCCCCCGATGTTCCTCAACGTCGGCTTCGTCGCCGGCGGGCTCGTCGAGCTCGTCGGTGGTGCGGCCTCGGCGCTGGTGCTGGTCGCCTACTCCTGGTGGGCGGCTCTGCTGCTGGCGGCCGCCTGGACGAGCACCCACTGGCTGTTGCGGGAGAGCTCGGTCTGGCGCGACCGCAACACCGAGACGGTGCGCTCGGCGCAGCGACATGCCGACTATGCGTACCGGCTGGCCGTCGATCCCACGCCGGCCAAAGAGCTGCGGCTTTTCGGGCTTCAAGGCTGGACCGTCGAGCGCTTCGCCGGGCGACGCCGCAAGCTGTTCGAGCTGCAGTACGAGGCGACCCGGCTCCGCGAGAGGTCGGTCTTGGCGGCTCTCCTCCTTGTCCTCATCGCCAACGCCCTGGTGTTCTGGGAGCTGGGCTCGGCGGCCGTGGCGGGGGACCTCGCACTCGACCGTCTTGTGGTCTTCGCCCAGGTGGCGGTCGGGGTCAGCTCGATCGCGTTCGGCGGCCTCAACTGGGCGCTCGACGGTGCCGCCGCCCCCGTGGCATCGGTGCTGCGGCTGCGGCCGGCGATGGCCACCGGCGGCGCCCTGTCCAATGGGAGCCGGAGCTCGTCTCCGCGCGCCCCTCGCACCGACCTCAGGGTTCGCGACCTGCGTTTCAGCTATCCCGGCTCCTCCCGGCCCATCTACGACGGCCTCGACCTCGCGGTGCCGGCCGGTTCGTCGTTGGCGATCGTGGGCCAGAACGGCGCCGGCAAGACCACCCTCGCCAAGCTGTTGTGCCGCCTGTACGACCCCGGCTCGGGATCCATCGAGATCGACGGCGTCGACCTTCGTGACCTCGACATCGCGTTGTGGCGGTCCCAGGTCACCGCCGTCTTCCAAGACTTCGTTCGGTTCGACCTGTCACTTCGCGACAACGTCGCGCCCGGTGGTGGAGCCTCCGACGACGACATCCGCATGGCGTTGCGCGACGCCGGCGCCGAGGGGATCGCCGACCTCGACACGCCGCTCGCCAAGGGGTACGCCGGCGGGACCGACCTGTCCGGCGGACAGTGGCAGCGGGTCGCGCTCGCGAGGGCACTGTGCGCCGTACGCCGAGGGGCCGGTCTGGTGCTGCTCGACGAGCCGACGGCTCAGCTGGACGTGCGCGGGGAAGCGGCGATCTTCGACCGGATCCTGGAGGCGACGCGGGACGTCACCACGATCTTGATCTCGCACCGCTTCTCGACCGTGCGCCATGCCGACCGCATCGCCGTCCTCGAGCGTGGCCGGGTGATCGAGCTCGGCAGCCACGACGAGCTGATGCGCCGAGGCGGGCGGTACCGGCTCATGTTCGACCTGCAGGCGAGCCGCTTCGGGGCCATGACTGACGAGGAGGGGGTGGAGTATGACGTCCTCGGCTGACGACACCCCGCCGGCCCTCGCCTCCATGTGGCGGCTGTGCAAGCTCGGGTACTCCCACGAGCCGGGCCTCCTGGTCTTCGCGTTCGCCATGTCCCTGCTGTCGGCGGTGCCTGACGCCCTGCTCGCGCTGTGGCTCAAGGTGCTCGCCGACGGCGTGGTCGACCATGACCGGACGAGGGTGCTGGTAGCCGCCTTAGGCATGGCCGGCTCGGCAACCCTGACCTGGCTGCTGCGTCTGGTCGCCACCCGGGTCACCCGCCGGTTCCGCGACAAGGTGACCATCGCGCTGGAGATGCACGTCGCTGGCCTGCAGGCGTCGGTGTCGACCATCGAGCACCACGAGCGCCCCGACTACCTCGATCGGCTCGCGGTCCTGCGCAACCAGGTGTTCGTGCTCGACCACATGTACATGTCCTTGTTCTCCACGTGTGGCTGGGTGCTCAGGCTCGGCCTGATCATGGCGCTGCTGGTCTCGATCCACCCGGCGCTGGCGCTGCTCGTCCTGTTCGCCGCACCGACGGTGATCAGTGCGACACGAAGGCCCGCCGCTGAGCGCCGGGCGGAGGAGACCGCCGCTGAGCACAATCGGCTGGCGACCCATCTCTTCACGACGGCGACCACGGCTGCTGCCGGCAAGGAGGTTCGCGTTCTCGGGATCGGCGCAGACCTCGTCGACCGCCGCCGGCGTGAGTGGGAGCGCTGGTACGACACCGTGGCACCTGTCCGCTGGGCGAGCGCTGCCTGGCACTCGCTGGCGTGGGCGATCTTCGCCGCGGGCTACATCGGGGCAGTCGTCTTCGTGGCGACCGGGCTTCGTGCCTCGACCGGTCAGGTGCTGCTGGTGCTGGCCGCCGGCGCGCGCCTGTCGGCGTACGTCGCCGCCGCCATGACGGAGGTCGGCTTCCTGCGAGGGGTCTGGCTCGACGGCTCACGCCGGCTGGTGTGGCTGGAGAACTATGCGGCGTCGGTGGCCGCGGAGGCCGACCGACCGGCCCCGGACACGCTGCACGACGGCATCACGTTCGACGCGGTGTCGTTCACCTATCCGGGGAGCAGCACGGTGGCGCTCTCCGACATCAGCGTGCACCTGCCGGCCGGTTCGGTCGTGGCAGTGGTCGGGGAGAACGGCGCCGGCAAGTCATCGCTCGTCAAGCTGCTGTGCAAGATGTACGAGCCGACGAGCGGCGACATCCTGGTCGACGGCGAGCCGCTGCGCCGTATCCGGACGGACGAGTGGCGCAGCAAGGTGTCAGGAGCCTTCCAGGACTTCCACCGTTTCGAGTTCCAGGCCCGCACCAGCGTCGGGCTGGGCGACCTGCCGTTCGTCGACGACAGCTCCGCGGTGCTGACCGCGGTGAACAGGGCCGGCGCCCGCGACGTGGTCGATGGTCTGGAGTCCGGCCTCGACACGCAGCTGGGGCCGACGTGGCCCGATGGCGTCGACGTGAGCTTCGGGCAGTGGCAGAAGCTGGCACTGGCGCGGGGCTTCATGCGACGCGGGCCGCTCCTTCTCGTCCTCGACGAGCCGACCGCCGCTCTGGACGCGGAGACCGAGCACGAGCTGTTCAGCCGCTATGCGCAGGCTGCTCGAAGCAACGAGATGGGCGGCATCACGATCCTCGTGTCGCATCGCTTCAGCACGGTACGGATGGCCGACCTGATCGTCGTCCTGCAAGGGTCGGTGCTGGCGGAGGTCGGCAGCCACGAGGAGCTGATGGCACGGGGCGGTGCCTACGCGGAGCTGTACGCGATCCAAGCCGGCGCCTACCGATGACGGCATCGCGTGCGGAGCCCAGCGATGACGACGGTCCGGCGAGTCCCCTCGGCCAAGTGACCCGCTAACCTTTGTCCATGTCGTTGCCCCTCATCGCGCAAGCGGTCGACCGCGTGCACGAGCTGCCCGTCCCGGCATACGTCATCGGGCTGGCGAGCTTCCTGATCTTCGTCGTCCTCATGATGGGATTGTTGGCGTTCGGCAAGGGCCGGCCGCACACCTGATGGTGAAGGTCGGATGACGGGGCGCGCGACCCGGGTCGGCGTGATGGGCGGCACCTTCGACCCGATCCACCACGGCCACCTCGTCGCGGCATCCGAGGTCCAGGCGTGGTTCGACCTCGACGAGGTGGTGTTCGTGCCCACCGGCCAGCCCTGGCAGAAGTCCGACCGGGAGGTCTCGCCCGCCGAGGACCGGTACCTGATGACGGTGATCGCGACGGCGTCCAACCCCCGTTTCTCGGTGTCCCGGGTGGACGTCGAACGGCACGGTCCGACGTACACGATCGACACGCTGACCGAGCTGTCCGAGGAGCGGCCGGGAGCGGAGCTGTTCTTCATCACGGGCGCCGACGCGCTCGCCCAGATCGTGACCTGGCACGACGCGGCCCGGATGTTCGAGCTCGCGCACTTCGTGGGCTGCACGCGGCCGGGTACGACGATCGACGACACCACGCTCGTCGGCCTGCCGGCCGAGCGGGTGACGATCATCGAGGTGCCGGCGCTGGCCATCTCGTCGAGCGAGTGCCGGGCACGCGCCAGCCTGGGCGAGCCGGTCTGGTACCTCGTGCCGGACGGCGTCGTGCAGTACATCGCCAAGCGTGGGCTCTACCGCCCGCGCACCCCCGAACCCAGCACGCCGATGGAGGGCAACGCTTCGTGACAGCCACCGACCGCGCACTCGAGCTGGTCCGGATCGCCGCCGATGCGGCAGCGGACAAGATCGC
>JBBSIF010000024.1:0-27070 GCA_038232255.1 Propionibacteriales bacterium
CGGTGCGGCAACGCAACGCCGACGTGCAACGCCTACGTCAGACGACGAAGTAGGGCGACCCCTCACGCGCTCGGGCGTGCTCGAGACGACGCTGGTGAGTGTCCTTGAGGACCGGAAGCGCGTCAGCGGCGAACCAGCCGACCGCGGTGTTCTCGTCGTCGGCCGCACGAGCGTCACCGCTCACGTAGGCGCACCGGAAGGTCAGGTCGAGGAACTGCACCTGGTCGCCGTTGCTGAAGATGACCATCGGATCGCCGGCCCAGAACGAGCTCAGCCGCTCCACTCGAGCCTCCACCCCCGTCTCCTCACAGATCTCTCGCAGCACAGCCTGAGCGGGCTGCTCGCCCGGCTCGAGGATGCCGCTGACCAGGCCCCAACGCCCGGTCTCGGCCCGCTGGGCGAGAAGCAGCTCTCCAGCCTCGTTGAACACGACGGCGGTGACGCCGGACAGCCACAGGGGCGCGTGACCGACGTACTTGCGTAGCTCGAGGATGAAGTCGGGCGTCGGCACCGGCTTTCTCAGTGCCTGAGCACGGACACCCGCCCGTCGGTCCCCGATCCCCAGCAGGCGCCGTCGCGGGTGCACGAGATGGCGTCGTACCTGGCGTCGTCGAAGTGGTACCAGCGCGCCCCGCCACTGCGGCTGAGGTCGCTGCCGGTGGGGCCGACGGCGACGACGAGCTTCGTCGAGCCCACGAAGTCGACACCCGAGCGGTAGCCCGCCACCGGTCGGCCGCTGCGGATCCACGTCCTGCCGCCGTCGTACGACGTGGCCGCGGCGTGCGCTCCGGCACCGGGCTTCAGGAAGTCGCCGCCGACGGCGACGCCGTGCAGCGAGCCCCGGAAGGCGATCGAGTAGATACCGGCCGTCGACCCGCTGCGAATCGGCGTCTTTGTCACGGTCCAGGTGTGGCCGGCGTCGTAGGTGTGGAAGACCCGTGGGTGGTTCCCACCCGACGCCATCCAGAACTGGTGCTGGGGGCCGGCGACGATGCAGGTGCCAGAGGCAGCGAAGGCGAACTCTCCCGGCAGGGCCATCGGCATGCGGTCGGGTATCAGCAGGTGCCAGCTCTGGCCCCGGTCGTGCGAGATCACGAGCCGGAAGTGGCCGTTGACGGGGTCGCTCATCGCCAGCCCGGTCCCGTCGGACGAGAAGGCCATGCAGTCGTAGAAGGCGCTGCGGTTGCGGTTCATGAAGGTTCGGGTCCAGGAAGCGCCGCCGTCGTTGGTGGTGAAGATCCCGGAGCTCTTGCCCGGGCCGATCGACAGCGCGACCGCGTGCTGGGCGTCGAACGCCTCGATGTCGCGAAGCGCCAGCCCCGCGGCCGCGCGCGGCGACACGTCCTTCCAGATCGCGCCGCCGTCCGTCGTGCGGAGGACGGTGCCGGTCTCGCCGCTCACCCAGGCGACCGCTCTGCTGACGGCCGCCACGCCACGGAACTCGTCGGTGCTGCCGGTCGCGGTCGTGCGCCAGCTGACGGGGACGCCAGGCGTGTCGGTCGCCGCACGGGAGGGGCCGGTTGCGGCCGTCTCACCGGTGTCGACGGACCGGGCGACGGCTTGGGTGGGCAGGACGAGGGTGGCGAAGAGGACAGCGGCGCCGGCAGCGGCGGCATAGCGAGGGATGACCATAGGCAGACACTAGGGAACCCGGGGCCCACTGGGCAATGCCCCTGGGCGGCCTGAGCCGTCGCTCGGGGGAGGATGTCCACCATGCCCGGTGCCGGCTCCGCGTTCCTGCGCGGGAGCCCGACATCCCGCGCCGGCACCGTGGCGTCTGCCGTCCTGGTGCTGCACGGCGGTCGTGAGCTCAGCACCCAGGCGACGGCGCCGAGGCAGGCCGCGGTCGTGCGCATGCTGGACATGTACGTCGGCCTGCGGCGCCACAGCAGGGGCGCCGCCGTCTACCTGCTGCGCTACCGCCTGCGCGGCTGGAACGCCGACCCTGGCGGGGCGTCAGAGCCGGCCCCGGTTGTCGATGTCCGCTGGGCGCTCGCCGAGATCGCCGGTCGCCACGGCGATGTGCCGGTGGCGCTGCTCGGACACTCGATGGGTGGGCGGACGGCCGTCGCCGTGGCGGACGATCCCCGGGTCGTCGGCGTGTGCGCGCTCGCACCGTGGCTGCCCGGCGGCGAACCCCTCCCGGCCGTGCGCGCCGACCAGCGCTTCGTGATCGCGCACGGCACGGCCGACCGTACGACGTCAGCGGCGGGCAGCCTGAGCTACGCGCAGCGGCTGCGCGACCACGGTGCGTCCGTGGCGCGCCTGGAGCTGACCGGTGGACGGCACGCCCTGCTCGAGAGTGCCCGACTGTGGCACCGGCTCGCCGTCGACGTGTCACTGGGACTCACCGGAGACGGAGCACTGCCGGCGGGGGTGGCGAGAGCGCTCACCGAGCCGAGCGCCAGCAGCCTGCGGCTCCCGATGGAGTTCGCGTGGACGCGCTGACGACGGGAACGTGAACCGTCACACCGCCGGCAGGACGAACGTCAGCACCAGCCACACCACGCCCACGCTGGCCAGCAGCGAGTCCAGCCGGTCCATGATCCCCCCGTGGCTGGGCAGGATGCTGCTCATGTCCTTGACCCCGAGGTCGCGCTTGATCAGCGACTCGGCGAGGTCGCCCAGCGTCGCGGCGACGACGACCAGCAGTCCCAGCAGGAGCCCGACCCACCACGGGCCGTCGAGCAGGGTCTGCACGCACACGATTCCCGCCAGAGCGCAGGCGAGGGCGGAGCCGGCGAAGCCCTCCCACGTCTTCTTGGGGCTGATGGAGGGCGCGAGCCGGTGCCGGCCGACGACGACGCCGACGGCGTACCCTCCGATGTCGGAGGCAACGGTGACGACCACGAACGTGACGACCCGGCCGACACCGTCGTCGCCGGCGAGCAGCAGTGCCACGAAGGCGGCGAGGAACGGCGCGTAGAACAGGCAGAAGACGGTCGCGGTGACGTCGCGGACGAAGCCGTCCTGCCCGCCCGACATCCGCCACAGGGTGCAGCCGAGTGCAGTGGCTGCGAAGACGACGAGCAGGAGCCGGGTGCCGCCGTAGTAGGCGCCGGCGATCATCGCCGTTGATCCGAGCACCATCAACGGCAGCGGCGTGCGGGTGCCCCGTCCCGACAGCGCCGTCGACAGCTCCCACAACCCGGTCCCGATCGCCGCCGCGACGACGACGAGGAACAGCGGCTTGTAGACGACCAGGGACGCGATGATGACAGCGCCGAGAGCTGCGCCGACGACGATGGCAACCGGCAGGTTGCGGCCTGCTCCTCCGGGCGTGCGGGCGGTGGCGCCGTCGATGGCTGTCCCTGTCGTCTCGGCCGTCATCGGGTCAGACCGCGAGAAGCTCGGCTTCCTTGTGCTTCAGCACGTCGTCGATGGCCTCCACGTGCTGCTTGGTCAGGCCGTCCAGCCGCTTCTCGGCACCCGTCACGTCGTCCTCGCTGAGGTCGCCGTCCTTCAGCGCACGGTCGAGCTGCTGTTTCGCGTGGCGGCGGATGTTGCGCACGCTGACCTTGGCGTCCTCCGCCTTCGTCCTGGCCAGCTTGACGTAGTCGCGGCGGCGCTCCTCGGTCAGCTCCGGCATCACGACGCGCAACGAGTCGCCGTTGTTCGTCGGGTTCACTCCGAGGTCGGAGTCCCGGATGGCCCTCTCGATGCCGCCGAGGGCCTGGCGGTCGTAGGCGTGGATGGTGACGGTGCGTGGCTCTGGGTTGGTGAAGGACGCCAGCTGCTGGATGGGTGTCGGTGTGCCGTAGTAGTCGGCGGTGAGCTTCGCGAACATCGCGGGGTGCGCGCGGCCGGTGCGGATCGTGGCGAAGTCGTCCTTGGCCACCTCGACGGTCTTGCGCATCTTCTGGTCGGCGTCGCGCAGCGTCTCGTCGATCATCTGGTCCTCACGATCGTCCTAGGCTCCCGTCGTCGTACGCCGCTTCGACCCTCCGCGCCGTACGGGCTCACTCATCGTGACAGCCACGTCGTTGCCGACGTACGTGCCGATCTTCTCACCCTGCACCAGCCTGACGATGGCGCCCTCGTCCTGCATCCCGAAGACGACCATCGGCAGCGAGTTCTCCATGCAGAGGGCGAACGCGGTCGCGTCGGCCACCCGCAAGCCACGCTGCAGCGCCTCGCTGTAGCTCAAGGTGTCGAGCTTCATCGCCGTCGGGTCCAGGCGCGGGTCCGCCGTGTAGACGCCGTCGACGCCGTTCTTGCCGATGAGCACGACGTCGCACTTCGTCTCCAGGGCACGCTGCGCGGCGACCGTGTCGGTGGAGAAGAACGGCATCCCGGCTCCGGCGCCGAAGATGACCACGCGGCCCTTCTCGAGGTGCCGGATCGCGCGGCGGGGGATGTACGGCTCGGCGACCTGGCCCATCGTGATCGCCGTCTGGACACGCGTCTCGATGCCCTGCTTCTCGCAGAAGTCCTGCAGCGCCAGGCAGTTCATGACGATGCCGAGCATTCCCATGTAGTCGGCGCGGGCCCGGTCCATCCCGTGCTGCTGCAGCTCGGCGCCGCGAAAGAAGTTGCCGCCGCCGAGGACGATCGCGAGCTGCGTGCCGGTCTTGACGACCTCGGCGACCTGCTTGGCGGTCGTGTGGACGACATCGGGGTCGACGCCCACCCGGCCGCCCCCGAACACCTCCCCGGAGAGCTTGAGCAGCACCCTCTTGTACGGCGAAGGCGCCGGTTCACGGGTACGCGACTGTGGTTCCACGGGGCCTCCTCAGCAGCGGCGGATCAGGTGTCGGACGGCGGCCGCCGGCGACTCATTCCGTGCCGACCTCGAAGCGGGCGAACCGCGTGACGGTGACGCCTGCCTCGTCGAGCACGGCCTTGACGGTCTTCTTGGGCTCCTGGACGGACGCCTGCTCCAGCAGGACGTGGTCCTTGAAGAAGCCGTTGACCCGGCCGTCGACGATGCGCGAGAGCGCCTGCTCCGGCTTGCCCGACTCACGAGCGGTCGCCTCCGCGATCTCCCGCTCCTTGTCGACGATCTCGGCCGGGACGTCGTCGCGGGACACGTAGCGAGGGCGCATCGCGGCGATCTGCATCGCTGCCGAGCGAGCCGCCTCGGCGTTGTCGCCCTCGAACGAGACGATCACGCCGACGGCGTGTGGGAGGTCGCTGGAGCGGCGATGCAGGTACGTCGCGACCGGGCCGTCGAAGTAGGCGACCCGGCCCAGCCCGATCTTCTCGCCGATCACGCCGGCGAGCTCGAGCACAGCCTGCTCGACCGTCTTCCCACTGGGCAGGGAGACGGTCTTGAGCGTCTCGGCATCCGCCGCCTCGGCCTGCTCGGCCGCGGTGACGATCTCGTTCGCGAGCGCCACGAAGCTGTCGGACTTCGCGACGAAGTCGGTCTCGGAGTTGAGCTCGACGAGGGCACCTCCCGAGCTCACCACCAGGCCGGCCGACGCGGTCCGCTCGGCGCGCTTGTCGACCTTGCTCTTGCTCTTGACGCGCAGGACCTCGATGGCCTTGTCGAAGTCGCCGCTGGCTTCCTCGAGGGCGTGCTTGGAGTCCATCATCCCGGCACCGGTGGCGTCACGGAGCTTCTTGACGTCTGCTGCGGTGATTGTCATATGGAGTCAGTCCGTTCGGTCTGCGTCGTCGGTCGAGGGGGTGTCTGCGGTGGCGGCCACAGACGGAGCCTCCGCCGTTGCCGGCGAGCGCTCGGCGGCAGCAGCGTCGGGCTCCGTCGCCGGCTCGGCAGCGGAAGCCTCGGACTCGGGCGCCGGCTCGGCAGCAGCGTCGGGGTCCGTCGCCGGCTCGGCAGCGGAGGCATTCGCCTCCGGCTCGGCCTCGCTCCCGGTGGCGTCGGAGTTCGCCGAGTCCGACTGCGCGGCGAGCACGCCGCCCGCCACGGCGGCGACCGCCTTGGTCGCCAGGGCCGTGAGCCGCCCGGTCACCGAGACCTCCGCGTCACCCGCTGGAGCAGCTGCTGCCTCCGGCACGGCCGCCTGGTCGTCGTACGACTCGGGAGCGGGTGCCGCGCCGGTGGGTGCCTCGCTGGTGGGTGCCTCGGTAGGAGAGGTCTCGGTGACGGGTGCCTCGTCAGCCGGTGCCTCCGTCACGGTCTCGGCGCTCGGGCCTGAGGCCGGAGCATCCGCGACCACGCCGACGGGGACGGCGCCGGACTCACTCGTGAGCAGCTCGCGTTCCCACTCGGCCAGCGGCTCCTCGGCACCCAGCTCCTCGCCCGGTGCCTCGTCACCGCTCTTGATGCCCGCGCGCGCCATCAGCCCGTCGGCCACAGCGTCGGCGACCACGCGGGTCAGCAGCGTCACCGAACGGATGGCGTCGTCGTTGCCGGGAATCGGGAAGTCCACGACGTCGGGGTCGCAGTTGCTGTCCAGGATCGCGACGACGGGGATGCCCAGCTTGCGCGCCTCGTTGACGGCCAGGTGCTCCTTGTTGGTGTCCACGATCCACACCGCGGCGGGGACCCTGGCCATGTCGCGGATTCCGCCGAGCGTCCGGTCGAGCTTGTCCTTCTCCCGGCGCATGTGCAGGAGCTCCTTCTTCGTGCGGCCGGCGCCGGCCACGTCGTCGAAGTCGATCTCCTCGAGCTCTTTGAGCCGCTGGATGCGCTGGTGGACGGTCTGGAAGTTCGTCAGCATCCCGCCCAGCCAGCGCTGGCTGACGAACGGCATCCCGACGCGCTTCGCCTGCTCCTCGATCGCCTCCTGGGCCTGCTTCTTGGTGCCGACGAACAGCACGCTCCCGCCCGACGCCACCGCACCGCGGATGAAGGCGTAGCCGCGGTCGATGTAGGCGAGGGACTGCTGCAGGTCGATGATGTAGATGCCGTTGCGCTCGGTCATGATGAATCGCTTCATCTTCGGGTTCCAGCGACGGGTCTGGTGCCCGAAGTGGACTCCGCTCTCGAGCAGCTGGCGCATGGACACGACGGCCATGGCGTTCCTCCCTGGGTGCTCTGCGGGAGCACCAGTCCTGCGGCTCCCGCGGGCGCCGCGTTGCGGTTGACGTCCCGACGCCATCTCGGCGATGCCGGCGAGACCCTGACGCTCACGCGCGTGCCGCTCGCCGTCGACCCGAGGGGCCTTCCGGCGAGACCACGGCACACGCCCGCAGCGCTGCTGCGGAAGGTGGGCGTGCGAAGTCGGCTCGGTTGAACGAGCCGCTGGCCTCAGTGTAGGGCACCCCCGACAAGGGACGGAAACTCGCGCGAACTCTCCTGAAGGTGCGCGGAGCGGGGGCCGAAGACCCCGGCGACTCCAGTCTTGCGGCCCCGTCCTGACCGGCTGTGCGGCACCGGCTCGGCACCCCGCGGCCGTCATGCACAGCATCGCTGCTGGCGGAGCCAGGTCCACAGGTCGCGTCGGTGGGGCCGGTACCTGAGGATGCCGGCGCCGATGCTGGCCTCATGGTCGCGATGAGAGTGTGCCGAGCCCTGGTTGCCGGCCTTGTCTGGGTTCTCGTGATGGGTGCGTCGGGCGCTGCCGTCGATGGGAGCCGCGCCGGGCACTCCTCGTGGAGGTGGCCGCTCGAGCCGGTGCCGTCCGTGCTCCGCTCCTTCGAGCGGCCCACCTCTCCCTACGGCTCGGGGCACCGCGGAGTGGATCTCGCCGGCGACGTCGGGCAGCAGGTTCTCGCCATCGGCGACGGCATCGTGTCCTTCGCCGGGCCGGTCGCCGGCCGAGGCGTCGTCGTGGTCGACCACGGCGGGCTACGGTCGACCTACGAGCCTGTCACGGCGGGGGTGCCGGTCGGGACGGCCGTCTCCGCCGGGCAGGTGGTGGGCTTCCTGCAGCTGCTGCACTCACACTGTCTTCCCGAGGCCTGCCTGCACCTCGGCGTACGGCGCGGGGACGCCTACCTGGACCCGTTGAGCCTGCTGGGCGCCCGGCCCATCCGTCTCAAGCCACTCGACGGCCTCGTCGACGGGTCGCGTCCGTCGGTGGCGGCCGACGGTGCCGAGCCGCCGCGCGGCCAGCGGAGCCCCGTGCAGCTCATGCCCTTCGCCGGGGCCCCCGGCGCGACGATCGGCCTGGCGGCAGGTCAGGCGCGTGGATGAGCCTGGGTGTAGGCGGACCGGAGCCGCTCGGTGGTGACGTGGGTGTAGAGCTGTGTCGTCGCCAGCGAGGCGTGCCCCAGGATCTCCTGCACCGCACGCAGGTCGGCGCCCCCCTCGAGCAGATGGGTGGCGGCGCTGTGGCGCAGTCCGTGAGGTCCCGTGTCCGGGGCGCCGGGGACGTCGGCGAGCCGGGCGTGCACCAGCGTTCGCACGGCCCGCTGGTCGAGACGGCCGCCACGCGCACCGAGGAAGAGGGCCGGTCCGCTGCCGGCTCGGGCGAGCACGGGGCGGCCGAGGTCGACCCAGCGGCGAAGAGCTGCGGCGGCGGGGACGCCGTACGGGGCCGACCGCTCCTTGCGGCCCTTGCCGAAGACCCGCACCACGCGACGGGCGGCGTCGACGTCATCGACGTCGAGGGCCACCAGCTCCCCCACCCGGATACCGCTGGCGTACAACAGCTCCAGCACGGCGAGGTCCCGCAAGGCGGCCGGGTCCGCACCGGCGACCCGGTCCGCGGCCGCGGCCAGCAAGGCACGCGCCTGGATGGAGTCGAGGACCGCGGGCAACCGCCGGTGCGGCTTGGGGCTGCCGAGCAGCGCTCCCGGGTCGGAGTCCACCAGTCCGCCTGCGTGCGCCCAGGCGGTGAACACGCGGACGGCGGTGGCCCGGCGGGCGATCGTGGTGCGGGCCTTCCCCAGTGTCTGCTGCTTCGCGAGCCAGCTGCGCACCATCGCTACGTCCAGCTCGCGCAGGTCGTGACAGCCCAGCAGCCCCAGATGCTCGAACAGGTCGCTGACGTCGGAGCGGTAGGCGCGCACCGTGTGCGGGGTGAGGTCCCGCTCCAGGACGAGATGGCGTTCGTACGCCTCCAGCGCTGCGTGGAACGGCGCTGCGTGGAACGGCGCTGCGTGGAACGGCGCTGCGCCGGAAGACGCCGCGGGAGCGGCAGCGGAGGCGGCCATGGCTCAGTGTCCCACCGGCATCGGCCGCAGAGCGCTGGCTCACGGCGCGTCGGGCCCCTCGGGTGGCAGCCGCCACCCGTCGAAGACCCGGACGACGAACCCCCGGCGGCTGAGGTCAGCGAGCCTGCCCAGTGCCTCTGAGGGCCCCATCTCGGCGATGGCGGCGATCGACGCCGCGGGGGCGGCAGCGACTTTCGGCACGGCGTCGAGCACCCGCCGCGACGGTCGGTCCAGATCGTCTCGAGGCGAGGTGCTGCCCTGCTTCACGGGGGCGAGAGCCGTGCCGATGGGCGTCACCATCTCGACGACCTCGGCCGCGTCGGTGACGAGGATGCTCTCCGGCTGGCGCAGCATCTCGTGGACACCTGCCGACAACATCGAGGTCACCGGTCCCGGGACCCCCATCAGGACTCGTCCGAGGTCGCGTGCCCAGCGCGCGGTGTTGAGCGACCCGCTCCGCAGGGCTGCCTCGACCACGACGGTGCCGTGGGTCAGGGCGGCGATCAGTCGGTTGCGGACCAGGAAGCGGGACCGGCTGGGTGCGCACCCTGGCGCCGCCTCACTGAGCAGCAACCCGGTGGCGGCGACCTCGTCCAGCAACCCGCCGTGGGCGACGGGGTAGAACCGGTTCATGCCTGAGGCCAGCACCGCGACCGTGCCGCCGTCGACGGCGAGGGCTCCCCGGTGAGCGGCGGCGTCGATGCCATACGCGCCGCCGGAGACGACGACGGAGCCGGCTGCGGCGCAGCCCGCTGCCAGCAGTCCCGCGACGTGGTCGCCGTACTCGGTCGACGCCCGGGCACCGACGATCGCCACCGCCGTGGGAACGACCTCGCTGAGAGCCAGCGTTCCTCGCACCCAGAGTCCGAACGGCTCCCCGCCCCGCCGGTCTCCCGTGCTGGACTCGAGGAGCCGCAGGTCCTCGAGCTGAGCCGGCCACTCGGCGTCGCCCGGGATGAGATAGCGCGCGCCCACCCGGTCGGTCGCGCGTCGCAGTACGTCGATGTCGGCGCCTGGCAGCCGCTCGGCCCACGCCGCTGCCTTCGGGTACGGCAAGCCCCCTGCCTCGAGGCGCTCGACAAGCGCCTGCGCCGTGTGCTCGCGCACGAGTCGGCAGGCGTCGGCGTCGCCGGGCTCGCAGACACGGCTCATCCGCATCCGGGCGAGGCGCTCGGCATCAGTCGGGCGGCTCGCGTCCACCGGGGAGCTCGCGCCCATCAGATCGCCGCCCAGGCCCGGGCCGGACTCGGCGCCCTCACGCGACCCGCTGCCAGGCGCTCGAGTGGCCGTAGACGCCACGCGTGCGCAGGAAGAGCGCCTCCTGCACATCCGCTGTGGTCGGGCGCTGCCGCCCGCCGAGGTCGGCGACCGTCCAGGCGATCCGGCAGACCCGGTCGGCGCCCCGCTGGGTCAACCGACCCGCCGCCACCAGGTCCTCGATCGGAGCGCTGACGTCGGCGGTCAACGGACAGCGAGCACGGAACTCATGCCCGGGCACCTCCGCATTCGTCGCCAACGGCACCCCGGCGAACCGCGCCCGAGCCCGCTCCCGGGCCTCGGCGACCCGGCCGGCGACGGCCCGGCTGGCTCCGGCGGCGCCCACCTGCTGGCGCATCTCGGCGCGGGTCACCGGCAGCACGGTGTGCACGATGTCGATCCGGTCCCGAACCGGGCCGCTCAGGCGCTCGGCGTACTGCCGCCTCTTGGACGGGGTACAGCTGCAGTCGCGTCCCTTGCCGTAACCGAGACCGCACGGACAGGGGTTCGCGGCGAGGATCAGCTGGAAACGCGCGGGGAAGCGCGCGGCGCCGTCCGCGCGACGGATCGAGATGATGCCGCTCTCCAGCGGCTGACGCAGCGCGTCGTGCACCGTGGGACGGAACTCGAGCGCCTCGTCGAGGAACAGCACCCCGTGGTGCGCGAGGCTGATCGCACCCGGCTTGATCAGACGGGTGCCGCCTCCGATGACGGAAGGAACCGTGTCGGCGTGGTTGGGTGCCTGGAACGGCGGCCGCGTCACACGCGGGTCGTCGCGCGCCAGCAGCCCAGCCAGGGAGTGCACCTTCGTCACCTCGATGGACTGCCACAGCTCCAGGTCGGGCAGTAGTCGCGAAGAGCGCTCGGCGAGCATGGTCTTGCCCGCGCCGGGAGGCCCCTCCAGGAACAGGTGGTGCCGCCCGGCTGCGGCGACCTCCACGCACCACCGGGCCTGGTGCTGGCCACGGACGTCGGTGAGGTCCGCGTCCTCGCCCGCACCGCCGGCAGCGGGCGGGCGGGCGACCTCCGTCAGGAGCGGAGCCGGGGGTATGCAGTCCGGCAGCGTCTCGCCGCGCAGCGCGGCCACGCACGCGGCCAGCGACGGCACGCCCACGACCTCGATTCCGTCGATCAGCCGAGCCTCCCGGGCGTTGGCATCCGGGACGATGACGCGCTCGAGCCCGTTGTCGAGGGCGGCGAGGACGGCGGCCAGAACCCCCGGAACCGCACGCAGCCGGCCGTCGAGACCCAGCTCACCGAACGCCACAGTGGAGCGCAGCGTGTCCGCCGGCAACCTGCCCTGGGCGACCAGCAGCGCAAGGCCGATCGGCAGGTCGTAGTGCGAGCCGACCTTGCGCAGGTCGGCTGGATAGAGCCCGACGGTGATCTTGAGGTCCGGCCACTTCTCGCCGCTGTTGATCATCGCGGCGCGGCACCTGTCGCGCGACTCCGCGACGGAAGGGTCGGGGAGACCGCTCAACGCCCAGCCCGGGACGCCCGGACTGATGTCGGCCTCGATGCACACGAGCCGTCCGCTGACGCCGTCGAGCGAGACCGAGTAGGCGATACCCGTCGCCATGTCAGGCGAGCCCCGGGTAGTACGTCAGGACGGCAGCGGACCTGGGGGCCAGCAGCACGCACACGACGTCGACGCGGAGCTCGTCGAACGTCGTCTCGTGGGCCTTGGCCCAGGCGAAGCCGAGCCGGTGAAGGCGGGCGGCCTTGGAGGGCGTGATGGCCTCGACGGGAGCGCCGTACCGGTCACTGGTGCGCGTCTTCACCTCGCACACGACAAGCGCACCACCGTGGCGGGCGACGATGTCGATCTCGCCCTGCTCACACCGCCAGTTGCGGTCGAGCACCTCGAGGCCCTGCCGTTCGAGCTCGCGCTCGGCGAGCCGCTCGCCATAGTCACCGAGCGCCTTGCGTTGCCCGTACGTCGCGGTCATCCGTCACCTCCGCGGCAAGCCTGCTGCGGAGTTCTGACCCGGACCACGTCAACCGTGAGCCCTGTGGACCGTCACACACCCGGCGCTCTGCTGTGGACGACGCCCTCGGGGCGCCAGTGCAGGCCGGAGTCGCCTGGCCGGACGAGCCAGCGGCCGGCGCGGCAGAATCGGGGCATGACACCAACTCACAGCCGCCTGCCGGCGGTTCTCGACTCGGTCACGACCAGAGACCGGCACGACGGCCCTGTCCCCGACCACGTGGCCGGCATCGCGGGGCAGCGCGTTCTGCACGAAACCAACCCATGAGCAGCTTCGAGCTGCACACGCCGGCGGACTTGCCCGCTATTCCGGGTTTCAGCCAGGTGGCGACGATCTCACCCGGCTCCCGGCTGGTGTGGACGGCTGGGCAGGTCGCGATGACTGCCGAGGGCGCCCCTCCGGCAGCCGGTGACTGGGAGGCGCAGACGCGGCTGGTGATGCAGAACCTGACGATCGCGCTCGCAGCCGGTGGCGCCGGCTGGAGCGACGTCTTCGAGCTCACGATCTACGTCGTCGAGCCAGCCGACCTGACGACGGTCCGGGCGGTGCGCGACGAGTTCGTCAACCTCGAGCGCCCGCCGACCAGCACGCTCGTTCGAGTCGCCGGTCTGTTCGATCCCGCCTTCCTGGTCGAGATCGAGGCCGTGGCTGCCGTCCTCGCCAGTCGGTGACCCCGCTGGTCGTCCTCATCTGAGCGTCCGTCCAGCCCCCGGCGTCAAGACGTCAGCCCTTGGGCGGCTCCAGGTCGGAGGCGGCGAGCTCCTCGATGTTGACGTCCTTGAACGTCACCACCTTGACGTTCTTCGCGAAGCGCGCCGGGCGGTACATGTCCCACACCCAGGCGTCGCTCATCGTCACCTCGAAGTAGGCGTCCCCGGACTCGGTGCGCACCTTCAGGTCGACCGAGTTGCACAGGTAGAATCGGCGGTCGGTCTCCACGACGTACGTGAAGATGCCGACGACGTCGCGGTACTCCCGGTAGAGCTGCAGCTCCATCTCGGTCTCGTACTTCTCGAGGTCCTCAGCACTCATCAGCCAGCTCCCGCGGTTCGATCTCCCCATCCTCCCAGCCGTCGGGTGCCTCGTCGTCGTAGCCGGCCTCGGCGCGACGGACGTTGACGAACCGGCGCCGGTGCACGCGGCTCGGACCGTGCTCGTCGAGCGCGTCCTGGTGCTCCTTCGTGCAGTAGCCCTTGTGCACGTCGAAGCCGTAGACGGGGAACTCCTGATGCAGGCGGCACATCAGCCGATCCCGCGTCACCTTGGCCAGCACGGACGCCGCCGAGATGCACGCGGCCACCCGGTCGCCCTTCCACATCGCGAGTCCCGGCACACCCAGCCCGTCGACGGAGAAGCCGTCGGTCAGCACGTAGCCGGGGCGTACGTCGAGCCGGGCGAGGCTGCGACGCAACGCCTCGACGTTGGCCACGTGCATCCCCAAGGCGTCGCACTCCGTCGACTCCACGACCACGACCGACCAGGTCACCGCCCGCCTGACGACCTGCTCGTAGCAGGCATCGCGCGCCTTCGCGGTCAGCAGCTTCGAGTCCGCGAGACCGGGCACGATGCCTGCGTCGCCCTGCGGGAGCACCGCCGCAGCCGCGACCAGTGGCCCGGCGCACGCTCCCCGGCCGGCCTCGTCGACGCCGGCGATCGGTGCGAGCTCCGCACGCCGCAGCGCTCGCTCGTAGCCGTAGAGTCCGGCGTCGCGCCGGACCGTGCTGCCTCGGGGAAGCGGCGTCATCGCGCTCGGTCCCTCACCGGTTCGGCTCGGGGGAGTACGAGCGGACGATGCCGCGGGCCGGCGGGGTCGAGCCGGGTGGAACGTCGGCGAACCCCGAGGGGATGTGCAGGATGTGCGCGTCGGACGCCGGCCAGATCACCGCCACCGCGCGTCCGGTGACGAGGTCCTCGGGCACGAACGCGCCCTGCGACGGCAGGTGGTAGGCCGAGTCTCCGGAGTGGTAGCGGTTGTCGCCGAGCACGAAGATGGAGTCGGCGGGCACGACGACGTCGAACGAGACGTCGTCCGCGGGCGCGCCGCCTGCGGAGATGTAGCCCGACTCGTCGATGGGCATCCCGTTCACCGTGAGCCTGCCAGCGCCCGTGCAGCAGACGACCTCGTCGCCGGGCAGGCCGATGACCCGCTTGACGAGGTGCTCGTCGCTCGTCTGCGGCAGCAGGCCGACGAACTGCAACGCCGCGTGGAGCGATCCTGTTGCCGCGCCCTTCTCGCTCTGAGTGATCCACCCGCCGGGGTCCTCGAACACCACGACCTCGCCGCGGTGGACGCTCCCGATCCGGCTCACCACGATCTTGTCGTTGAGCTGGATCTCGGGGAGCATCGAGCCCGTCGGGACGACGAAGGCCTGGGCCACGAAGGCTCGCAGCAACGCGGAGGCGACCAGCGCGACGACGACGATGACCACGACCTCGCGGGCGCCTCGCAGCAGACCTGAGCGCTGCTCGGGCGGCGGCGCGGGCTCGGCTGCGGCCGGCGGGCCGGTGGACGTCGGGCTGGTCGTCACGGCGCAGCCGGACGCGCGTCGCGACGGTCAGGGTCCGTCTCCACGTCCGCATCCGGATCATCCTCGTGCCGCACGGTGGCGCGCCGGTAGAGCGTCGGTATCAGGACGAGGAAGGCGCCCATCGGGAAGACGTCGCGGGCGACGAGGGCCGCGGCGTTCAGGTCAGGGTTGGAGAACGTGGCGGGGCGGTGGAAGAGCCGCCACCTGTCGGCGGGCCAGACGGTCACGAAGACCTTCCCCACCACGTCGTCGGCGGGGATGAAGCCGCCGCCGGGGTCGCCCATGTGCACGCGGGAGTCAGCGGAGTCGTTGCGGTTGTCGCCGAGCACCCACAGATGGTCCGGCGGTACGACGACCGACCAGACCCCGGTGCAGGCCTGTGAGGGCAATGTGACGTACGACGACTCGTGCAGGTCGACCTTGTTGACCTGCACGACACCGTCGGAGCAGCGGACCTGGTCGCCGCCGATGCCGATCACTCGTTTCACGAGGTGCCCGCCGGCCGGATACAGGCCGATGAACGAGAGGGCCTTGGTCACGGGGTTGCCGGGCTCGGTGCTGGCCGCCTCCCCCGCGAGCCAGCTGGCGGGGTCGTCGAAGACGATGATGTCGCCGCGTTGTGGGCTCCCGAACCAGTAGGAGACCTTCTGGACCAGGATCCGGTCGTTCACCTCGAGGGTCCGCTCCATGGAACCCGACGGGATGTAGAAGGCCTGGACGAAGAACGTCTTGATGATCAGCGCGAGCACCAGAGCGGTGCCGACGAGGATGAGGCCTTCCTTCCACCACGGGGTGGCGGCCTTCGTCGCGCCGCCACGGGTTGCGGAGCGCGAGTCAGCGGCTCCCGCTGCGTTGGCCTTGTCGTCGGTTTCGGACCCGTCGAAGTCGTCCCCGCGAACAGAGGTCACCGTGCGAGCCTAACGCGGCGAATCTCAGCGAGCCGCCGGCGCCTCGCGCTTTTCCTTGATCTTCGCGGCCTTGCCTCGGAGGTTGCGCAGGTAGTACAGCTTCGCGCGTCGGACGTCGCCGCGGGTCGCGACCTCGATCCGCTCGATGATCGGCGTGTGCAGGGGGAACGTCCGCTCGACGCCCACGCCGAAACTGACCTTGCGGACCGTGAACGTCCGGCCGATGCCGGAACCCTGCACGCGGATGCAGACGCCCTGGAACACCTGGATGCGGGAGCGGTTGCCCTCGACCACCCGCACGTGGACCTTGAGGGTGTCGCCGGCCCGGAAGGCCGGGAGGTCGTCGCGGGCGATGGCTGCGCCGATGGCGTCGATCGGGTGCGTCATGTCGATCCGTTTCCTCGTCGGTGCCACAGGCCACCCACGCGTTGTGGGGTGGTGGAGCGGTCAGGGGCTCCGCCTCGTCGCGGTCCAGGCTCCCCGGTGGCAGAGCCGGCCTTCGCAGGACACCGCCGTACGGTCCGGGACGAGTGACGCCAACGGGAGATTCTGCCACAGGGCCGCACCGCACCGAAATTGGCGCCGTGGCACGACCACTCGACCACACGCCCTCCCAAAGATCCGACGGTCGGGCTGTCCAAGCGACCTGAGCGTCGGATCCTTGGGGCTAGGGCTAGGGCGAGGACGGGGGTGGAACAGGTTTCACGAGCGTCACGACGTCGTCGTCGCCGGCCGCGCGGCTGCGCCGGTAGCCGGCCCGGCGGTACATCCGGAGGTTGCGCTCACTGCGGCGGCCCGTGAACACCGAGTACGACGTCGTCTCCGGCGGCGCCGCCTCCTCGATGTGCGACAGCAGCCAGCGTCCCAGGCCCCGGCCGGTCAGGTCGGGTGCCACCATCAGCCTGCCGATGTCCCAGCGGCGCTCGGTGCCGTCGAGCGCCGCGAGCCGGCCACGAACGGAGCCGACGAGGCGGTCGGCCGAGCGCACCACGAACGTCTGCCACTCGCCGAGGGACGCCCGGACGTCGTCCAGCGACTCCGTGAGCGGCGGCAGGAGGAGAGCATCGTTTCGCTGTGCCTCCTCCACCCAGCAGCAGCGCTGCAGCACCAGCAGCTCCGGGGCGTCGGCCGCACGCGCGAGCCGTACCTCGACCCGGCTCGCGGCCCCTTCCGCACCGGTCGGCGCCTCGAGACCCGCCACCGTGAGCGTCTGGCTGGGATGCGCGAGGTCCGGCCGGCGCTCGGCCGTGCGCCGTACCGCCTCCCGATGCCGCCACGCGGCGATGTCGCCGTGATGGCCCGACAACAAGACAGCGGGCACCTCGAGGCCGCGCCACGTGGGCGGTCGCGTGTAGACCGGGTACTCCAGCGGCGCGGGCGCGCCGCCGAGTGCATGGGACTCCTCGACGAGCGAGTCCGGGTTCCCCACGAAGCCGGGCAGCAGGCGGGCCACGGCCTCGATGATGACGAGCGCGGCCGCCTCGCCGCCGTTGACGACGTAGTCCCCGAGGCTCACCTCGAGGACGTCGACCCGCGTGGCGTAGTGCTCGACCACCCGCTGGTCGATCCCCTCGTAGCGGCCGCAGGCGAGGACGAGCCAGGGCCGCTTCGCCAGCTCGGCGGCGCGCGCCTGCGTGAACAGTGCGCCGGCCGGAGTCGGCACGACGAGCGTCGGCACTGCGCCGCCCTCCGGCGCGCCGCTGTCCAGCACGGCGTCGAGCGCATCCCCCCAGGGCTCGGGCCGCATCACCATTCCGGCGCCTCCGCCGTAGGGGACGTCGTCGACGCTCCGGTGCCGGTCGGACGTGAAGCTGCGCAGGTCATGCACCTGCAGCGACATCAGCCCCTCGGTCTGCGCGCGCCCGAGCAGGGACAGCCCGAGCGGTGCGAAGTAGTCGGGGAAGATCGAGAGGACGTCCAGCCGGGTCGCGGTCACGGAGCGGGCTCGTCCTCAGGGGACTCGGACAGCAGCCCGGGCAGCTCCCGGATCTCGACGCGGCCGGCGGCCACGTCGACGACCGGAACGATGTCGGCGACGAAGGGCACGAGGATCTCGGTGCCGTCGGCCTCCACGACCAGGACGTCCTGGGCGGGCAGGTGCAGCACGTCCGCGACGACCCCGACCCGGGAGCCGTCCGTGGTGGTGGCCGCGAGCCCGCGCAGCTGGTGGTCGTAGTACTCCTCCGGGTCGTCCGGACGCTCGTCCACCGGTACGTCGACTCGCAGCTCTACTCCGCGCAGCCCCTCGGCAGCATCGCGGTCGGTCGACTCGACGAACGACACGACCAGCCGGGAGCCGTGCCAGCGGGCGCTCTCGATCACGACCTCCCCGCGGGGAGTTCGGAACCGGGTCCCGGAAGCGAAGCGCCGGTCCGGCTCGTCGGTGCGGACCTCGACGAAGACGTCACCACGCAGCCCGTGGGCTCGCCCGACCTTGCCGACGGTCAGCTCGACGGTCGGGCTGCCGGCCGGCTGCTCAGCCTCGGACAACGACCCGGCGCAGCATGACAAGCCTGGGATCAGCGGCGACGGTCGACATCGACGAAGTCGATCCGGACAGCGTCCTTGCCGCTCAGCGCGGTCAGGACCGTGCGCAGAGCGGTGGCTGTCCTCCCGGACCTGCCGATGACGCGCCCGAGGTCGTCGGGGTTGACCCGCACCTCCAGCGTCTCGCCCCGCTTCGAGTACCGCGGGTTGCTGGCCCGCTGCTCCCGGGACCGGACGCTGACGTCGTCAGGGTTGTCGACGATGCCGCGCACCAGGTGATCGAGCGCCTCGACGAGCATGCTCAGCCCGCTGCCTGGTCAGGGTCGCTCGAGCCGCCGGGCGCGTCCTGCTCCTGCGCCGTCTCCGCGGCTCCCTCGTCGCCGAGCGGAGCCGTCTCTGCCACCGCCGTCTCCGCGGCTCCCTCGTCGCCGAGCGGAGCCGTCTCGGCCACCGGCGTCTCGGCCTCGGTCACCGCCTCCTCGACGGCAGCGGTGTCGTCCGCCGCACCCGCCTCGGCGTCGGAGAGCTCCTTGATCTCCTCGGCGGGACTCTTCTTCGCCGCCTGCCTGCGCGGCGTCACCGCCTCCGCCGTCGGTTCGTGCTTGGAGTCCTTGAGCGCCTCGTTGAACAGCTCGGTCTTGTCGCGCCGCGGCTCCGCGACGAGCATCGGCGCGGGAGCGGGCTCGCCCGTGAACTTCTGCCAGTCCCCCGTCACCTTGAGGATGGCCGCCACCGGCTCGCTGGGCTGGGCGCCGACGCCCAGCCAGTACAGGGCTCGTTCGGAGTCGACCTCGATGAAGCTCGGGTCCTCCTTCGGGTGGTACTTCCCGATCTCCTCGATCACCCGACCGTCGCGCTTGGTGCGCGCGTCGGCGACGACGATCCGGTAGTACGGGGCGCGGATCTTGCCCATGCGCTTCAGTCTGATCTTGACGGCCACGAGGTGTGGGGTCTCCTTGGTGTCGGGTAGGTGCGGCCTTCCGGCCCAGTGCGGTCCAGGCCTAGCTCCGCAGGGTCCGCGTCGAGTCGGGCGAGAGGGTCCAACTCGAAACGAAGTCGGCAGACATTCTGCCAGACGGGACCGCGATCCTCTAAACCACGGGATCGGCCGCCGACCACGAGCCGACCACACGCCCTCTCAGCACGATGTGCGCCGGCCGGCTCAGGACCGACAGGTCGCGGAGCGGGTCGGCGTCGTAGACCACGAAGTCGGCCGGCTCCCCTTCCGCGAGCGCGCTCGGCATCCCGAGCCAGTCGCGTGCCCGCCAGGAGCCCGCCGCGAGCGCGTCGTACGCCGTCAGCCCGTAGTCGGCGAGCTCTGCCACCTCGGCCCCGATGAGCCCGTGGGGCAGCACACCGCCCGCGTCGGTGCCGGCGTAGATCGCCACGCCGGCGTCGTACGCGGCCCGGATGGTCTCCTTGCGGCGCGCGTGCAGCGCGCGCATGTGTCGGGCGTACGCCGGGAAGCGGGACTCGCCCGCGTCGGCGTACTGCAGGAAGTTGTCGAGCTGCTTGACGGTGGGCACGAGGGCGACCCCACGGGCCGCCATGTCGTCGACCAGCGCCGTCGACAAGCCCGTCCCGTGCTCGATGCAGTCGATCCCGGCGGCCAGCAGGTCGGGCAGCGCCTCCTCGCCGAACACGTGCGCGGTCACCCGGGCGCCGTGCTCATGGGCGACCGCGATGGCCTCGGTGAGCGCGTCGAGCGGCCAGCACGGAGCGAGGTCCTCGAGATCCCTGTCGATCCAGTCGCCGACGAGCTTCACCCACCCGTCGCCGCAGTCTGCCTCACGGGCGACGTACTCGGGAAGCTGCTCCGGCTCGATCTCGTGGGCATAGTTGCGGAGATAGCGACGCGGCCGCGCCAGGTGGCGACCGGCCCTGATCAGCCTCGGCAGGTCCTCGCGGTCGTGCACCCACCGGGTGTCCGCGGCGGAGCCGGCGTCGCGCAGCAGGAGTGCCCCGGCGTCCCGGTCCGCCAGCGCCTGCTTCTCGGCGACGTCGTCGCTCACCGGGCCGTGCTCGTCGAGCCCCACGTGGCAGTGCGCGTCGACGAGCCCCGGCAGGACCCATCCCCCCTCGAGGGTTTCCGCGTCGCTCACGGGTTCGTACGTGATGCGACCCTCCACGACGTACAGCTCGCGGTGCTCCCCCTCGGGGAGCACGATCGCGCTGACGACGAGGGCCGCTCGCTGGCCGTTCATGGCCGCGAGGTTACGCGACCAGCACCCGCCACCCGACCGAGGCTGCCAGACTCAGCCCATGACCCGACAAGCGCCTGACGACCCAGCTCTCGATGCCGCTCGTGGGCTGTCGCCCTACCACGCGCGGCTCCCGTACGGCGAGCGGGTGTCCGCTGAGCCCCTTGTCGACTCGCCGTTCTTCCCGTTCGAGGGACAGCTGACCGTCGTACCCCTGGACCTGCCGATCGTGCCGGAGCCACCGCGGGTCGGTGAGCCCGGGGGCGAGCCGTGCTTTCGTTGTGCCGACCCGGACGGGAACCTCGTCTGGCGGGACGAGACCTGGAGCGTGCGTGCCGGTTTCGAGCCGTTCGGGCTGCCGATGGTCGCGATCCTGGAGCCGACCGAGCACTACACCCTGCACTCGATGCCGGGAGATGTCACCGCGACGCTCGGTCCGGTCATCCAGCGGTTGGCGGTGGCCATCGGCGAGATCCCGGGTGTGGCCAGGACGCACATCAACCGCTGGGGGGACGGAAGCGAGCACTTCCACGTCTGGTTCCTGGCCCGGCCGCTCGGCATGATGCAGCTGCGTGGCGCGATGATCGCCGTCTGGGACGACATGCTGCCGCGGGTGCCCGCCGACGAGATGGCGGCGAATCTCGCTATCGTCGCGCGGGCACTCGCCGACGGCGGCGGCTCCGCCTACGCGTGACCGGACCGGCCGCGCGGGACGGGCAACGGGCAACGGGCAACGGGCAACGGGCAACGGGCAACGGGCAACGCCTCCCACCCCGAGTGGCGCCCCGGTCCGATGGTTCGGAACGCGACACGCCGTACGACGCCGCGGTCGCCGCGCGCCGTGTTCCGAACCACCCGGACGATCGGGCGGTGGTGGGCCTCAGATCAGGTCGCGGAGCTCCTTGGGGAGCTCGAAGTCGCCGGGCAGGTCGGCGGCGCCCTTGGCGCCACCGAGGCCGAAAGCCGCCGCGCCGTCGGACGGGCGGGCGGAGCCGGCAGCGGCGGTCGCGCGCTGCTCGGCCGCTCGCTTGGCGGGGTTGCCCGAGCCACGCTTGGACCTCTTCTGCGGCACCGGCTGGCGGGCCTTCGCGCGCCGGCCACCCGCTCCCGGCATCCCCGGCATGCCGGGCATGGCACCGCCACCTGCCATCGCCATCATCATCTTGCGGGCCTCGAAGAACCTGTCGACGAGCTGGTTCACGTCGCTCACCGACCGGCCCGCGCCGCGGGCGATTCGCAGCCGGCGGGAGCCGTCGATGATCTTGGGGTTCTCGCGCTCAGCGGGGGTCATCGACTCGATCAGCGCCTGGACCCGGTCGATCTCGCGGTCGTCGAAGTTCTCCAGCTGGTCCTTGAACTGGCCCATGCCGGGCAGCATGCCCATGATCTTGGACAGTGACCCCATCTTGCGGACGGACTGCATCTGCTCCATGAAGTCGGTGAGGGTGAACTCCCCGCCCTTGCCGGACAACTTGGCTGCCGCCTTGGCCGCCTGGTCGGCGTCGAAGACCTTCTCGGCCTGCTCGATCAGCGTGAGCATGTCGCCCATGTCGAGGATGCGCGAGGCCATCCGGTCGGGGTGGAAGACGTCGAAGTCGGTCAGCTTCTCGCCGTTGGAGGCGAACATCACCTGGCGGCCGGTCACCTGAGCCACCGACAGCGCCGCACCGCCACGGGCGTCGCCGTCGAGCTTGGTCAGCACCACGCCCGTGAACCCGACGCCGTCGAGGAACGCCTGCGCCGTCGTGACCGCGTCCTGGCCGATCATGGCGTCCACGACGAAGAGGATCTCGTCGGGATGGACCACGTCGCGGATGTCGACGGCCTGCTGCATGAGGTCGGCGTCGATACCGAGGCGCCCGGCGGTGTCCACCACCACCACGTCGTACAACGAGCGCTTCGCCTCGGTGAGGGCGTTCCGCGCGACCCGCACCGGGTCGCCGACGCCGTTGCCGGGCTCGGGCGCGAAGACGGCGACGCCGGCCTGTCCACCCACAACCTGGAGCTGCGTCACGGCGTTCGGTCGCTGCAGGTCGGCAGCGACCAGCAGCGGGGACCGGCCCTGATCCTTCAGCCACCGTCCCAGCTTTCCGGCCAGCGTCGTCTTCCCCGATCCCTGCAGACCCGCGAGCATGATGACCGTCGGTGGCGTCTTGGCGAACCGCAGCCGCCGCGTCTCGCCCCCCAGGATCGTCACCAGCTCGTCGTTGACGATCTTGACGACCTGCTGCGCCGGGTTGAGCGCCTCGCTGACCTCCGCGCCCTTGGCACGCTCGCGCACCCGCGCGATGAACTCGCGCACGGCGGGCAGCGCGACGTCCGCCTCCAGCAGCGCAATCCGGATCTCCCGACAGGTGGCGTCGATGTCGGCGTCGGACAGCCTGCCCTTGCCGCGGAGGTTCTTGAACGTCGCAGCGAGCCGGTCCTGCAGGGTGTTGAACACCGAGGATCCTCTCGTGTTGTCGACTTGGAATGCCCGCTCAGCCTACCTGCGGCCGCGGTCTGCTCGAATGGTCAGCATGAGGTACGTCGCAGCGTTCGCCCTCGCTGGGGGCCTGCTGGTCACCGCCGCCTGCGCTCCTCCGGTCGGGCCTCCGGCGACCCATCCGCAGCGAGGGATCGGGGACCCCTACTACCCGGCGGACGGCAACCAGGGGTACGACGTCAGCGGCTACGACGTGACCACGACGTACGACCCGACGACTGCCTCCTTCACCTCGACGACAACGGTTCACGCCACCGCCACGGAGGACCGGGCACGCCTCGACCTCGACCTCACGACCGCGATGACGGTGACCGCCGTCTCGGTCGACGGGCAGGCAGCGCGGTTCAGCAGGGTCGAGCCGCACGAGCTCGTCATCGTGGTGCCGACACCGCTCGTCCGAGGCCGCTCCTTCGAGGTGACGGTCGCCTACCACGGGGCCGTCGGCGACTCCGGTCCGGTCAGCGGCTGGCACCCGCTCAGCGGAGGCGGCGGGGTGATGGCCGGTGAGCCGCACTCCTGCGCGTTCTGGTACCCCTGCAACGACCACCCCACCGACAAGGCCACCTTCCATCTGACGGCCACGGTGCCGGCCAGGTTCACCGTCGTCTCGGGCGGCCTCCAAGGGCCTACCACCGCTCGCGGGTCGGGTCCCGATGCCACCAGGACGTTCCGGTGGAACGTGGACACCCCGACGGCGACGTACCTGACCACCATCCTGGTCGACGAGCTGACCGTCCGGCGATCCGCGCTCGCGGACGGAACGCCGGTCGTCGACGCCTACTCCCCCGGAGCGCTCGCGGCCCAGCGCAACGAGGCGAGGCTGCCGGCCATCCTGCGCCTGCTCGCGTCGAGGTTCGGCCGCTATCCCGCGCCGGCAGCCGGCGGCCTCTTCATCGACGCCCGGGTGGGCTTCTCCCTCGAGACCTTCACGCGGCCCGTCTATACCGCCGGCGTCGGGATCTCGACGATCGTGCACGAGAACGCCCACCAGTGGTGGGGCGACAACGTCTCCATCCGGCGTTGGCGCGACATCTGTCTCAACGAGTGCATGGCGTCGTACGCGCAGTGGCTGTGGTCGGAGCACAACGGCGTCGACCTCGACGCCCGCTACCGCAGCACGGTCATGAGCATCGACTTCAGCGCTCCGCTGTACGACATGGGTCCCGGACACGAGTTCGACTACGCAGGGGTGTACCTGAAGGGCGCCTACTTCGAGCACGCGCTTCGCCGGCTCGTCGGCGACGACGGCGCGTACTTCAGCGCGCTCAAGGGGATCCAGGCCGACTTCGGCGGCGCGAACCTGTCCATGCTGCAGCTGCGCAACGTGCTGAGCCGCCGGACCGGGGTCGACCTGAGGAGCTTCTGGGACGAGTGGGTCCTGTCGACCGGGCTGCCGTCCGACGCGAACCTCTTCCCTGGCTCGCTGGCGGGCTGAGTCACGTCCCTACGCGTACGGTGGCGACATGCGCCTCACCCATCTCGGTCACGCCTGCCTGCTCGTCGAGGTGGCTGGCGCCCGGCTGCTCCTCGACCCCGGAACCTTCTCGAGAGGCTTCGAGGACATCAGCGACCTCGACGCCGTCTTGCTGACCCACCAGCACGCGGACCACGTCGACCCCGACCGATTGGGGGCGTTGCTGGCGGCCAACCCGACAGCGTCGCTGCTCGCCGAGCCGGAGACCGCCGACATCTTCCACGACGTGAGCAAAGGGGAGCTGCGTGCAGCCCGGGTCGCTGATGGAGACGTCACCTCCGTGGGCGACGTCTCCGTGACCGGCGTCGGCGAGCAACATGCCTTCAACCACGACGGCGTACGACGGTGCGGCAACGTCGGATTCGTGATCTCGGCAGACCGCGAGCCGACGCTGTTCCATCCCGGCGACGCCTACGACGCCGAACCAGGCCGGGAGGTCGACGTACTCGCGCTGCCGCTGCAGGCACCTTGGACCGGTGTCCGCGAGACGCTGGACTTCCTCCGGCGGGTGGCGCCGAGATGGGTCGTCCCCATCCACGACGGACTGCTCAACGAGGCAGGACGCAACCTCTACCTCACGCACGTCGGCGACTACGGGCCAGAAGATGCAGCGGTCAAGGACCTGTCCGACGGCACCCCGTGGGACGTCGGCTGAGGGCTCAGCGAGCCGGTGACCCGGCCTCGTTGCCGAGCAGCGCGTCCACGAACGCGCCGGCCTCGAAGGGCGCCAGGTCGTCCGGTCCCTCGCCGAGACCGACGAGCTTGACCGGAACCCCCAGCTCACGTTGGACGGCGATGACGATGCCGCCCTTCGCGGTGCCGTCGAGCTTGGTCAAGACGATGCCGGTGACCGCGACGACATCGGAGAAGATGCGCGCCTGCATGAGCCCGTTCTGACCGGTGGTGGCGTCGATGACCAGGAGTACCTCGTCGACCGGCGCCTGCTTCTCCACGACTCGCTTGACCTTGCCCAGCTCGTCCATCAAGCCGGTCTTGGTGTGCAGTCGCCCGGCGGTGTCGATCAGGACGGTGTCGACCTCCTGCTCGATGCCCGCGCGGACGGCCTCGTAGGCGACGCTGGCGGGGTCGGCGCCTTCTGCGCCGCGCACCGTGGGCACGCCAACCCGCTCGCCCCAGGTCTGCAGCTGGTCGGCTGCCGCTGCCCGGAAGGTGTCCGCCGCGCCGAGCAGCACGTCCTTGTCGTCAGCCACCAGGACGCGGGCGATCTTGCCGACCGTCGTCGTCTTGCCGGTCCCGTTCACGCCGACGACCATGACGACTGCGGGCTTGCCCTCTCGACGCTCGGTCTGCAGGCTCCGGTCGAAGGACGGGTCGAGCAGCGTGACGAGCTCGTCGCGCAGCAGCTGCTGCGTGCCGGAGCCGCTGACGCCCTCGACGCGGACCCGGGTCCGGAGCCGGTCGACGAGCTCCTGCGTCGGCGCGACACCAACGTCAGCCGTGATCAGGGCGTCCTCGATCTCCTCCCACGTCTGCGCGTCGAGTCGCTCCCGGGCCAGCAGCAGCAGCAACGCGCGTCCGAAGGTCGACTGGGACCGCGACAACCGCTCCCGCAGCAGCCGCAACCGTCCCGCCGCCGACTCGGGGCGCTCCAGCAGGACTGTCGAGCCCGCGTCGTCGCCCGCAAGGACGTCCTCGGGAACCGCGGTGTCGATGAGGGTCCCGGCGCGCCCGGTCGAGTCCTCGCTCTCCGCGCCGCCCGGTAGGCCTGGTGGGCGTCTGCCCGAGTGCAGCTGAGGTGCGCTCAGCCGTCGTACGACGGTGACGAGACCGACGCTGAGAAGCAGGACGCCGAGCACGGCGGCAGCGAGGTACAGGTAGGTCGACACAGGGGAGATCCTCGCAGAGACGGCGCGTTCGCCGACGGAGGGACTACGGCTCGATGCGGTCGCGCAGCTTGCTCATCCGGTCCGAGACGCGGATCGCGCGGGGGGCCGCCGAGTCATGCTCCGAGGAGGCGGCAACAGCTGCCACGAGGCCGGCGAGGGCCATGACGACGATAAGGGCAGCGACGAAGAGAAGCATGGGGATGGCGGGCTTTCCGTTGTGGAGAGTGCCGGCGTTGTCGCCTGCACTATCCATGGTGCCATGCAAGCCTGAGAGCGCTCACCTGCCCGGTGGTCTCACGCCCCGGATGTGAGCAACGCGACGCGGTATCGGATGCCCGACAGCCACCTGATGCGCCGCTAGGCTCGGGCGCAGGGTGTCCGGCGTCGGGACCATGCAAGCGGAAGGAGTCCAGCCAGTGTCAGCTCAGCAACAGCCCGACTCACGGTCCTCGTCCGGAGGGCGGCGCATCAGCGTTCGGCAGGTCGTCGGAGCCATCCTGCTGGTGGCCTTCGTCGTGTTCCTCGTGGAGAACACCCAGCGCGTGACCGTGCGGCTGATCGTGCCTGAGGTGCGGACGTCGCTGGCACTGGCCCTGCTGATCGCGGGAGTGCTCGGCGCGCTCGGGCTGCTCCTCCTCCAGCACCGCCGCCGACGCGGTTAGCCGGAGACGGACAGCGGCCGAGACGACGACCGCGCCGCCACAGCGTCGGTGAGCGGCTCAGGCCACCGCTTCGCGCAGTCGCTGGCTGATGACCGACGACACGCCGTCGCCGCGCATCGTGATGCCGTACAGCGCGTCGGCGCACTCCATCGTGCGCTTCTGGGGTGTGATGACGACGAGCTGCGACTGCGCGCGCAGCTCCTCGTAGAGCTCCAGCAGCCGGC
>JBBSIF010000025.1:0-25912 GCA_038232255.1 Propionibacteriales bacterium
AAGAGGAGAGCTCGGGCATCTCGGGCAAGGCTGCAGTCGCCGGCGTGGCCGCAGCCGCTGTCGGCGTCGCGGCGGCCGCGGCGATGCGCAGTGGGTCGGACGAGGCGGAGACCGAGGTCGAGGTCGAGGTCCAGCCGGCTCCGACGCCCGTCGTGACCACCGAGACCGTGGTGACCGATGTGCCGGACCTGCCGCCGAGCACCATGGACGACGACATCGCGCTCGAGACGCCCCCGGTGGTCGACACCGGAATCGCTGACGACTCCTACGGCACAACGCCAGGCACGGCCAACGCTCTTCCTGACGACGACGTCCAGCTCGACACGACCACGCCGGGCATCACCAGCGAGAACGACGGCCGCCGCTGACACCAGCTCTACTGGACGCGCGGTGCGGATTGCGGTGTACGGCGGGGCGGGGACGATCGGCTCGCGCATCGTCGCTGAGGCGCTCGGCCGCGACCACTCCGTCACCGTTCTCTCGCGCCGTCCCACGAGCGGGGTGCCGCCGGGAGCGGTAGCCCGCCTCGGCGATGCCGGGGATGCCGACGACGTGGCCAAGGTGGCGTCGGAGTACGACGTGATCGTCGCCGCCATCGGCCCCAGTCGGACCGGTGAGAGGGTCGAACGGTTCCTCGATGCCCTGCGCGTCCTGGCCACCAACGTGGCAACTCGGCGGCTGGTCGTCGTAGGCGGAGCCGGCTCGCTGTTCGTTGCGCCGGGACTGCGTCTCATGGACTCCCCGGGCTTCCCGCCGGCGTTCCGCTCCGAAGCCCTCGCTCAGCAGGCGGCTCTCGACCAGCTGAGGAGCGGCGGAGGCTTCGTCGACTGGGTCTACATCTCTCCGGCTCCGCTCACCACGCCCGGTCAACGCACCGGCGTCTACCGAATAGGGTCGGACGACGTGCTGGGCGACTACATCAGCGCCGAGGACTACGCCGTCGCGGTCGTGGACGAGATCGAGCGGCCCCGCCATCGTCGAGAGCGGTTCGCCGTGTCGTCCTGACGGTCGCGGCGCCGCGTTCGCGTTTGGGCCGCCTGCCTACTGGGCGCTGCCCATGCGGCCCCGGCGAGCAACCCACGTGGCGAACAGCGGGTCCACGAAGCGCCAGTAGCCGGCTGCCGTCGGCCCGTCGTGGTTCCTGGCGATGTGCTGGCCGTCCAGCCCGAGCTCTCGCAACGCCGACTGCAGAGTGGCCCGGCTGAGTCCTGAGCGCTCGGTCGCCCGCGAGCCGGTCGGTCGGATCTCGTCGGCCATGGCCGCCAGCACCGCCTTCTTCCCTGAGCTCAGGGAGTCCCACACCGCGTGGTGGCCCTCGCTCGTCTGCCGAACGGCCACGTCCACGATCGCGTCGGCGAGGGCGGCCCCTTCGACGTCGGGAGAGTCCGGCAGCGTCGTACCCCCCGACTCGCGCATCCCGAGCTCGCGGTGAAGCAGGTGCGCCAGCAGCATGGTCCGCTGCGGATGCCCCGAGGCGGCGACGACAAGGGGAGCAAGAGCCTCACCCGGGTCCTCACCAAGCGCGGCGAACCGCTCGGTCAGCTCGCTGAGCGTCTCCTCGATCGGCAGCGGCGTCAGCTCCAGCGGCTCCGCCTGCCCGTAGAGCGGGCGCTCGCGGTCGGTGAAGAGCCTGCGCATCAGCGACGGCTGGGAGCCGGCGTAGATATACGTGGCGGCGTCCCCGTGGTACTGCACGTGCGAGCGCAGCAGCCCGTCGAGCGTCGCGCCGGCACTCAGCAGGTCCTGGAACTCGTCGAAGACGACGAGCGTGGAGCGCTTGTCCCGCTCGAACAGCCGCAGCGGAAGGTCCAGCAGCTCACCGGTCGCCAGCAGCGTCGCCTCGTACGGCGCTGGTTGCCGTGGAGCAACGGTCAGACCGATCCCGGACGTGGTCAGGGTCACGCCGAGGCGCGAGCTGAGCCCTTCGAGATGCGACCTCACCCGCTGGTCGCCCAGGCGGAGGTACGCGCTCGAGATCCGGGCGCAGACCTCGGCCAGGGTCGTGACCCCGTAGAAGTCCACGTGGACGGTCCGCCATCCGACCTCGTCGAGCCGGCGGGCGTGGGCCAGCAGCAGCGACGTCTTGCCGTAGCGCCGAGGCCCCGCCACTCGCACGTGAGCGCCGTCGACCGCGGCGAGATGGAGCTGCTGGAGCTCGTCGGAGCGGTCGATGAGCGAGCCGGCCGTGATCGGCGTCTCGAACGGGAATGCTCGTGGCACTCGCGCCTCCTCATTGTCGGTAGCCGGCGCCCTCGGGCGCTTTGGTGGCCACGGGACGGCATCCTAGACGCTTGTATGGGAGTCGCAATACAGGTATGTATGGAGCAGCCAATGGGATTGCTGAGTGAGTGCTCACTCAGTAGCCTGGGAGGATGGCCTGTCGCGCCCGTCCGCTGCCGCCTGACGAACGGCGTGCCGCTCTCGTCACCGCCACTCTTCCGCTGCTGCACGAGCACGGCCCCAGCGTCACCACGCGACAGATCGCGGACGCCGCGGGTGTCGCCGAGGGGACGATCTTCGGCGTCTTCCCCGACAAGGAGGCGCTGATCCGCGCCACCGTCGCCGCCGCCCTCGACCCCGAGCGTGTGGTGCGGCAGCTCGAAACCATCGACCCGACAAGCACACTCGTCGCCAATCTCACCACCGCTGCCCATCTCCTGCAGGACCGGCTCTCTGCGGTCTCCCATCTGATGACGTCGTTCGGTCCCGCGCTGCACCGGCACGCTCCCGGCGAGGGCGCGTCGCACCGCTCGGCGAGCCACCGTGCCATCCAGGACGCCCTCACCGCGGTGCTCTCCCGACATGCCGCCGAGCTGCGGGTGCCGCCCGCCGAGGCAGCGCGGTTGCTCCATGTCCTCGTCTTCGCCGGGTGCAACCCGAGGCTCACCGACGACGACCCACTGTCCGTCGACGAGCTCGTCGTCGTGTTGATGAACGGCGTCACCGCACCCGGCGGCTCGTCGCAGCAGGCCGGACCGCGCCCGTGCTGACTCGACTGCTGCGCCGCTTCCTGCGTCCCTACACCCCGTGGCTGCTCCTCGTCGTCGCCCTCCAGCTGGTCGGGACCATGGCCTCGCTCTACCTGCCAAGCCTCAACGCCGACATCATCGACAAGGGCGTCGTCACCGGCGACACGTCGTACATCCTGCGCACCGGTGAATGGATGCTCGCGATCAGCTTCCTGCAGATCGTCTGTGCGATCACCGCTGTCTACTTCGGCGCGAAGGCGGCGATGAGCTTCGGCCGGGACGTCCGAGGTGCCGTGTTCCAGCGAGTCGGCGAGTTCTCGGCCCGTGAGGTGATGCAGTTCGGCGCCCCCTCGCTCATCACGCGCAACACCAACGACGTGCAGCAGGTCCAGATGCTGGTCGTCATGTCGTGCACCATGTTGGTGGCCGCACCCATCACCGGCATCGGCGGCATCATCATGGCGCTGCGAGAGGACGTCGGGCTCTCCTGGCTGATGGTGGTGGCAGTCCCCGCGCTGGCGGTCTCCGTGGGGCTCATCGTGTCGCGCATGGTTCCCGGCTTCCGCGCCATGCAGACCCGGATCGACGAGGTGAACCGGGTCCTGCGCGAGCAGATCAGTGGCATCCGGGTGGTGCGCGCCTTCGTACGGGAGCACCGGGAGACCGAGCGGTTCGGGGCGGCCAACGCCGCCGTCTCCGCCAGCGCCCTGCACGTCGGCAGGCTGATGATCCTCATCTTCCCCATCGTGATGCTCATCCTGAACGTCTCCAGCACTGCGGTGCTGTGGTTCGGAGGTCACCGGGTGGCGTCCGGGCAGATGCAGATCGGGGCGTTGACCGCCTTCCTCAGCTACCTGGTGATGATCCTGATGTCAGTCATGATGGCGACCTTCGTCGCGATGATGGTGCCGCGCGCCGCCGTCTGCGCCGAGCGCATCGAGGAGGTCCTCGACACCGAGTCGTCGGTGCGGCCGCCGGCCGAGCCGGCGACGGCGGTGTCAGGCCGCGGGCGCCTCGAGCTGCGCGACGTGGAGTTCGCCTATCCGGGCGCGGACTTCCCGGTGCTCAGGGACATCTCCCTGATGGTGGAGCCCGGGAAGACGACCGCCATCGTCGGGAGCACCGGCGCCGGCAAGAGCACGCTGATATCGCTGATCCCTCGCCTGGTGGACGTGACCGGCGGGGAGCTGCTCGTCGACGGCGTCGACGTACGGCGGCTCGACCCCGAGATGCTCTGGCGCCGGATCGGCCTGGTTCCGCAGCGGCCCTACCTCTTCACTGGAACCGTCGCGAACAACCTGCGCTACGGCAACCCCCAAGCCACCGACGAGGAGCTCTGGGCCGCGCTCGATGTGTCGCAGGCGCGAGACTTCGTGGCGGCCATGCCCCTGGGGCTCCAGGCACCGATCACCCAGGGAGGCACCAACGTGTCGGGCGGCCAGCGGCAACGCCTGTGCATCGCGCGAGCCCTGGTGGCCGACTCGGAGATCTATCTCTTCGACGACTCCTTCTCCGCCCTCGACCTCGCGACGGACGCGCGGCTGCGCGCCGCGCTGAAGCCGCAGCTGGCAGACGCCGCGGTCGTCATCGTCGCTCAGCGGGTGTCCACGATCGCCGACGCCGACCAGATCGTGGTCCTCGAGGACGGTCTCATCGTGGGTCGAGGCACTCATGAGGAGCTGTTGCTGGGCTGTCCGACGTACGCCGAGATCGTGGAGTCACAGCTGACCGTCGAGGAAGCAGCATGAGCGACGAGCAGGCGCAGCCCCGACCGGAGTCCGGGGCGACCGCCGACGAAGCAGCCGGTAGGCCGGCCCGGTTGCCGGAGGCTGGCCGTCCGGGAGGCGCCGGACGAGGCCCGTGGATGAACGTCGCCATGCCGGTGGAGAAGCCGATGACCTTCGGCCCCTCCGCACGGCGACTGCTGCAACGGCTCCGCCCCGAACGCATGCGGGTGCTGCTCATCGCGGCGTTGGCCGTGGTCAGCGTCGGACTCGGGGTGCTCGGTCCGAAGCTGCTCGGCTCCGCCACCGACATCATCTTCAGCGGCGTGATCGGCGCCCGGCTGCCGAGCGGCATCACCACGGAGGAGGCGGCGGCCCGGGCTCGGCTGAATGGCTCCGACAACCTTGCCGAGATGCTGCAGCACATGCACGTCGTACCCGGCGCAGGGGTCGACTTCACGGCGCTCGGCTCCGTCCTGCTTCTCGTGCTGGGACTGTTCGTCGCCGCGGCGGTGTTCTCATGGGCGCAGGGATACCTGCTGACCGGGGTCGTCACGCGGACCGTCTACCGGCTGCGGTCCGACGTGGAGGAGAAGATCAACCGACTGCCCCTGGAGTACTTCGACCGGCAGACCCGAGGAGAGGTGCTCAGCCGCGTCACCAACGACATCGACAACGTCCAGCAGAGTCTCCAGCAGACCATGAGCCAGCTGCTCACCTCGCTCCTGACGATCATCGGGGTGGTGTCGATGATGGTGTGGATCTCGCCGCTGCTCTCGTTGATCGCCTTGGTGACCATCCCCGTGTCGATCGTGGTCACCCGCCTCATCGCCAGGCGGTCCCAGACGATGTTCATCGACCAGTGGAAGCACACGGGTGGGTTGAACGGCCAGATCGAGGAGGCGTTCACGGGGCACGACCTCGTCAAGGTCTTCGGGCGGCACCGGGAGGTCGAGCAGACGTTCGCCGACAAGAACGAGGAGCTGTTCACAGCGAGCTTCGGCGCCCAGTTCGTCAGCGGCATCATCATGCCGGCCATGATGTTCATCGGGAACCTCAACTACGTGGCGATTGCCGTCGTCGGTGGTCTGCGGGTCGCCTCAGGGTCGATGAGCCTCGGCGACGTCCAGGCGTTCATCCAGTACTCCCGTCAGTTCACGCAGCCGCTGACGCAGGTGGCGTCGATGGCGAACCTGCTGCAGTCGGGTGTCGCCTCCGCCGAGCGGGTGTTCGAGCTGCTCGACGCGCCCGAACAGGTGCCCGACATCTCCGAGCCGCTGACGATCGCGGTCGCGCGCGGGCGCGTGGAGTTCGAGCACGTGTCGTTCAGCTACGACGCGGCCGCGCCCTTGATCCAGGACCTGTCCCTCGTCGCCGAGCCGGGCCAGACCGTCGCGATCGTGGGGCCAACGGGCGCCGGCAAGACGACGCTGGTCAACCTCGTCATGCGCTTCTACGAGCTGGACGCCGGGCGGATCACTCTCGACGGCGTCGACATCTCCCAGCTGAGCCGCCACGGCCTACGCTCGCAGCTCGGCATGGTGCTGCAGGACACCTGGTTGTTCGGCGGCACGATCCGGGAGAACATCTCCTACGGGCGGCCAGCTGCCTCCGAGGCCGAGGTCGTGGCGGCTGCCGAAGCGACGTACGTCGATCGGTTCGTGCACAGCCTTCCGGACGGATACGACACGCTCATCGACGAGGAAGGCAGCAACATCAGCGCCGGTGAGAAGCAGCTGCTGACGATCGCCCGGGCGTTCCTGTCCGACCCGTCGTTGCTCATCCTCGACGAGGCGACAAGCTCGGTGGACACGCGAACCGAGATCCTGGTGCAGCGGGCCATGGCGGCGCTGCGGAGCGAGCGGACCAGCTTCGTGATCGCGCATCGGCTGTCCACGATCCGCGACGCGGACCTGATCCTCGTGATGGAGGCGGGCAGCATCGTCGAGCTGGGCACGCATGAGGAGCTGCTGGCTGCTCGGGGTGCCTACCACCGGCTCTACTCGGCCCAGTTCCTCGGAGCGGCCGTGCCCGGGCAGGACGAGACGCCGGTGGAGGGTCTGGTCGCCGCGCCGGGCTGATCGGCGGGCGGTGAACGGCGAACCGCGGCCGCGGGCTGTCTTGGCGCGACGTCAACCGCTACTACCTGCCCCGCTGGGATGGTTCGGAACAGGACGCGCGGTGGGCCGGCCCTCTGTCTGCGCGCCTCGTTCCGAACCACCGGGAGTCGCTGGTTCGGAACAGGACGCTCGGTGGGACCGTCCCCCGTCAGCGCGTCTTGTTCCGAACCACCCGGATGTGGCCCGACGCGCTGGGGGGAGCTGGGGGGAGGAGGCGCCGGTGGGTCAGACGATCGGCGGGACGGTCCTCAGGGTGGTCCGCAGCGACGCGGTGCTCGGTGACGGCGAGGGGCAGGGAGGGGTCGGCTAGGAGGTCGGCGTGGGGTTCGTCGGCAGGGGGAACCGCGGACCCACCGGCGCGGGCGGCTGGTTCTCCTAGAGACGGACGGCGATGAAGAGGGCGATCGACGCGATCGCGACCACCAGGGCGAACGACGCGACATAGGTCCATCGGTCCACGCTCGAAAGGGCCACCGCGACGGGTCGCCCGCCCAGCATGCCGGCGTACACGACGCGCCTGCGTCGCTGACCTGGAGCCGGCCGGTCAGCACCGCCTCGCCGATGCCGAAGGATCCTCGCGAAGCAGCGGGATGACGGCATCGGCCGCCGCGCCCGGATGCGGCATGCCCATCCGTCCTCACAGCGACTCCGTGTGTGCAGGCCGGTTCGAGGCGCATGCGACTCTGACGAGCGTACGACGATCGCGCCGCCGGGAGGCAGGATGGCCACCCTGCGGGCGGTCGTTCGCCGGCGTATAGTGATACCCGTTATCATTTACGTCGGGAGGTGCCATGACGAGTGGGGAGTCGAAGCCGCTCCGGGGTGCGGCAGGTGGGCGACCGCTGAGGTTCCTGGCCCCGGCGGCCGCGTGCGCCGTACTGGCCGGTCTGCTGACGGCCTGCGGCTCGAGCACCCCGGCGAGCGACAACCCGGATGCGATCCAGGTCGTGGCCTCCACGAGTGTCTGGGGAAGCGTGGCAGCCGCAGTCGGCGGGAGCTCGGTCAGCGTCACCTCGATCATCTCCGACCCCAGCCAGGACCCGCACTCGTTCGAGGCGAGCACGCGGACTCTGCTGGCGGTCAAGGATGCCGACCTGGTCATCGAGAACGGCGGCGGCTACGACGACTTCATGGCCTCGATGATCGCGTCGTCCGGCAGTGGCGCGCCGGTCCTGGATGCGGTGCGGATCTCGGGGGTCCAGGGGTCGGCCGGCCAGCCGCTCAACGAGCACGTCTGGTATGACTTCCCGGCCGTCAAGACCGTGGCGCTCACCATCGCCGACCAGCTCAGCCAGCTGATGCCGAGCCAGCGGGCTGCGTTCACGTCCAACGCGCAGCGGTTCGTGCGTGGGCTCGACAGGCTCACCGCGGCCGAGCACAAGGTCCGCGCGTCGTACGCCGGAACCGGGGTCGGCATCACTGAGCCGGTCCCGTTGTCCATGCTGCAGGCGATGGGCCTGCGCAACCTGACGCCTCCCGACTTCAGCGAGGCCGTCGAGGAGGGGAGCGACGTGTCCGCTCGCACGCTGGCCGCGACTCTTGCCCTGTACAGCAAGAACGAGGTCGCCGCTCTCGTGTACAACGAGCAGACCACCGGAGCGATCACGGAGAAGGTGAAGGCGGCGGCTGAGGCGGCGGGCATCCCGGTGGTCGGCGTCACCGAGACGCTGCCTTCCGGTACGACGTACCTCGGCTGGATGACGCACAACGTCGACAGAGTGCAGCAGGCGCTCGGCGGATGACGACCCCCCGTGCCCGCGCTGTCGCGTCGCCGTGGCGGCGACCGCGCGCCGCGAACCGACCACTCGGAGCCGCCGTGCAGCTGGACGCAGCGGGGCTCGCGTACGGCGGGCGCACCCTGTGGTCGGGTCTCACGATGTCGGTCGAGGCCGGCGAGTTCGTTGCCGTGCTCGGCCCGAACGGATCCGGCAAGACCAGCCTGCTGAAGGTGCTGCTCGGACAGGTCCCGCTGACGACGGGGTCGGTCGCGGTTGCCGGAGTCCCGGTACGACGGGGCAGCCGCGACATCGGCTACATCCCCCAGCACAAGGAGCTCAGCTCGCATCTCCCGCTCCGCGCCCGCGACCTCGTGCGACTCGGCATCGACGGCCACCGATGGGGACCGTCGCTGCCGTCACGAGCCCGGAAGGCGCAGGTCGACGAGCTGCTCGACCAGGTGGGCGCCTCGTCGTACGCAGACGCACCGGTGAGCGAGCTCTCCGGTGGCGAGCAGCAGCGGCTGCGGGTGGCGCACGCGCTCGGCACGGACCCTGCCGTGCTGCTGTGCGACGAGCCCCTGCTGTCGCTCGACCTCGGTCATCAGCGCAGCGTCGTCGACCTGATCCAGCGTCGTCAGCACGAGCACGGCACCGCCGTGATCTTCGTGACGCATGAGATCAACCCGATCCTGGCGGCCACCGACCGGGTGCTGTATATCACCGGCGGAGGGTTCCGGCTCGGCACCGTCGACGAGGTGATGACGTCGCCGACGTTGTCGGAGCTGTACGAGGCCGACATCGAGGTGATCCGACGCGGCACCCGGCTCGTCGTGATCGGCGCGGACCAGCACGAGCACCCGCACCACGCAGCCGGTCCTGCCGCCCGCGGGCGGACGGCGTCATGAGCGGTGTCTCGTGGCACGACCTGTTCAACTTCAGCGACTACGGCCAGCTGGTGCCACTCGTGCAGGACGCCCTCGTGGCGGGCGCTGTGCTGGGCGTGCTTGGTGGAGTGGTCGGCGTGCTGGTCATCACCCGTGACCTGCCGTTCGCCGTGCACGGGATCAGCGAGCTGTCCTTCGCCGGAGCTGCGGCGGCCCTGCTGCTCGGTACGTCGGTCGTCGCCGGGTCACTTGCCGGCTCGGTGGTGGCTGCCCTCGCGATCGGGCTGCTGGGCAGCCGGGCGCGCGACCGCAACTCGATCATCGGGGTGCTGATGCCGTTCGGCCTCGGTCTCGGCATCTTGTTCCTGGCGCTGTACCACGGGCGCGCCGCCAACAAGTTCGGCCTGCTCACCGGCCAGATCGTGGCGGTCGACAGCACCGACCTGCGGGCGCTCATGGTGACGTCCGTGGTCGTCCTCGGTGTGCTCGCGGTGATCTGGCGCCCGCTGATGTTCGCCAGCGTCGACGTGGACGTGGCGGCGGCGCGAGGAGTGCCGGTCCGGCTGCTGGGGCCGCTCTTCATGGTTCTGCTCGGCTGCGTCGTCGCGCTGTCGGTCCAGGTCGTCGGTGCTCTGCTCGTGCTCGCTCTGCTGGCGACTCCGGCGGCGGCGGCCCTGCGGGTCTCGGTGTCACCTGTGGTGGTCGTCGTACTCTCCGTGCTCTTTGCCACCACCTCTGCGGTCGGCGGGATATTCGTCGCCCTCGGCACGGACATCCCGATCAGTCCGTACGTGACAACGATCTCCTTCCTCATCTACCTCGTCTGCAGGGGGGCGGGACCGCTGCTGGCGCGACGGCGCGTGTCCGGGCGCCAGGGCGCGGACACCAGGACGCGGGCGGCGGGGACGCGGTCGACGGCGGAGCTCGAGCCGGAAGCGACAGGCTAGCCTTGAGCGACGCCGAGCAAGAGGAGCAGCGGTGACGAGCATCGGAGTCGGCGCCCGGTCGACCAAGCAGCGGGAGGCGCTCGTCCACGTCCTCGACGAGGTCGACGGTTTCCGCAGCGCCCAACAGCTGCACGCCCTGCTGGGCGAGCGCGGCGCCAAGGTGGGGATCGCCACGGTCTACCGGTCGCTGCAGCTGCTCGCGGACGCAGCGCTCGTCGACGTCATCCACAGCGAGGAGGGCGAGGCGTCCTATCGCCGGTGCTCGACCCGCCACCACCACCATCTCGTGTGCCGCGTCTGCGGGCGCGCCGTGGAGGCGCAGGCACCAGCGGTCGAGACGTGGGTCGCCGCCATCGCAGCCGAGCACGGCTTCTCCGACGTCAGCCACGACCTGGAGATCTTCGGCACCTGCGCCGACTGCCTCCCCTGACGATCCGAGGCTTACCGCCCGACGATCCGAGACTTGCCGCTCGACGATCCGAGACTTGCCGCCGTACGCTGCGAGACTCGAGATGCTGGCGGCTGGTGCCGCTGGGGCTGATGAGGCAGAATGGGCGGCACGTTCCCGATCCACCTTGCACGGGCCAGAACGCTGGGGAAGGCGCACCTGGGTCTCGAGGAGGAACGGTGAACCGAACCAGCAGGCTTGACACCACCGGTGCCGTCACCAGAGGTGTGGTTTTTGTGCACTCTGCGCCGGCCGCTTTGTGCGCCCACGTCGAATGGGCGGTGGCCGGTGTGCTCGGTCTGCCCGTCGACCTGTCCTGGCAACCGCAGCCAGCCCGAACCGGTCACTACCGCTGTGAGCTCACGTGGTCAGGCTCCGTCGGCACTGCTGCCACGATCGTCTCGGTGCTGCGCGGCTGGGAGCACCTGCTGTTCGAGGTCACCGAGGACCCCACCCACCTGAGCGAGGGCGCCCGATTCTCGTCAACGCCGGACCTCGGGGTCTTCCATGCCGTGACCGGCCTGCACGGCGACATCATGATCCCGGAGGACCGCTTGAAGGCGGCCGTTGTCAAGGCGGCGATCACTGGTGTCCCTCTGGAGGCCGAGGTCGACAAGCTGCTCGGCACAGCATGGGACGAGGCGCTCGAGGCCTTCCGCTACGCGGGCGACGGAGCACCTGTCCGCTGGCTCCACCACGTCGTCTGACCTGCTATCCCTGGCGAGCAGCCTCCGGCGAGGCAGGGCGAGGCAGCAGCGGACGCCATACCTGGGTCGCCTCGACCAAGTCGGGGTCATCGCGGGTGAGGAGGACCACACCGGGATAGCTCCGCAGCAGGTCGCTGAGCATGTCGCGACCGTCCGCTCCGAGATCGGCATCGAGGTCATCGAGCACGAGGAGCGGCGGATCGTCGAGGATCGCTCGAGCGAGGAGGAGACGGGCTCTCTCGGAGACCGTCAGCGGCTCCCCACCATGGACCAAACGGGTGTCGACACCGTCGGCGAGCTCGGCAACGCGCTGGCTGAGCCCAACCGTCGCCAAGGCCTGGTCGACCTGCTCGGCGGAGGCCTCGGGGGAGCGGTAGCGGACATTGCGCGAGACGGTTCCTCTCACCAGCATCATGCCCTGCCGCGCATAGCCGACCAGGCTGCGGAGCTCCTTGGGCCCCACGTCGGACAAGTCGCGGCCGTCGACCAGCACCTCGCCTTCGTGCGCCGCGTCAAGTCCGACGAAGCGCAGGAGCCCTTGCGACGTCATGGCCTTGACCCCGCTGTCCATGACGATGCGATCTCCCGGCCGGGCCCGCAGCTCGGGCATCACCCGGCCATCACTGAGCGTGAAGTCCGAGGTCGTCACGCCAACGTCGGTCTCGACGGCCGCTACCGCTGGCAGCGCTACGGGCGCCTCGGCACCGGCGACTGGTGGCGCGAACGCGGGGCCGATGATCCGTCGAGCAGCGCGGAACGTCTGCCGGTACTCCGCCACCCTCCCGAGGTCGTTGAGAGGGGTGGACAGGAAGCCTACGATCGCGAGCGCGCCAGCGACGGAGTGCGTCGGCAGCCCGGACAGCAGACCGATCCCCACGACCATCGCGGTAGCCACGGCCGAGGTCGTCGCCGCGGCTCCCCGCAGGGCGCCGGCGATCTTGGCCCGGTCGATCGCCGCCGCGACGACGCCGTTGCTGAGCCCCGCGATGCGCCGCAGCTCCCGATCGGATCCACCGGCCGAACGGATCGCTGGCGTCGACAAGATGGTGTCGGCGACCTGCGAGGACAGCCGCCCCCGCTCTCGGCGGAGCTTGCGCGAGCGCCGATAGGCGACGGGAGCAAGCGTTCCCATGGCCGCCAGGAAGCCTGCGATGGGCACGACGAGCGCGATGGCGAAGAGTGGCTCGAGCCAGACGAGGGCGACGCTCGCTCCGATGATCAGCGGCACGCCGACGGCGAGCGGAGCGACCCCTTGGCTCACCCAGTTCTTCACCGAAGTGAGGTCGTTGGTCGTTCGGGCTACGGCGATGCCGAGGGACTGGACCTTCCCGTCGGCGAGGTTACGCCGGAGGAGTCCGAGCCTGACCTCCTGCACGTAGTCCTGGCTCAGCCGCTCGGCGAGGATCCGCTCGGCCATGCGAAGGGCTCCGATGACGACTGCCGCTACCACCAACAGCGCGAAGATGGTAGGCCTTCGGCTGGTTGCTGAGCCGCTGAGCACCTTGCTGAGCAGCTGTGCACCCAGGCCGGCTGCTGCCGCCTGGCCGAGGCCCGAGAGCACGAGAAAACTCAGGTACCTCCGCCGGCTGCCGGCCCACAGCGTCGGGAGCCCCGACCCAGCCGATCCGTCAGCCGGCGAACCGGTCATGCACCTCGCTCCTCGTCAGCCCTGACGGCGTGCCGCCAGGGAGCAGAAGATGGATGATCGCGGCGCTGGCAAGCTCCTCGACCCCTAGCACGGGCACGTCGAGCGCGAGGGCCGCCTCCGCTTTGGCCAGCGGAGAGGCAGTCAGCCGTCCACTCACCAGCACCGGCGCCAGTCCTCGGAGGCGGAGCAGATCCTGACCGGCCAGGGCGCCGAGCGCTTCCCCGGCCGCGAAGACGACAGTGTCGATGAGTCGAGCGAACAGCGGGTCGTCGATGAGCCGCGACGTCTCCTGCTGGAAGAGCCCGTCTGCCACCTCCAGCACGATGACGTCAGGAGCGGTCGCCGCGAGCTCGCTGATGAGCGACACCAGCAACGTGCGGATCTCGTCGTGCGGAAGTCGGTACGTCGTGGGATAGCCGAAGTCAGTGAAGTCCATGACCGCCGCCGCACCGGAGTCCTCGAACAGCAGGGGATCTCCGCCGGCTCCCGTCCCCGTGACCTTTCCAGCGGCGATCTTGAGGCCGGCCGCTGTGAAGCCGCGCACGATCGAGGCCACGGTGGTGGTCTTGCCCGAGTTCATCGAGGTTCCCAGCACTGCCACCACGGGCGGGGTCCGGACGCGAGGCACGTCCTGGAGGTCCTCTGGAGTCAGCCGTCGACCGGGTGCGCAGCGTTGCAGCGTCAGGACGCCACTGAGATCCGCGAGCAGCCCGAGCGGCTCGATCTCGGTCGGGTCGCCCATCGAATCGTGGGCAGCGATGACATGTCCCGCAACTCCGCCGGCTGCCGCCAGGTTCGTGTAGTCGAGGTTGCGCGGCACCTGCGACTCGAACTGGTCGGGTGCGTACCTGTCGCCGTAGGCGATGAGGATCTCGTCTCCCTCGAAGAGGGTCGCCCGCCTGCTTTCCGGACGCTCGATTCGGAGGTGCTGGCCGACGCGATGGACGCGAGCCAGCACCACATCGCCCGCATGAGGGACGATCTCGGCTCCCGACACCAGCCAATAGGGTCCGTCCTCCCGTGACACCAGACGAGAGACGTAACGCGTGGTGTAGGCGGCCTTTGCTCGTCGGAGCCGGTTCAGGTCGAGAGGTGCCTGGGGTGAAAGGCTCGGGGCGCACAACCCGTCGGGCGCGCGGGACGGGATCAACTTCGTGGGCATGAGACTCCGAACGCTGGTTACCTGAGATGAACTGACCGCATGCGCAGGTCGTCTCGCGGTGCTGGGCCGGCTTCCGCTGGGCCCGACAGCTCGACCGGCTGCCCGGTCGCACTGTGCCGACCGAGACCGCATGAACTCGCCCGACGCCATTTCTCATGCTAACGGACATAGTTTCCAAGCGTCCGAAATCTACAACATCTCTTAGGAACCGACAGGGCCTGGTCGTCCGGAGTCCGGCGGGTCAGAGCGGAATGTTGCCATGCGCGCCGCGAATCCGGGTGCCGGCGCGGACGTCGCCGTCGGTGTCAGCCGGCGAGTCGGTGAGCGCGCCTGCCAGCGCAGCCGCCAGCGCTGACCTGGTCTCGGTCGGCTCGACGACCTCGTCGATGACGCCGATCTCAACGGCCTTCGCGACGCCGCCGGCGAGCGTCTCGTGCTCGACTGCCAGCTCCGCCTCGACGGTGGGGCGCAGGTCTGGTGCGACGGCGGCGATCTTGCGCCGATGCAGGATTCGGACGGCGGCGACGGCGCCCATCACCGCGACCTCGGCACCTGGCCACGCGAAGACCCGCGTAGCGCCGAGGGACCGCGAGTTCATCGCGATGTAGGCGCCGCCGTAGGCCTTGCGGGTCACGAGCGTGACTCGCGGCACCTTCGCCTCACCGAAAGCGTGGAGCAGCTTCGCACCACGTCGTACGACGCCGTCCCACTCCTGGCCGACGCCGGGCAGGTAACCCGGAACGTCGACGACGACGAGGAGCGGAACACCGAAGGCGTCGCACATCCGCACGAAGCGGGCAGCCTTCTCCGCCGACGTCGAGTCGAGGCAGCCACCGAGGCGAAGGGGGTTGTTCGCTATCACGCCGACCGTCCGGCCACCGAAGCGGCCGAGCGACGTCACGATGTTCGGTGCCCAGCGCTGATGCAGCTCGAGCATGGACTCGGGGTCGAGGAGCTGCGCGACGAACGGGTGGACGTCGTACGCGCGCCGTTTCGACGCCGGCATCTGCAGGGCCAGGTCCACGTCCGCGACGGCGGAGGGGTCGAGCCGACCCTGGTCGCCGAGCAGCGACACCAGAGCCCGGGCACGAAGAAGCGCGTCAGCCTCGGAGTCGGCGAGAACGTGGACGACGCCCGACCGCCTGCCGTGCGGCTCCGGACCACCCAGGCGCAGCATGTCGACGTCCTCGCCGGTCACCGACCTGACGACGTCCGGACCGGTCACGAAGATGCGGCCCTCCGGACCCAGGATGACCACGTCGGTCAGCGCCGGGCCGTAGGCGGCGCCACCGGCCGCAGGACCCAGCACGACGGAGATCTGCGGGACCTTGCCCGACGCCTGCGTCATCGCGAAGAAGATCAGGCCGACGGCGTGCAGGGAGAGCACGCCTTCCGCGAGACGCGCGCCGCCCGAGTGCCAGAGCCCCACGATCGGCACCTGGTCGGCGACAGCCCGCTCGTAGGCACGGCAGACGACCGCGCATCCATCCTTTCCCATGGCTCCACCCATGACGGTGGCATCGGAGCAGAAAGCGACCGTCCGGGTTCCGTCCACGGTGCCGACGGCGGCGAGCATCCCGCAGTCGTCGTCCGCGCTGATGAGCTCCAGGCTGCCCTCGTCGAAGAACGCCCCCAGGCGGCGCTTGGGATGGCGCGGGTCCTGCTCGCGCGGCAGCTTGACCTTGGCGGACTCCGACGGCGTCGTGAGCGGCGCACCCGCCGCCGGCCCGCCCTGCTCGGCGGCGTCCGCGGGGAGGTCACCTTCTCGGGCAGCCGGCTGCATGTCCTGGGTGGTGCTCACAGTCACCTCGTCGTCATACGTGGTCAGTAGCTGGCAAACGCCACGGCGACGTTGGCGCCGCCGAAGCCGAATGAGTTGTTGAGCGCCGCGATGTCCCCAGGTGGAAGGTCCCGAGGGTACGTCGCGACGTCCAGCTCCACCGAAGGATCGAGCTTGTCCAGGTTGATCGTCGGCGGCACCAGCCGGTGATGCAGTGCCAGGACCGTGGCGATCGACTCGAGAGCACCCGCTCCCCCCAGCAGATGGCCCGTCATCGACTTCGTGCTGGTCACGACGACGTCGGCTGCGTGCTTGCCCAGCGTGTCGTTGATCATCAGGCTCTCGGCGGTGTCACCGAGGGGGGTGGAGGTGGCGTGCGCGTTGATGTGCTTGATGTCGCTCGCCTCGATTCCAGACTCGCGAAGCGCGGCGAGGATGGCCCGGGAGCCACCGCGACCCAGCGGCTCCGGCTGGGCGATGTCGTGGGCGTCGGCTGTCATGCCGGCCCCCAACAGCTCGGCGTAGATGGTCGCGCCGCGAGCGGTGGCATGCTCCTGCGACTCGATGACGAGCACGCCGGCGCCCTCACCGAGGACGAAGCCGTCACGGGCGAGGTCCCACGGGCGGGAGACGAGGGTCGGGTCGCCCTCGCGCTTGGACAGCGCCATCATCTGGGCGAACGCCGACATCGGCAGCGGATGGATAGCCGCCTCCGTTCCGCCGACGACCATGACGTCGGCACGACCCAGCCGGATCTGGTCGAGCCCCAGCGCGATCCCCTCGTTTCCCGAGGCGCAAGCGGAGACCGGGCAGTGCACGCCGGCCCTCGCCTTGACGTAGAGGCTGACGTTCGCGGCGGGCGCGTTGGGCATCAGCATGGGCACCGCGAGCGGCGAAACCCGGCGCGGACCCTTCTCCTTCAGGACGTCGTAGTTCGACAGCAGGGTCTGGACCCCGCCGATGCCGGACGGCAGCGCGACCCCGACGCGATCCGGGTCTGGCGCGTCGTCGGCGAGGCCGGAGTCCTGCCAGGCCTCCATCGCCGCAACCATCGCGAACTGGGACGCTCGGTCGAGGCGTCGGGCCTTGACCCGGTCGAGGACCTCGGTGGGCTCGACAGCGGCCGTTGCCGCGATCCGGACCGGCAGGTCCTCGGCCCACTCGGCCTCCAGCCGGCGGACGCCGGACCGGCCGGCCAGCAGAGCCCCCCACGTGGTGGACACGTCGCCCCCGACCGGGGACGTCACACCGAGGCCGGTGACGACGACTCGGGTGGAACTCATCAGATGCTCACCTCAATGCTGATCGGAGAGCCGGAACGCTCCAGGGACGCCGGCTCCATGAGCCCGGCCGCGCGCAGGCCGAGCGGGGTTGCTAGCCGTTCTGGGCTCTCTCGATGAAGGCGACGGCGTCACCGACGGTCTTGAGGTTCTTGACCTCGTCGTCGGGGATCTTGACGCCGAACTGCTCCTCGCTTGCCACGACCACCTCAACCATCGAGAGCGAGTCGACGTCGAGGTCGTCGATGAAGGACTTGTCGAGCTGCACGTCGTCAGCGGGGATCCCGGCGACCTCGTTGACGATGTCGGCGAGTCCGGAGCGGATCTCCTCAGTGCTGGCCATGTGGGTGGCTCCTTCTGCTTGCAGGGTCGGATGAACGGCTCCCGGACCGGGCCGGGAGCTCCGCGGCTACGCCGCGAGATTCATGGGGCGCGGCAGAAAGATCCGACGGTGGGGTCGCCGGGGCAGCCTGACCGTCGGATCCTCGCGCGGAGGTGGCGCCAAGATCCGACGGTGGGGTCGCCATAGCGACCTGGCGGTCGGATGCTTGCGCAGAGGCGCGGGACGTCACGGGAGCCGGACCACCTGACCGGCGTAGGCCAGGCCGGCGCCGAACGCGATCAGCAGCGCCAGGTCTCCGCTCTTCGCCGCACCGGACTCGAGCATCGCGGCCGCGGCGAGTGGCACGGAGGCTGCCGACGTGTTGCCCTGGTAGGCGATGTCGCGGGCGATGGCGACGGTGTCAGGCAGCTTGAGGGTCCGCGCCATCGCGTCGGTGATGCGCATGTTCGCCTGGTGGGGCAGGAAGACGTCGAGGTCGTCGACCGTCACGCCGGCCCGGTCGAGCGCCTCCCGAGCCACCTTCGCCATCTCGAACGACGCCCAGCGGAAGACGGGGTTGCCGTCCATCCGCAGGTTCGGCATCGACGGATTCTCCATCTCGAGAACATCGGTCCAGGTCTCCGTCTGGCGGATGAAGTCGTACTTCGACCCGTCGGCGCCCCAGGCCACCGGTCCGATGCCCTCCGTGTCGGACGGTCCGACCACGGCAGCACCAGCCCCGTCCGCGAAGATGAACGCCGTCCCTCGGTCGTGGCGGTCGGTGATGTCGGAGAGCCGCTCGACGCCGATCACGAGGACGTACTTCGACGTGCCGGTCCTGACCATGTCGGACGCGAGGCTGACCCCGTGGCAGAAGCCTGCACAGGCAGCGGAGATGTCGAAGGCGGCGGCGGGAGTCGCGCCGAGCTCCTCGGACACCAACGTGGCCACCGCGGGGGTCTGCATCAGATGGGTGACGGTCGCGACGATCACGCAGCCGAGCTGCTGGGGGTGCACGCCGGCGCGCTCGAGCGCCTTGCGAGCAGAGGCGACACTCATCATCTGGACCGTCTCGTCGGGCTCGGCCCACCGCCGTTCGATGATCCCCGACCGGGTCCTGATCCACTCGTCGGTCGAGTCGATGCTCTCGCAGATCTCCGCGTTGCTGACCACCCGGCTCGGGCGATAGCTGCCGATCCCGAGCATCGCCGCGTGTTCTGCACCGTGCGCCGTGCTGATGGTCGCCGCCATGTCACTCACCTTCCGGGTGCAGTCGCACGAGGGGCTGGCCCGGTGAGACGAGGTCGCCGTCCTCGACGATCCACTCCACGATCGTGCCGCCGTACGGGGCCACGACCGACGTGACGCCACGGAGGTTGCTGACGTCCCCGATCGTCGTCCCCGGTTCCAGCAGCGCGCCGTGCGGGGTCGCGAGAGCCTGGTTGAAGGTGCCCTTGGACGGCGACACCAGCATGCGCCAGGTGGGGGAGTCGCCGATCGGGCTGGCGTCGCCGTGCTTCTCGACGAAGTCCAGGGCGTCGTCGAGCTGGTCCGGCGTCTTCAACGCGAACGTCTCCACCGCCTTGAGCTGGCGGCGGGCAAGGCCGGCGAGCGTGCCCGACGGCGGCATCTCGAGGATGCCCGTGACGCCGAGATCCGACATCGTCTGCATGCAGAGGTCCCACCTGACCGGGTTGCTCACCTGGGTGACCAGCCGCTGGAGCACCTCCGGGCCGCTGTGCACGACCTGGCCGTCGCGGTTGGAGATCAGCCTGGTGCGGGTGTCGTGGGTCGTGATGGACCGTGCCAGTCTCGCTAGTACGTCGACCGCCGGCCTCATGTGCTCGGTGTGGAAGGCGCCAGCGACGCTCAGCGGCATCAGCCGGGCCTTCGGCGGCGGCTCGTCGGCGAGAGCGCGAAGCTGCTCGAGCGTCCCCGCGGCGACGAGCTGGCCACCTCCGTTGTCGTTGGCGGCCACGAGCCGGAGCCGCTCGAGCGCTGCCAGCACGTCCTCGCGCTTACCGCCGAGCACGGCGGTCATCCCCGTGGCTGTCACGGCCGACGCCGCGGCCATGGCCCTGCCACGCTCACGGACGAACACCATGGCCTGCTCGGCGGTCAGCACGCCGGCACCGGTGGCCGCCGCGATCTCCCCGACGCTGTGGCCGGCGACCACACTGATCTTGCCGAAGTAGTCGGCCGGGTGCGGAAAGAGCGCGAGCGCGGCCAGCATCGCCGACGCCACCAGCAGCGGCTGGGCGACCGCCGTGTCGCGGATCGTCTCCGCATCGGCTTCGGTGCCGTAGTGCACGAGGTCCAGTCCGGACACCGCCGAGAGCCAGGTGAGCCGGTCGGCGAAGCTCGGGTCCTCGAGCCACGGCTCCAGGAAGCCGGGGGTCTGGGCGCCCTGACCCGGCGCGACGATCGCTAGCACAGAGTCATCATGCCGTGTCGTCGTGTCCGGTCCGCACTCATTCCGGCACGAAATCACACCGAGTGTTGTTAGAGGTTTCCTACAAGGTAGCGGACCCGCGCAACCGCCCGAGGGTCAGCGCCATCCGAAGGGTGTAGGCGTCACGGGAGTCGGCGGGGGACAGGCCGGTGATGTCGGCGATCCGGCGGACCCGGTACCGGACGGTGTTCGGGTGCACGAACAGCGCTCGCGCGGTCGCCTCGATCGAGCCGCCCGAGTCGAGGTAGGCGGTGAGAGTGTCGAGCAGGGTGGGGCTCGCGTCGCACAGCGGCTGGAAGGCGTTCTCCACCAGCTCCCGTCGCGCGTGCCCGTCGCCCGACAGCGCCCGCTCTGGCAGCAGGTCGCCGCTGGAGACCGGGCGCGGCCCCTCCGGCCATGCGATGGCGGCGCGCAGGCCCGCCAGGGCAGCTCGTGCGGAGCCGCTCGCCGACAGCAGGTCACCGACCACCGGCCCAGTCACGACGGCACCTGGACCGAAGTGCGCTGCGATGCGGGTGCCGGCCTTGTCCGGGTCGCCGACCCCCCCGAGTACGACGACCAGCCGCTCGCCCTGGACGGCGCACAGGGCGTCGAGGCCGCCGGCGTGAGCGGACCGCTTGATCGCGTCGACGGCCGTCGCGGAGTTCCCCTCCGGTGTGTAGCCGAGCACGACGCACACCCCGCTGGTCGACGCCCAGCCCAACGCGGTGGCGCGCGACCGGATGGCGTCGCCAGCCTCTCCCCGCAGCACCGAGTCGACGATCAGCGCTTCCAGGCGGGCGTCCCACGCGCCGCGCTGCTCGGCCGCTCTCGCGTAGATCTCCGCGGCGGCGAAGGCGATCTCACGCGAGTACCGCATCACTGCCTCGCGGACCAGCGGGGCGTCACGAGGTCCGACGAGGTCGTCCACGTGAGCCTCGACGACCGCGATCGTCGTCCGCACCATCTCGACAGTCTGCTGCAGCGTGACGAGGCCGGTCAGCTCGCGGGGAGCCGTCCCGAAGACGTCGGAGGTGACAGCGGGGCTCGTGGTGGGATCGCGGAACCAGTCCACGAAGCTGGAGATCCCCGCCCCGGCGATCAGCCCGATCCAGGACCGCTCCTGAGCCGGCAGCGCGCGGAACCACGTCAGCTCCTCGGTCATGGTGGCGATGGCTGCCTGCGTCAAGGCGCCGACGGACGCCTCGAGCTTGCGTGTCGCTACCGCCGTACCGCGAGCCATCGCCCTAGCCTAGACCGCTCTTTGTGGTGACCGGACAAAGTGGTGGATGAGGCAGGATAAGGGCATGGACCCCGTCGAGGCACTCTCCGAGATCGGCTTCTGGCTCGAGCGCTCGCGGGCGGAGACTCATCGGGTGCAGGCCTACCGCAACGTTGCGTGGCTGCTCGCCGAGCTGCCTGAGGGCGAGGTGGTACGGCGGGTGGCGGACGGCACGCTGAGCGACCTTCCGGGCGTCGGCCCGAAGACCGCAGGAGTGGTGGCGGCCGCCGTCGGCGGCGCCGTACCGGAGTATCTCGCCGAGCTGCGCGAGAGGGGGCGTGCGCCGCTCGAGCCCGGGGGAGAGGCTCTGCTCGAGGTGCTTCGAGGTGACCTGCACGCACACTCAAACTGGTCGGACGGCGGCTCGCCGATCGAGGAGATGGTGGACGCCGCGCAGACGCTGGGGCACGAGTACCTTGCGCTCACCGACCACTCACCTCGGCTCACCGTCGCGCACGGGCTGTCAGCGGAGCGGCTGACGCAGCAGCTGGAGGTCGTGGACTCCGTCAATGCCGCGCGGGCAGGGGACGACTTCCGGCTGCTCGCGGGCATCGAGGTCGACATCCTCGAGGACGGCGGCCTCGACCAGACGCCGCAGATGCTCGACCGGCTCGATGTCGTGGTCGCCAGCGTCCACTCCAAGCTGCGCGCGGACTCCGACACCATGACCCTTCGGATGGTCGGGGGCATCTCGAACCCGCACACGAACGTCCTCGGGCACTGCACCGGGCGGCTCGTCGAGGGCTCGCGCGGAATCCGGCCCGAGTCCCAGTTCGACGCCGAGGTCGTGTTCGCGGCGTGCGCGCAGTTCGACGTCGCCGTGGAGATCAACTCGCGACCCGAGCGGCGTGACCCGCCCTCCCGGCTCATCGCGCTGGCACTGGAGAGCGGCTGCCTCTTCAGCATCGACACCGACGCGCACGCGCCGGGCCAGCTCGCGTTCCAGGAGTACGGCTGCGCCAGGGCTGTCGCCTCCGGCGTGCCGGTGGACCGGGTCGTCAACACCTGGCCGCTGGACAGGCTCCTCGAGTGGACCTCCGCCAAACGCTGAGGCGCTGAGGCGCTGAGGCGCTGAGGCGCTGAGGCGCTGGGGCGCTGGGGCGCTGAGGCGCTGAGGCGCTGACGCACGATCCGACGTTCAGGTCGTCCTGGCAACCTGACCGTCGGATCTCTGCGCTGGCGGTGCGGCACGATCCGACGTTCAGGTCGTCCTGGCATTCTCCCCGTCGGATCCTTGCGCGAGAAGGCCCTCAGTTGGGGACGATGAAGACCGGGACGGGGTGCAGCCGCACCGGTGTCGGGCTCCCGTCGCCGAGCTGTCCGATCGTGTCCTTGCCGAAGCACAGCATCGTGCCGCCGAACTTGATCGAGCAGGAGGTGGAGTCGAACGCTGTCGCCACCGACCAGATGTCGTCGCTGCCCACCTGGAACGGTGTCAGGTTCTCGGGGACGTCGCTGCCTACGGCGCCTGAGCTGTTGAGGCCCCAACACCACAGCGTGTTGTCCGCGCGGACGGCGCAGCTGTGGTCGGCGCCCGAGCTCACGTTGAGCCACGAGGCCTGCCCCACCTGCGTCGGGATGTCGTACTCCCCACGCGCCGGCTGACCCGTCTGCCCGTGGTCGTCGAGTCCCCAGCACCACAAGGTGCGGTCGGTCATGACGCCGCAGGTGAAGGCGCCGCCGGTGTTCACTGAGGACCACCTCCCGCTGCCGACGAGCTCCGGCACCAGGCTCGAGGCCTGCGTGCCGTCGCCCAGCTGGCCCGAGGTGTTCGCTCCCCAGCACCACAGGCTGGAGTCGTCGCGGATGGCGCAGGTGTGTGTCGCCCCCGGGCTGACCGACACCCAGTTGCTCGCGCTACCGATCTGGACGGGTCGCAGTGCGTCCGTCGTCGTACCGTCGCCGAGCTGTCCGTCGGCGTTCCCGCCCCAGCACCACAGAGTGCCTGGCGACTGCACGCCGCAGACATGACCGTCGCCGGAGCTGACGGAGGTCCACGTCGACGCGGCGCCCACCTGCTTCGGCGCCAGCCGGGCGATGGTGTCCCCGACGCCGAGCTGTCCGCGGTCGTTGGCGCCCCAACACCAGAGGGTGCGGGTGACGGGGATTCCGCAGGTGCTCGTTCCACCAGCGCTCACCGTCAGCCAGGCGGAGATGCCGACCTGGACAGGCAGCGTCCGGTTGGTCACGGTGCCGTCCCCGACCTGTCCGCTGCCATTGGCGCCCCAGCACCAGAGGCCGCCCTTCTTCTCGATCGCGCACGAATGGCTGCCGCCGCCGTCGGACATCACCGTCCAGTTGGTCAGCGCGTCCACCGGCGTCGGCAGGAAGCGGTCACCCAGGCCGTGGTCGCCGAGCTCGCCCTTGTCGTTGCGCCCCCAGCACCACTGGGTCTGGTCCGCTCGCAGGGCGCAGGTGTGCTCGCCCGCGACGGCCACGCCCGTCCACTTCGCTCCGGCGCCGACCTGGACGGGTACGGCGCTGTCAGCGGTGGTAGCCTGCCCGAGCTGACCGTGGCCATTGGGTCCCCAGCACCACAGGCTCTGGTCCGTCCGAGTGGCGCAGGTGCTCGCGATCCCGGCCCGGACAGCGTCCCAACGTTTCAGCGTCCCCACCTGTCGCGGGGTCCGGACCCCGGGGTTGATCCCGTCGTTGCCCCAGCACCAGAGCGTGCCGTCCTGACGGACGGCGCACGTGTGGGCGCCTCCGGACGCCGTCGACACCCATGTCTGGAGATTGACGCGGATGGGAGTGAGACGGCGGTCGCCGGTGCCCCGGCCCACTTCGCCGTCGGAGTTGTCGCCCCAGCACCACAGCAGCTGGCCGAGGTCGGTGGCGCAGGTGTGCTGGCCGCCGGCGCTCACCGTGTTCCAGTCCGTTCGCGCGCCCACCTGCCGCGGGGTGGAGTGGTCCACCGACGTACCGTCGCCCAGCTCGCCGTAGGAGTTCCCGCCCCAGCACCACAGGGTGTGGTCGACGCGCGTGGCGCAGGTGTGAGCGAAGCCGGCTGACACCGACGCCCAGCTCGAGCCGCCGCCGATCTGCACGGGGGAGAAGCGGGTGTTGGTCGAGCCGTCACCCACCTGGCCGGCGCCGTTGAGGCCCCAGCACCAGAGGCTGCCGTCGTTCTGGATCCCACAGGTGTGGTCGAGGTTCGCCGTGATGCTCGTCCAGGTGTGCAGGGTGCCCACCTGGACGGGCGCCTTCTCGCCGATCACGTTCCCGAGCCCGAGCTGCCCGTGGTTGTTGCCTCCCCAGCACCACAGCGAGGCGTCGCTGGCGATGGCGCACGTGTACTCCCCGGTCGCCGCAGTGGACGACCAGACGACGGGTCCTATCGGCCCGTCCCGACCGACACCGGCCGCTGGAGCGCCCGTCGCCGGCAGAGCGCCGATGCCGAGAGGAGCGGCTCCTAGCAGGAAGCCGGTAAGGACGAGGACGAGGCGCTTGGGCATCAGGAAACTCCGTGAACCGATAATTGCGTCACAAGGAGATCCCTGCAACAACTAGGTGAGGTTCACTGTAGGCGGCTGGTGGCTGCGCACCAAACGACCCTCGATGGCGGAGCGGCTGAGGCAGGTCCGGGGTTAGGCTCCGGCGCCTTCCTGCTTCACGTGCGCGACGGCCGTGGGGTCGTCGAGCTGATAACGCCGTACGGCGTCGGCGGCCGACCCGGCGTCGACCTCCCCGCGGCCGGACAGCGCCTCCAGGGCGGCGACGGTGATCGACTCGGCGTCGACCCGGAAGAAGCGCCGAGCCGCCGCGCGGGTGTCCGCGAAGCCGAATCCGTCCGTGCCGAGCGAGTGCCAGTCCGACTGCACCCACTGCGCAACCTGGTCCGGGACAGCCCGCATGTAGTCGCTGACGGCCAGCAACGGACCCGGTGCGTCGGCGAGCTTTGCCTCGACGTACGGCGTCCGCGGCTCCTCGTGCGGGTGCAGCAGGTTCCAGGAGTCGACGCCCAGCGCCTCCCGGGCCAGCTCGTTCCACGACGTGACCGACCAGACGTCCGCGCGGACCTGCCACTCGTCGGCGAGCCGCTGCTGCGCCTTGAGCGCCCACGGCACCGCGACGCCGGAGGCCAGGAGCTGCACGCGGGGTCGGTCGTCCCCGTCGGAGCTCTCGGCGGGCCGAGCCAGGTGCATGCCGCGCAGGATCCCCTCGACATCGACGCCGGCCGGCTCCGGAAGCTGCACCGTCGGCTCGTTGTAGAGCGTGAGGTAGAAGAAGACGTCCTCGCCGTGGGGATGCGCGTCGGTCGAGCCGTACATCCGGGCCAGCCCGTCCTGGACGATGTAGCTGATCTCGTAGGCGAACGCTGGGTCGTAGTAGACGCAGGCCGGGTTCGTGGCGGCCAGCAGCGGAGAGTGGCCGTCGGCGTGCTGCAGACCCTCGCCCGTGAGGGTCGTCCGGCCAGCGGTGGCGCCGATGAGGAAGCCCCTGCCCAGCTGGTCGGCGTACGCCCAGATGGAGTCGCCGGTGCGCTGGAA
>JBBSIF010000026.1:0-25783 GCA_038232255.1 Propionibacteriales bacterium
CACAGCAGTTGTCCCCAGTGTGGACAACTCCCTTTGGGAAGCACTCCCGACACCTGGATCCTCCCCACCGAACACCCGTCAGCCCGCGAAAGATGGCCGAAACACCCTGAAACGGAGGCCAGCGGGTGTTCGGTCGGGCGGTAAGTCTCGGATGGTCGGGCGGTAAGTCTCGGATGGTCGGGCGGTAAGTCTCGGATGGTTGGGCGGCAGCGGTCAGGCGGTCAGCGTGGCGGTGCGCAGCGCGACCGCGGCGAGGCAGGCCAGCGCCACCACGCTCAGCGCGGCGATATGCAGCAGTGTCCGCTGCTGGCGGGGGGCATAGGCGAAAGCACCTCCGAGAGCCAGGCCGGCGAGCAGTCCGCCGATGTGCGCCTGCCAGGAGATGTTGGGCACGGTGAAGGAGATGAACAGGTTCAGCACCAGCAGGACCACCAGCTGCGTCACGTCGCGGTGCTGCCGGAGCAGGACGACGAAGGCGGCACCGAACAGACCGAAGACCGATCCCGACGCACCGAGCGCCGCGGCGTGCGGTTCCGCCAACAGATAGACCGCGACCGAGCCCACGATCCCGGTCATCAGGTAGAGAGCGAGGAACCGCCAGCGCCCCAGCTCGTGCTCGAGGAACGAGCCGAAGATCCACAGCCCGATCATGTTCATGGCGATGTGCAGGATGTCGTAATGGGTGAACGTCGACGTGACAAGCTGCCAGTACGAGCCTTGAGCCACCCCCTGCAGGTGCAGGCCGGGGGCGTAGCCGTCGCTGGACGGAATCTCGATGAGGTTCCTGCCGATGTCGCCGCCCAGTCCGTTCGTGGCACGCACCAGCACGAACACGGCGACGTTGATCGCGATGAGGATGATCGTCGCGACCGGCGACTGCGATCCCGCGCGGCCGCCGAAGGCCGTCCGCGCAGTCCGCGTCTGCGCGGCGCCCTCGCGCACGCACTCAGGACACTGGAACCCCACAGAGGCGGTGCGCATGCAGTCGGGGCAGATCGGCCGTCCGCACCGCTGGCACGCGACGTACGTCTCGCGGTCCGGGTGCCGGTAGCAGTACGGCGTGGTGCCGGTGGTGGGTTGCTGCGACATCGCGCTCACGGAGTGGCCTCAGGAGGTGGCGGCTTGCCGCTCGATCATGACGCCGGACATGACCACCGGGTCGACCGGGCGGTCCCCGCGAGCCGTGCGAACGGCAGCGATCTTGTCCACCACGTTGCGGCTGGCCTGGTCGGCGACCTCGCCGAAGATCGTGTGGCGGTTGTTGAGGTGCGGGGTAGGCCCGACCGTGATGAAGAACTGCGAGCCGTTCGTGCCGGGCCCGGAGTTCGCCATCGCCAGGAGGTACGGGCGGTCGAAGCTGAGGTCGGGGTGGAACTCGTCCTTGAACTGGTAACCGGGACCGCCTCGACCGTCGCCGACGGGGCAGCCGCCCTGGATCATGAAGCCGGGGATCACCCGGTGGAAGGTGAGCCCGTCGTAGAACCGAGCCTTGGTGTTGGCTCCGGTCGTGGGGTCGGCCCACTCCCGTTGGCCCTCGGCGAGCTCGACGAAGTTCTGCACCGTCTTGGGTGCCTGGTTCGGGAACAGGTTCAGCACTACGTCGCCGTGGTTCGTCTCGAGCCGGGCACGCACGTTGTCAGCCACAAGGCCACCTTTTCGCTGGGACTCCGGCTTCGGCCGGTCGGTCGTCGACGTCTCGACGTTCACTATCCTTGCACGCCGCCCAACTCGTGCGGCGGACTCGGTCAGCGGCCACCGCCGGCCTCCGCACTGTCCGCTCCGTTGGTACTCTGACCGCTTGATGCCCGTCCGTCGAGGACGATCGGCAAGCCTTGAGGAGGACGACGTGGTGACCGTGACGAAGGCCAAGAGGCGAGCCAAGCGGCGACTGACCTGGGCCGGGGAGGACGTACGACGCAAGGTCGCGCCGGCTCTTGACGAGGCGCGAGAGAAGCTCACGCCCAATCTCGACATTCCTGCCGTCAGCATCAAGCCGGCGCTGCAGGCGACGAGCCGCGTCGTCCCGGCAGCCCAGTCCGCGGTCTCCGCCACCAAGCGGCGCGGACGGCAGACCGCCGTCAAGCTGAAGCTCGCGTCGCCACCGCGGAAGCGGCACACGGTGCGCAACCTCCTGCTGCTGCTCGTCCTGGGCGGCGGCGGGTACCTGGCCTACCGCCGGTTCTTCGGTGGCGGCAGCGAGGCCTGGGTGGAGACGGGTTCCGCCCCGGCGGCACGGGCGACCAGGCCAGCCGCCGCCGCTCCTGCGCAGCCTGCCGCTGCTGCCGAGCCCGAGGATTCTGCCGAGCCACCCGCTGCTGCCGAGCCCGACGCTCCGCCCGCGCCGATCGCGCCGACCGCGCCGCTGGCATCCGAGGAGACCGTCGCGTCGTCGGTGCCCACCACTCCGGACGAGCCGCTCACGGAGACGAAGGTCGACTGAGCTGACCACGGCACCCACCGCCCCGACCGTCTCTGTCCGTGGCGAGGCGGTTATCGAGGCTGAGCCGGAGCTCGCCACCGTCACGATCAGCGTCGAGGCCCAAGGCTCGGACCGCGCGACGACGATGGACCTGCTCACGCGGCGGGCACGAGGCGTGTCCGACCTCGCCGAGCGGTTCGCCGACGGGGTGGAGCGGTCGGAGACGTCCCGCCTGCACGTCTTCCCCGAGCTGGACCGCAAGAAGGCCGAGAAGGTCCGCCGGTACGTCGGACGTGTCAGCGCGACCCTGACGCTGCACGACTTCGCCATGCTGTCCGACCTGATGGTCGCCGCCAGCGCGATCGAGCTGGCCTCGGTCGACGGCCCCTGGTGGCAGCTGCGGCGGACCAGCCCGGTCTACCGCCGCGCCCGGCTCGCGGCGGCAGCGGATGCGCTGACGCGGGCCCGCGACTATGCGCAGGCCTACGGCGCGCAGGTGCTCAGCCTGGTGGAGATCGCAGACGAGGGAATGACCTCCGAACAGCCGCCGCGGCCGATGGCTCTCAGTTCGCGCTGGGAGGCGCAGGCGCAGTTCGACGGCGACGTGTCCGGGGACGCCTTCGACCTTCAGCCGGCGCGCCAACAGGTGTTCGGTCGGGTGGAGGCGCGGTTCTCGCTCACCCAACCCGACCTGGCGAACGCCGTACCTCCCGACAACGGAGGCTGACCCGCCGCTGGCCGTCGCAGCCAGCCGCGCTCGGCTCAGTCGTCCTGAGCAGCGAGCGTCCCCCAGCCGTGCCAGTAGTCGATCTCGATGAGGGCGCTGACGCGAGGCCGCTCTCGGTTGGGGTAGGCGCCCCCGCCGTAGTGCTGGGAGAGCCTGTCGATGTCGGCGAAGTCGGGATCCTTCCGCCACTGCGTGATCCGGCCCTGGACGGAGACGTGGGTGTACCACTCGCCGTGCTTCAACGCGGTGAGGGTGACCCGCGGCTCCGAGCGCATGTACTCGTTGCGCTTGCGGCTCTCGTCCATGTTCACGAGCAGCCGGCAGTCGTCGTCGAGCAGGTACCAGGTGGCGACCGAGACGGGCTGCCCGTCCGGTCGTACGACGGCGATGACGGCGGGGTTGGGCTCGGCCAGCAGCTCGCGGGCTGCGTCAGACAGCGGCGCCTTGGGCATGCGTGAACTCCTTCACGGTCGGGAACCGGCATGCGCCGGAGCCAGCTCCGGGTGCTCGGAGCGGACGCGCACGGTCGCGTTGTGCTCGCCGAGGAAGCTGAGGAAGGGAATGGTGCCGAGCACGAGGGTGACTGCGGCGAACCAGAGCGGGAAGCGCGCTCGCCGCGACAGGTCGGCGGCGAACACGAGGAACACCATGTAGAGGAAGCCGTGCATGATCCCGACGACTTCGGTGATGTCTGCGCCCACCGTCTGCAGCGCAGTTCCCTCGGTCAGGAAGTGCTTCAGCGGCACGCCGACACAGATCAACACGATCAGGAAGACGCCGATGATGGTGGCCATCACCCGGTATCGCAGCAGCGCCCCACTCATCACGCTCGACGCTACCCCAGGGTGGTGAGCGAGTCCGAGTCGGCTTGTACGGGCTCGGCAGCCGCCGGATCGCCGCCTGGCTGGCGCGCGGTGATCCGCCACCACATGAAGGCCACGAAGGCAGCGAAGAGCCACCATTGGCAGGCGTACAGCAGGTTCCTGATGCCCGACCACCGCGACGGGTCGGGAAGTGCCGGTGTCACCGGGGACAGCTCGTTGCCCCCACCAGATGTGCTGGACCGCTGAAGCACGTAACCGGAGTACAGGTCAGGGGTGACCGCGCTGACGAGACTCGAGACCGAAAGCGCGTCGGTGACTCGCTGGGCGTCGACCGGCGAGCCGCCGGCCTGGGACGGCTCGAGGATGCCACGCACGGTCACACTCCCGGCGGGGGCCGGCGCACCCAGGCGGTCCTGCGCGCCGCGAACCACGAGCACCGCCGACCCGTTCGCGGTGAGTAGCGGCGTCACGACGGCGAACCGGGCCGGAGCGCCGGTCATGTCGCGCACGTAGATCTGGTCCGCCGGCAGGAACGTGCCGCTGACCTCGACGGGTCGGCCGGACCCGTCCGACGGAAAGGCGGCGTCCGGCCCGAAGACGGTGTCGAGCGGCACCGCCTGCTGACGAAGCGCCGCCTGCGCGTCGGCGCGCTGGTGGTCGTCGTACGCATGCAGCTGCCACAAGCCCAGCCAGACCATCGCACTCATCAGCAGGAGCGCGACCACAGCGAGGGCAAGTGCTCTGGCGCTCAGCAGCCGCTGCATGAGCTCAGTCTGCCAGCGCAGGCACGCGGCCCCCAGCGCGAGCGACCATGACCGCTGGAACGCCTCGCTTCCGGCGATCACGACGTACGCCGTCGAGCTCCTCTCCGACCGACTGGCGCGTCCTCGACCCACGCCCTCGGGTATCTGTCGCCGGCGCTACCCTGCCGACGACGCGAACCCGCGGCGCGGATCCCACGAGCTCGAGCAGTCGGCAGGAGCGCAGATGAAGGTGACCGACCGGTGGTACTCGGAGCGGCTGCACGAACCGATCAGCCTCGCCCGGTGGGGCAGCTACGGAACGCCCGTGCTGGTGTTCCCGACCGCGGGTGGCGACGCGGAGGAGATCGAGCGCAACGGCCTGGTGGCGGCCTGCGGCGAGCTGATCGACACTGGCCGGGTCAAGCTCTACTCGTGCGACAGCGTTGCCGGGCAGGCGATGGTCACCAAGTGCGGCTCTTTCGAGCACCAGACGTGGCTCTTCGACCAGTTCCACGACTGCGTCAGCAACGAGGTGGTCCCCGCCATCCGTGCCGATCTCGGCGGGAGCAGCCAACCGATCGTCACCGCGGGCGCCTCCATCGGCGCCTTCAACTCGTTGGCGGTGCTGTGCCGCTATCCCGCGACGTTCGGCGCCGCGGTCTGCATGAGCGGGACCTACCGTGTTGACCGCTTCTTCGAGCCCGTGTTCAACCACCATCTCTACGTCTCCTCGCCGCTGCACTTCCTGCCCGACCTGGAAGGCCCACAGCTGGACACGCTCCGGACCCGTTTCGTCATCCTGGCGTCGGGTGAGGGTGCTTGGGAGAACATCGGGGAGTCCTGGCACGCGGCCGCTGTCCTCGGGAGCAAGGGCGTGCCGAACCGGGTCGACTCGTGGGGCCCGGACTGGGAGCACGACTGGAACACCTGGCTGCACATGCTCCCCCGCTATCTCGACGAGCTCTGCTGAGGTCTCGCCTCGATGACGAAGACCTGCGTGCCGGTGTCCGTGGCTCCTGTGAGGGTGAGGCCGGCGGACTCGAGCAGGTCGCGGTACTCGTCCAGGGTCCGCTCCTTACCGCCCGGACCGACCAGCATGTTGAGGTCGGAGAAGGCGGTGTGCACCGGGTCGGTGCCCTCTCCCAGGAGCTGCTCCACCAGGAGCACGACCGCGTCGTCGAGCATCGCCTCGCGACATCTGCGCAGGATGGCAATGGACTCCGCGTCCGGCCAGTCGTGGATGATCGCCTTCAAGACATAGGCGTCTGCGCCGGCCGGCACTGAATCGAAGAAGGTCCCCGCCACCTTCTCGTAGCGATCCCCGACCCCGGCTTGTTCGAAGATCGGGCCTGCGGCAGCAACCACCTCCGGCTGGTCGTACAGCACTCCGTGCACCGCGGGGTCATGCGCGAGGACAGCAGCGAGCAAGGCTCCGACGCCGCCGCCCACGTCCACAACGGTGCTGAAGCGGCCGAAGTCGTACGCCTCCACCACCGCCTTTGCGACGCCGCTGGAGTTGCTGGTCATCGCCCGGTCGAACGCCTCCTGCTCCGCCGGCCGCTGGCGGCGGTACCCCCACACCGGTGTGCCATGAACGGCGGCAAAGGCGTTCTCGCCGGTCCGCACGCTGTCGAGCAGGCCGCTCCACGCCTGCCAGTACGGCGGACGGCCGATGAAGGCAGCCCATCCGGCCATCGAGCCGGGGACGCCCGAGCGCAGCAGGTCGCCGAGCTCGGTGTTGGAGAAGCGCCCGTCGACGCCCTGGTCGTAGACGCCAACGCCTTCGAGGGCGCGCATCAGCCGAGCCAAGGTTGGTTCGTGGGTCGACGTCGCAGCTGCGAGATCTGCCACCGTGTGCGGATCCGTGTCGAGAAGGTCTGAGATCCCCAGTGCCGCGGCGACGTGCAGCGCCTGCGAGACCTGGAAGCCGATGACCATTCTGCGCAGCTGCTGAGCGGGTTCCATACCAGATGGTGGCCCAGTGCACCGTCGCGCGCCAACCTGGACGGGCTATCCGGCGAGTCGGGTCAGCAGGAGCACCTCGGCCAGGCACGCCTTCTCGAAGTCGGCGAGGTGCAGGCTCTCGTTGGCGCCGTGAGCCCGGGTGTCGGGGTCCTCGACGCCGGTGATGAGGATCTCGGCGTCGGGATAGGCGCGCGCGAAGCTGGCGATGAAGTCGATCGACCCGCCGACGCCGATCTCGACGGGCTCGGCATCCCAGGCGTCGGCGAATGCCGCCCGCGCCGCTACGTAGGCCGGCCCCGACGTCGACGCCGCGAAGGGCTGCACGACCTTTCCGCTGGTCACCGTGACGTGGGCGCCCCATGGCACATGCGACTCGAGGTGGGCGACGAGGGCGTCCCGGGCGGCCTCGGCGTCGTCGTACGGCGACACGCGCAGCGTGACCTTGGCGCGCGCCCACGGGACGAGGTTCATCGCGGCGGTGTCCACGGCCGGAGCGTCGATGCCGACGACGGACAGAGCCGGGCCCGTCCACAGCCGCGAGGTGAGGCTGCCGGAGCCGATCAGCTGCACGCCGTCGACGAGGCCGGCGTCGGAGCGGAACTGCTCGTCGCTCAGGTCCAAGGGCTCCGAGGGGCTGCTCGCCAGACCCTGGACCGCCACGTTCCCGTGGTCGTCGTGCAGCGTGGCGATCAGCCGCGCCAGCACCGTCAGGGCGTCCGGCACCGGACCGCCGTACAGCCCGTTGTGCAGCGCATGCGCGAGGGTCCGGACCTCGACGACGGCGTTCACGCCTCCCCGCAGCGAGGTCGTGAGGGCCGGGACGCCGATCCGCCAGTTCGTGGAGTCGGCCAGCACGATGACGTCGGCCGCCAGGCGGTCGCGATACCTGTCGAGGAACGCGGGAAGTGTCGGCGAGCCCGTCTCCTCCTCCCCCTCGACCAGCACCCGCACGCTGACCGGGAGGGCCTCGCCGAGGGTTCGCAGGGCGGCCAGGTGCAGCGCGATGCCTGCCTTGTCGTCGGCCGCCCCGCGGCCGTAGAGGCGACCGTTGCGCTCACCCGGCTCGAACGGGTCAGTGTCCCAGTCGGCCGGGTCGCCGGTCGGCTGGACGTCGTGGTGCGCGTAGAGCAGCACGGTCGGAGCGCCGGCCGGGCCTGGCCGCTGGCCGACCACGGCGGGCTGGCCCCCGTCGACGGTGAGCACGTCGACATCGAGCAGTCCGGCGTCGCGCAGCAGTACGGCGACCTGCTCGGCGCTCTCCCGAAGATGCGCGGCCGCGGCGGGGTCGGCCGACACCGACGGGATCCGCACCAGCCGCTCGAGGTCCGCCCGGACAGCCGGCAGGACGTCGGCCAGCGCGGATCGCCAGGACGCGGCGCTGGACGCCGCCTTCATGCGGCGACCAGCTGCAGCTCGGCGGCGAAGCGGTCGGCGATCTCGAGCGTCCGGCCCAGCTCCGGCGCGCGCACGATGACCATCCCGTCGGAGATCAAGGTTGCACGCCAGTCCCGCCGCCGAGCGCCGAGCGGCAGCAGGTCGAGAGCGACGACGCAGTCGCCGTACTCGCCGAGGAGCGCGTCGAGGCCGTCGACGCGCTGGATCCGCCCTGCGCCGCTGGCCCGCTTGAAGATGCTGGCGGCGTTGTAGCGCCGTTCGAGCGGCGAGGAGATGCGCCCGTGCACGACGGCGTCGGCCCAGCCGACGAAGAGGTCGGCGTCGGCCACGTAGTTCATGACGTCCACCGTGCGACCACCCGGTGGCCGGGCGCCGATCTCGCCGAAGACGACCTCGCCGTCGGCCTTGCGGTACCACTCCATGCGCGTGAAGCCGGACCGGAACCCGAAGGCGTCAATCACCTGGCGGCCCATCTCGATGCCCGCTTCGAGGTCGGGAGCGGACAGGTCGCGCAGCGCCACCGTCACCGGGCTGATCCACTCGTGGGTGCGAGCCTGCAGCGGGCGGGGACGGTACCAGCACACGTTCTCGAAGAGGATCTCGCCGCCCGCGCACACCGTGTCGTAGGTGAACTCGTCACCGTCGACGAACTCCTCGACGCTGACCTCGTCGACGTGCCGGACCAGGGACAGGACCGTGACCAGCTCCTCGACCGAGTCGACCCGGTAGGTGTCGGCGGACCCGGCGCCGGCGATCGGCTTGACGATCAGCGGGAAGCCGATGGCCTCGGCCGCCTCCCAGGCGCCCGCCACGGTCGTCGTACTGGCATGGCGCGGAGTGCGGATGGCGGCCGCGTCCAGCACCTGCTTCATCCGCTCCTTGTCGCGGAACGGCAGCGTCTGCGCCACCGTCATCCCGGAGAGGCCGAAGGCCTCACGGACGTGCGCCGCCAGTAGCATGTACGGCTCCCACAGGCACTCCACCTGGTCGATGCGCGCATGGCTGGCCAAGCCGCGCAGCGCCGCCAGCACGGCGGCCTCGTCGGAGAGCGGGACGTGCTCGTAGTGGGCCAGCGCCTCGCGGGCCGCGGGCGGTAGCGCGTGTGCGGGCTGGTCGCCGACCCCGATGACCGTGGCACCCACAGCGGCAAGCCCGCGCGTGAAGTACGCCATCTCCACGGGGAACCCCGGCGACAGCATCACGACGTTCATCCTGCCTCCACCAGCTCCACGCGGACGCCGCCGACGATACGGCGCAGGGCGTCGCGCACCACCTCCGTGTCGCGATGGCGGACGGTGACCCAGCCTTCCCCCTCGTAGCTCGACGACGACGGCTGCCCCATCTGCGGCAGCCGCGCCTCCACGACGAGATCCCCGAGATCGCGTTGCAGCTCGTCCACGCCGCGGACGGCGCTGACCTGTCCTCTGCCCTGCCCTCGCAGGTACGCCGTCCCGGTGGCGTAGCGGCGCTCCGGAGGCGAGAAGCTGCCCAGGACGACGAGCTCCGCCCACACCCGGTAGAAGTCGACGTCGTGGGCGTAGCCCAGCATCGCGGTCAGCTGCGCGCCCGGCGGCCGGGCCGCGACCTCCGAGACGGCGACCGACCCGTCCGGTCGCTGGAACCACTCCATGTGCGTGAAGGAGTCGCGGACGCCGAGAGCGCGCAGAGCGTCAGGTCCGATGCCGCGGATCCCGGCGTACTCGGTGCCGTCGATCTCCCGCGGCAGCAGCACCGTCCACTGGACCCAGGGGTTGCGCAGCACGTCGAGCGGCGGCGGCAGGTAGTCGGAGATCGACGCCCAGACCGTGTCCGCCCCCACGGTGACGCTGTCGAAGGTGTGCTCGTCGCCGACGAGGTACTCCTCCAGGAGGGCGGGACCACGCGGGTTCGGGTCGATGGCGGTGAGCCAGGCCCGAAGAGCGTCCGGCCCGTCGAGTCGGTACGTCGCCTGCGCTCCCGCTCCGGCCGGTGGCTTGGCCACGAGAGGGAAGCCGACAGCCTCCGCGAAGCCCTCCGCGTCGGCCCGGCCCGCGACCAGCTGGTGCCGGGCGCACGGGATCCCCGCTGCGCGGAGCACGGTCTTCATCCGGGCCTTGTCGCGGACGTTGAGCGCCGTCTGCACGTCCATCCCCGCGATGCCGAGCCACTCACGGACCTGCGCGAGGGGCACCTGCAGCTGCTCGAGAGCCGCTACCAGCCGCTGCACCCGGCCCAGCTGGGCGCCGAGACCGGTCACCGCATCGGCGATCTGGTGGGGGTCGAGGGCGTCCGCGATGCGCCAGTGGCCGGCGAGGTGCTCCCGCAGCTGCGCCGGGAGCTCCGACGCCGGCGCCGTCGTGATCAGTCCGAGCCGGACATCGGGGAGCTTCGCTGCGGCAGTCACGAACGGGTCGTGGCCTCCAGCAGGAAAGGCGCGACGAAGGCTGCGACGACCATAGGCCTGGACGCTACGCCAGCGAGCCTGCTGCCGCACTCGGCCGGCGTCGCGCCGATCGCTGCCGGTTGGGCGCTGCTCAGTCGCCGTACGCCGCGGCGGTGCCCGTCAGCTGCCGGTGCGCCCCTGACAGTCAGGTGCGCGCCGAGTCGCCGTCGCCGGGGCGCTAGCATGCCGCGGTGCACGTGATCTTCGTCGAGCCGTTCTTCCCCTCGAACCAGCGTCAGTTCGTCCGTGGGCTGGCGGAGGCGGGAGCGAACGTCATCGGGATCGGCGAGTACCCGGAGCACGCCCTCGACGACGATCTCCGAGCCCAGCTGACGCACTACCACCAGGTGCCGAGCGTCATCGACGTCGAGGCGATGACCGGAGCCGTCCGCTGGATCCAGTCGAAGGTCTGGGTCGACAAGCTGGAGGCGACCATCGAGTCGCACACCCTCGCGGCAGCGCAGGTGCGCGAGAACTGCTCGATCCCGGGCACCTCGGTGCGTACGACGTGGCTGTGCCGCGACAAGCCGTCGATGAAGGAGGCGCTGCGGTCGGTGGGCGTTCCGACGGCGGCCTCCACGGCCGCGGACACCGCCGGCGAGGTCTACGCGTTCGCCGACTCGGTCGGGTTCCCACTGATCCTCAAGCCCCGCAGCGGCGCGGGAGCACAGGACACCACGCGTGTCGACGACGCCCGCGAGCTCGACGCCGCCCTGGCGTCGCTCGCCGCTCAGCACACCGCGTCGATCGCCGTCGAGGAGTTCGTCGAGGGGCACGAGGGCTTCTACGACACGCTCTCGATCGACGGCCGGCCGGCGCTCGACTTCGTCTCGCACTACTACCCGAACGTCCTGGAGGCGATGCGGAGCCGCTGGATCTCCCCGCAGTTCGTCTCGACGAACCGGGTCGACTCGGTGACCGACTACGCCCAGGTGCGTGACATGGGCAGGCGCGTCAACGAGGCGCTCGGGATCGGCACCAGCGCGACGCACATGGAATGGTTCTTCGGGCCGAAGGGCCTGCGGTTCTCCGAGATCGGCTGCCGGCCACCGGGAGTCGGTGCGTGGGACCTTTACTCCGCCGGCAACGACCTCGATCTGTACCGGCAGTGGGCCAACGCCATCGTGCACGGGTCGGTCGACGCGCAGCCGTCGCGTCGCAACGCCTCCGGAATCGTCGCGCTGCGCCCGGACCGCGACGGGCACGTCAGCGGGTACGACGGTGTCGACGCTCTCGCCTCCCGGTACGGCGAGTGGGTGCTCGACGCCCATCTGCCGGATCCCGGGACGCCCACGCAGCCGGTGGCTGCGGGCTACATGGCCAACGCCTACGTCCACATGAGGCACCCCGACTACGACATCCTTCGCGGCATGCTCGATGACGTGGGCGCAACGCTGCGCGTCCGCGCCCAGTGAGTGCCGCATGCACCTGACCCTGCTGGGACCGCAACGGCGCCCGACGGTCGACCAGGTGCTGCCGGCCCTCGACCCCGAGGCGCCGCTCGCGACGGTGACAGCCGGCTGGCAGGAGCGCGAGCCCGACGACGGGGAGCTCGACGCCCTGCTCGGAGGGCGAACCGTCAACCTCAAGCTGTACGGCCGCTGGCTCGACGTCCGCGACCGGGATCCCGGTTTCGCCTCAGCGGAGGCCGAGCACCGGACGGCGCTCGAGGAGCTCCGCACGCTGCACCTCGTCCAGCTCGACTCGGCGCTCACAGCGCTCGATGTCATGGCGCAGCGCAGCGGGGAGCGCCCGCAGGCAGTCCAGGAGGCGTTGGCGGACGCCGAGGCCGTCGTCCGCCTGCTCGACGACCGGCACCTCGCCAGGGTCGTGGAGTCGAACCGGACCTTCGAAGCGACCTTCCCTCCCCATGAGCGACCGGTGATCGCCGAGCATCGCGCCGCTGTCGAGCGCGTCCTGCAACAGGTGGGCGCCTTGGTCGTGGCCGGTGGGCACGTCGCGGTGCTCCTACGGAATCTGCAGCTGTTCGACGTGGCGCCGTTCGTCCCGCAGGCGGTCGTCGCGTGGTCGGCCGGCGCGATGGCGCTGACGGACCGGGTTGTGCTGTTCCACGACCGCACGGCGCAGGGCCCGTCTCCCGTCGAGATCTACGACGACGGGCTGGGGCTGATCCCCGGGCTCGTGCTGCTGCCGCACGCCCGCCGGCGGCTCCGCGTCGACGAGCCGGCCCGCCTTGCGGCGCTGGCCCGGCGGTTCGCGCCCGCGCGCTGCGTCGTACTCGACGACGAAAGCCGCCTCGACCTCGAGCAGGGCGGCGAGCTGCCCGCGGCCGCCCGGGTCATCGACGCCCAGGGACGTATCACGTCCATGGAGGCGCGATGAGCACGAGCGTGGCCAAGCTGGCGGGCAACCGGCTGGCCATCAACCAGCTGCGCGAGCGGATGCCGCTCGGCGACAGCGACGTCACCCGCTTCTTGGACAGCCACGCCGTACCGATCGTGGAAGGCCCGCGCTGCACGTTCCTCTTCCGCGGGGAGGTCGACGAGGTGCATCTGGTCCAGCGCATCGTCGAGCTCCCCAACCGCCTGCCGTTGCGGCGGCTGCGAGGAACGGACCTGTGGTACCTCGTTCTCGAGCTGCCGAGGGGCTCCCGCGTCGAGTACCAGATCGAGACCCGCCGTGGTGAGCGTCACGAGCGCTTCAACGACCCGCTGAACCCGGCTCTCTCGCACAGCCCCATGGGGAGCTCGTCGATCTGCTTCGCCTACGGGTACGAGACGCCGGAGTGGACCAACGTCGACCCCGAGGCGAGAACCGGTGAGCTGACACAGATCGTCGTCCCGAGCCGGGCGCTCGGCCGCGACTGCGACGTGACGATGTACCTGCCAGCGCGGTTCCACCGAGCGGCGAGGTACCCGCTGCTGGTCGTGCACGACGGCGGTGACTTCCTGCAGTACTCCGCCGCGAAGACCGTGCTCGACAACCTCATCCACCGCCTCGACATCGCGGAGATGGTGGTCGCGTTCATCGACCCCGGCGACCGGCTCACGGAGTACGCCAACTCACCGGCACACGCCCGGTTCCTCACCCGCGAGCTCGTGCCGCGCCTGGAGGCGGAGTTCCCGCTCCTGGGTGCGCCGTCGGGGCGGTGCCTGCTCGGCTCCAGCTTCGGAGCCATCGCGGCACTGTCGGCGGCGAACCGGTCCCCTGCGACGTACGGGTCGCTCGTGCTGCTGTCCGGCTCCTTCGTCTTCACCGACATCGCCACCGACCACGGCGGCGGACCGGCCTTCGACCCGGTCGTGAAGTTCGTGAACGCCTTCCGGGCGCGGCCGCGGCACGTCGCCGACCGGGTGTTCATGAGCTGCGGTGTCTACGAGCCGCTCATCGTGCCCAACCGGGCGATGGTCCTCACTCTGGAGGGCGCCGGGGTCCCCGTCCGTTTCGTCGAGGCCCGCGACGGGCACAGCTGGGAAAACTGGCGCGACCGGCTGCGCGACGCGCTGTCGTACGTCTATCCGGGGCCGCAGAAGCTCGTCTACGAGTAAGGCGGTGCCTCAGCGGGCCAGCACGTCGGGGTTCGCCACGTGAACGAGCGGCTCGCCGCGCAGCCAGCGCCCGACCCCGGCGGCCGCGATGCGCGCCGCCTTCTCCGCCACCTGGCGGCTCGCGCCGGCGAGGTGCGGGGTCACGACGACGTTGCGCGTCCTCAGCAGCCGGGAGTCCGGCGGCACCGGCTCCTCGGGGTAGACGTCGAACGCGGCGGCCGCCAGGTGCTGGGCGTCCAGCGCGTCGCAGACTGCGTCGTAGTCGACAAGCGCCCCCCGTGCGCAGTTGACCAGCACGGCGCCCGGCGGCATCAGGGCGATCTCCGGCGCGCCGATCATGCCCGTGGTCTCGCTGCTGACCCGGGCGTGGACAGACACGACGGCCGAGCGCCGCAGCAGCGTGTCGAGGCCGGCCGCCGAGACCCCCGCCGGCATGGCGGACGTGTCGGCGTACGGGTCGTGCACGAGCACCTCGGCGCCGAAGGCAACCAGCACCTTGGCGACCCGCGTACCGACGGCGCCGTAACCGACGAGTCCGACCGTCGAGCCGTCGAGCTCCGAGCCCACCTGGTCGTAGGCGTAGCGGTCCCCCAGCCACTTCCCGGCGACCAGCGCGGCGTGCAGGGAGGGGATGTCGCGCAGGGCGGCGAGGATCAGCGCGACGGTGTGCTCGGCGGTCGCGGCGGCGTTGCGCCCCGGCGCGTAGCAGACCGCCACGCCGGCGGCGGTGGCGGCGGCCAGGTTGGCGTTGACCGGCCCACCGCGGCTGACCACGAACAGCTCGAGATCCGGGCAGGCGGCAAGGATCCGCTCGGTCAGCGGGCCGAGGTGGGTCATACACGCGTGGACCCCGGACAGTGCCGCGATCATCTCGTCCTCGGTGCCGGAGGCTTCGAGGACCTCAGCCACCGGACCGAACGGCGTCTTCGGCCACGGGAGCATCAGCTCCGTCAGCTCGACGCCCGAGCGAGCCGGCCGGCTCGCGGTGCGGCAACGCATCTCGGCCTCGAGCGCGTCGCGGAGCAGCCGCGGCAGCACGAAGTGGTCCCCGGCGGCGAGGACCCTGGTCATGCGACGGCCGGGCCGGCGGCGGCTCCGGCGTCCAGCACTGGCCACTGGTGAGCCCTGCTGTCGTCGCGGAGCGCCAGCATCTGCTGGTACGCCGCGTCGTACCGCTCATGCGCATCCGGGTCCGGGTCGAAGGTGCGGCCGGTCCGGACCAGCCGGCGCGCAGCGCTGTCGACGTCGGAGTCGACTCCACGAGCCACACAGGCAGCGACGAGAGCGCCCTTCGCGCCCGACTGGGTGTCGACGGGCCGGACCGCCGGCACCCCCGTCACGTCCGCGATGACCTGGCACCACAGTGAGCTGGCCGCTCCGCCGCCGCACACCCGCAGCTCGGTGACCGGGACCCGCGCCGCGAGCAGGCACTCCCGCAGCACGAACGCCAGCCCCTCGAAGACGGCCCGGGCGAGCGTCGGTCGGTCGACGTCAAGGCCGAGGCCGAGCCAGGAGCCCCGGGCCCGTGAGTCGCGGAACGGCGCCCGCTCCCCCGCTGGCGACAGGTACGGCAGCAGGAGAGGGGTGCGCCCGGGCACCGAGCCGTACGGCGCAGCGCTCGCCGCCAGGTCCGACAGCGAGCCGGCGTCGGCGAGCCCCAGCAGCCGGCACGTCCAGTCGATCGCCTCGGTGCCGCACAGCGTCGCGTACGACCTCAGCCAGCGGTCGGGGACGCCCGAGCACAGGTGCATCCCCTGCGCCGGCTTGCCCCGGTCGGGCTGGCTGAGCACGGTCTGCGTGCACAGCGTGGTGCCGAGGATGCTGCTGCTCTGCCCGGGTCGCGTCGCGCCGGCTCCCAGCGCCGTCGAGACGACGTCGTACGGCGCGAGCACGACGGGCAGCCCCGCTGGGAGCCCGAGGTCCTCGGCGACGGACGGAAGAAGCGAGCCGACCCGGTGATCGTCGTCGCGGACCGCGGGCAGCAGCCGTCGTGCCCACGTGAGGTCGAAGACGTCGAGCAGCTCGGGTGCATAAGCCCTGCGAGCGACGTCGAACCACGGGTTGCAGGCGTCGGACTCGTCGAGGACCGCCTCTCCCGTGAGCCAGGAATGCACCCAGCCGTTGCAGGTGAGGGCCCGCTCCGCACGTTCCACCCGATCGGCCTGGTGCTCGTGGAGCCAGGCGAGCAGCGCGTTCGGCAGGCCGGCGTTGCCGACCGACCCGTTGATCGCGAACGCGTCGTCCAGTCGACCCTCGGCCTCCCACCGGTCCACCAGCGACGCGGAGCGGGCGTCGTTCCACAGCAGCGCCGGACCGGTCGGGCGGCCGTCGGCGTCGACGAGCCACAGGCCGTCACCCTGGGCAGTCGTCGCGACCATGTCCACGGGGGCGTCGAGCCCCGCGACCACCTCCCGGACGACCTGGGCGACCGCGGCCACCACGCCGTCCATGTCCTGCTCGCTCCAGCCGGGCGACGGATGGCTGACGACCGTGTCGGTCTCGGCCACCCGGACCTGGTTGCCATCCTCGTCGAACGCGACACACTTGGTCCGCGACGTGCCGACGTCAAGGCAGATGGCGATCACCGCAGCACAGCTCCTCACGGTTTGGACTCGCCATCGTGTACCCAATCGGGAGGAGGTGCAACGGTGGCAACGGCCGGGAGCGACGACGGCGGGGCGGTAGTGCTGGGCATCGACGTGGCCACCGCGGATGTGCGGGCGCTGTGCGTCGACGGTGCCGGCCGGGTGCTCGCACGTGCGAGTGCGCCGCTGCCCGCACCGATCCGGTCGGCCGGCGGGCGTAGTGAGCAGGACGCCGGACGCTGGTGGCCGGCGGCGGCGGAGGCGGTCCGCACGGCACTGGTGGCGCTGCCAGGCGGGGGTGCGCGGGTACGGAGCCTCGCGGTCGCGGCGACCTCGGGGACGGTCGCTCTCGTCGACGCTGACCGGCGACCGATCGGACCGGCGCTGCTGTACGACGACCGCCGCGCCGCTCGCCTGACGGCGACGGCGTACTCCGCTGCCGTCGACCGCTTCGCCGGGCTCGGCCTGCAGGGCAGCGGGATCGGCGCCATCGGCAGGATCGCCTGGCTCGTCCGGGAGCACGGCGCAGCCGCTTCCGGGCGTCGTGCCCGCGTCTGCCACACCGGTGACCTGATCGGCTGGCACCTCACCGGTTCACCCGTCCCGACGGACTGGAACTCCGCGCTGAAGTCCGGCTTCGACGCTCAGCGGCTCGAATGGGTGGTGTCGGCTCTGCAGGCGGTCGGCGTACCGGAGGCCGTGCTGCCCGAGGTCCTCGCGCCGGGCACGCTCGTCGGCGTCGTCGGCGCAGCCGCCGCGGAGGAGACCGGCCTACCGCGGACCTGCGAGGTGCGCCTCGGAACGACGGACGGCTGCGCCGGCCAGCTGGCATCCGGAGCGGTGGCACCCGGCGACTTCGTGGGCGTGCTGGGCACGACGTACGTGCTCAAGGGGGTGTCGCGGAAGCTGGTCGTGGATCCGAGTGGCGCGCTCTACAGCCATCGCCACCCGAACGGCTGGTGGCTTCCAGGCGGGGCTTCGAACACCGGCGGTGAAGCCCTGGCGAGGTGGCCGCGCGGCGGGCTCCAGGCGCTTGACCGGGCGGCCGCGGCTCGCGGACCTTCGAGCATCGTGAGCTACCCGCTGCAGCGCGACGGCGAGCGCTTCCCGTTCACCGCCCCCGACGCCCGGGGCTTCGAGATCGGGGAGTCGCAGGACGACGTCGACCGTTACCGCGCCGCGTTGGAGGGCGTCGCCTTCCTCGAGCGGCTCGCGCTCGAGCGGGTCCAGGCGCTCGGTATCGCTTTCGAGCCACCGCTGACAGCGGCCGGCGGAGGCAACCGCAGCGACGCCTGGCTGCGGATCCGTGCCACGGTGCTGGGCGCTGCCGTTCGGGTGGTGGACTCCGCCGAGACCGCGTTCGGCGCCGCGCTCCTGGCCGCCACCGGCATCCTGTACGACGACCTGGCCACCGCGACGGCCGCCATGGTGCCGCCGGGCAGGCTCGTCCAACCAATAGTAGGCGAGGTCGCTCGACTCGAGGAGTCCTACGGCCGCTTCCGTGACGAGCTCAGTCGGAGAGGGTGGTTGCCGACGGCCGGGTGACCCGCTGCCGTCGTGACTGCGTTGCCCGTGCGCGCCCAGTCCGGAGCCACCTCAGGCGGATCGATCCTGAGGCATCTGGGCAGCTGGAGCTACCGCAACACCTCCTGGTCCGTGCCACCCCCGCAGTCCCTGATGCCTTGCGGCAGCCCGGGCAACCCCAACACCTCGAGATTGTCAACGGCGCCCACATGCGAGTGCTCTACGGTGCGCGGCGTTCGGCGAAGCGTTCGTGGCGGCGTGGTCTTTGGTCGCGGTCGATCCAGATCGGTGGGATGGATTCGGGGGTGCGTCGCCGGCGAACCTGATGGCCCAGGTGCCGGCGTCGTAGAGCCGGTGGTGGAACCCGCACAGCACGACACAGTTGCCCAGATTGGTCTCGCCGCCGTTCCACCACGGGACCACATGGTGCACGTCGCACCACCGCGGGGGCCTTGTGCATCCGGGGTGGACACAGCCGGCGTCGCGGGCGATCACCGCGACCCGCAACGGGCCCTGCGCCGTGCGGCAGGCGCGGCCCTGGTCCAGGATCTGCGAGTCGCCGCCGAGGACCTGCGGGATGACCTGCGCGTCACACGCCAGCCGGCGGACGGTGGCCGGGTCCAGCAGGTCGCCGGTGTCGACCATCGTCGCCGCCCCGACACCGGCCTTCAGCTTGTCGAAGTCGATGCTGACCAGCACCCGCGGCCGGTCGCCGCCCCTCGACGGCAGGGCGCCGTCAAGTCCGACGCGGCGCATCGCCGCCACGAACCCGTCCGCGAACCGCTGCCGCGGACTGCGGGTGGTCGGTGTTGTCGATGCCGTCGCCGGCCGGCTCAGGTGCCGCGCAACGTGTCCAGGATGGGCCAGATGAACGCGTCGTCACCGACCGGGACCCGGAACTTGGAGAACACTGACCCATGTCCGTCGGTGAACCTCGTCCCGGACCGCAGCCTGCGGGCTTCGCGTTCCTCCCGCGCCAGCTGCACCGCGATCCTGCGGTCCGCGGCGTCAGGGTCCACCCGTTCCGCGATCCGGTGCCCCAGCCGGGCCAACGCAACCGGGCCGTGCATCGCCGCCTCACCCACCAGCAGCTCCTCGGCGAGCACCCGCGTCGACGTCGACGCGTCATCGGGCAGCTCCAACAGCGCGGTCGCGATCACCCCCGCCTGGTCCACCTGCACCTCACCCGTGGCCAGCCCCGTCCGCACCGCCGCACCCTCCAGCCGGTACGCCGCAGCCACCCCCGCCACCACCTGCCGATCCGGCAACCGCCACAACTCCGCGTCCTCCAGCAAGCCGGCGAGCTCGGAAGACGCGCGACCCAACTCGGTCACCGCCGACCCGTCACCATCACCGATCCGCTGATGCATACCCCGACACTACGCATCGCCACCGACACTTTTCAGGCTACTTTGCCCTTATCCACAAAGGATGCGTGGTGTCAGCCACCGCGGTCGAAATCAGCATCCTGGGCGCCACCCCACCCGAGCGGAGACCGCCAGATGCCCAGCGTCCGATAAGGCTGGGCAGCGACACCGGACGCGGTTCCGTCCCTGACCAGCAGGCAGGCTCGCCACCAGACCAGACGCGAAGAGCGCCGTCCCGACCAGCAGGGCCGTCGGGGCTGACGTGATGCCGTTGGGGCCGATCATGATGAGCCCGATCACGACGGCGAACCAGTCCCAGGGGGAGCGCTTGGCATCGCGAGGCATGCGGCCAACCTCTTGAGTGGGCCCTCAGGTTGCTCCGGACGACGACACCTGACTGGCTGGCGTCCGACGGCGCGGTGAACCGCGTGTCTCTGAGAGATCCCGGTGTGGAGACGAAGGGACTCGAACCCTCAACCCCTGCCTTGCAAAGGCAGTGCTCTGCCAGTTGAGCTACGTCCCCCCGAGCGGCTCCTCACCGCCTTGCTGGCACTGACCAGTCAGCGCGCTGAGTCGGTCGCGTCTGCCCACTGGTCAGTCTTGCCCCTGCCGGTGACCTTGTTGAGCACGAACCGACCGATGGCGCCAGCGGCGGCCATGAACACGAGTTTCTTCAGCATGCTGACCTCTTCTGTAGATGGTGGCGGTGGGCCTAAGAGGACTTGAACCTCTGACCTCTTCCTTATCAGGGAAGCGCTCTAACCGTCTGAGCTATAGGCCCCCGAGCGAGGTGGGTCGCCGACGAACGTTACCCCATCGCCGACAGGCTCCCCAACCCGGTTCGGCGGTCCATCGAGCGCCGACTGCCCCGTCAGATCGGCTCTCAGCGCGTCAGTCCAGGTCCTCCGCGAGCGTCACTTCGACGCCGCCGAGCATCGCCGCCGACATGTTGTAGATGAAGGCGCCGAGCGTGGCGAGCGCGGTGACGAGGATGACGTCGATCACGCTGATCAGCATGGTGATGCCCATGACGCGGCTCATCGCGACGTAGTCCTTGATGTCGAACCGGCTCTTCGGGTCCTGGTTGACGACGGACTGGATCGTCTCGTTGACCTTGTCCCACAGCCCAGAGGCGCTCATGATCGAGAACACCAGGAACACGGCGACCACGCACATCACGCCGAAGGCGATGGACAGCAGGAACGCCGTCTTCGTGACCGACCACGGGTCCACCCGCGTCAGCCGGAGCTTGGCGCGGCGGGTCTGGCGCGGTCGGCGGGCAGCTGCCTTGCGTGCCGTCCTCGCTGCCGCCTTCTGCTGGGCCTTGAGCCCCCTGGCCCGCTCGGACTCCGACGGAGGCGGAGTCCCGGCGGGAGTTGCGGTCGGTCTCGGCGCGTACGACGTGGCACCGGCTGCCCCAGGGGCAGGTGGCACCGGGAACGTCTTTCCCGTCTCCTCGAAGCGCTGCTGAGGGCTCCCGCTTCCGGGCCGCGGAATCTCCTGAGTAGGGGTCTGCGCGGCGGTAGGCGGGGCAGCGAGTGGTCGGCGCGAAACGTCGGCGGTGTTGTCGCCGGCATCGGTCATTCGGGCTGCTCCTCGTCATCCGCGTCCACGGTCGCTTCGCTCGCCGAGGCTTCGGGCGGCGCCTCAGTCTCGCGCGTGTCGGGCTCCGACTCAACATCGTCGGCGGAGGCTGCGGTCTCCACAGCCGCGTCGGCGACGCCCAGCTCGGCGTTGCGCGCGATCGCGACGACCGAGTCACCGTTCGTCACGCTCACGAACTTCACCCCCATGGTGTCACGTCCCTTGGCCGGAACGTCGGTGGCGGCTGAGCGCGTCACCTGTCCGCTCGCCCGGATCGCCATCACCTCGTCGGAGTCGGTGACCACGATGGCGCCGACCAGCGATCCGCGGGAGTCGGCGAGCCGCATGGCCTTGACGCCGATGCCGCCACGAGCCTGGAGCCGGTACTCGCTCACCCTGGTCCGCTTGGCGTAGCCGCCGTCGGTCACGGTGAAGACGTATCGCTCCGGTGCCTCGTCGCTCACCTCGTCCGCTCGGATCACGGACATCGACAGCAGCTGGTCGTCGCCGCGGAACTTCATGCCGGTGACCCCACTCGTCGCGCGCCCCATCGGCCTCAGCTGGGTGTCGTCGGCCCGGAAGCGCACCGACTGCGCCTTCCGCGAGACGAGCAGGACGTCGTCGTACGACGTGGCCAGCTCGGCGCCGATCAGCTCGTCGTCGTCCTCGCGGAAGTTGATGGCGATCACGCCTGCCTGCCGAGCGGAGTCGTAGTCGGCGAGCCGCGTCTTCTTCACGTAGCCGTTGCGGGTGGCCAGCAGCAGGTACGGCGTCTGCTCGTAGTTGCGGATCGCGAGCACCTGCGCGATCTGCTCGTCGGGCTGGAACGACAGCAGGCCGGCCACGTGGGCGCCCTTGGCGTCGCGCGCGGACTCCGGAAGCTGATAGGCCTTCGTCCGGTAGACCCGGCCGGCCGTGGTGAAGAACAGCAGCCAATGGTGGTTGGTGGAGCTGAAGAAGTGCTCGACGATGTCGTCGCCGCGCAGCGTCGCCCCGCGCACGCCCTTGCCGCCACGCTTCTGCAGCCGGTAGAGGTCGGCCCGGGTGCGCTTGGCGTACCCCCCGCGGGTGATCGTGATGACCACGTCCTCGTCGGGGATCAGGTCCTCCATCGACAGGTCGCCGTCGGCGGGAATGATCTGAGTGCGCCGCGCATCGCCGTACTTGTCGACGACGGTCTGCAGCTCGGCGCTGACGATGTCGCGCTGGCGCTGCTCGCTGGCCAGGATGTCCTGCAGGTCGGCGATCGTGCGCTCGTACTCGGCCAGCCGGTCGACGATCGACTGCCGCTCGAGCGCGGCCAGCCGCCGCAGCTGCATGTTGAGGATCGCGGTCGCCTGCAGCTCGTCGATCTCCAGCAGTCCCATCAGGCCCTCGCGCGCCTCCTCGGTGGTCTGGCTGCGCCGGATCAGCGCGATGACCTCGTCGAGCGCGTCCAGCGCCTTCGCAAGGCCGCGGTAGAGGTGCGCGTCCTCCTCGGTCTTGCGCAGCCGCGCGCGCGTACGGCGCTGGATGACGTCGATCTGGTGCGCCAGCCAGTTGCTGATGAACGCGTCCAGGCTGAGGGTGCGGGGGACGTCATCGACCAGCGCCAGCATGTTGCAGCTGAAGTTCTGCTGCAGCTCGGTGTGCTTGTAGAGGTTGCTGAGCACCACGCGGGCGATGGCGTCGCGCTTGAGCACGACGACGAGCCGCTGGCCAGCGCGGTTGGAGCTGTCGTCCCGTACGTCGGCGATGCCCTGGACCCGCCCCGAGTCGGCGAGCTCGGCGATCTTCAGCGCGAGGTTGTCCGGGTTGACCTGGTAGGGCAGCTGCGTGATCACCAGCGTGGTGCGGCCGCGGTTGTCCTCCTCGACGTCCACGATCGCCCGCATGGTCACCGAGCCGCGCCCGGTCCGGTAGGCCTGCTCAATGCCCTGGGTGCCGACGATCAGCGCGCCCATCGGGAAGTCGGGGCCCTTCACCCGCTCCAGCAGGGCTTCGAGCAGCTCCTCCTTGGTCGCCCCCGGGTGCGCCAGCGCCCACTGGACACCGTCGGAGATCTCCCTGAGGTTGTGCGGCGGGATGTTGGTCGCCATGCCCACGGCGATGCCGGCAGAGCCGTTGACCAGCAGGTTCGGGAACCGGGCCGGCAGCAGCACCGGCTCATGCCCGCGACCGTCGTAGTTCGGCCGGAAGTCAACGGTGTCCTCGTCGATGTCGCGGACCATCTCCATCGCCAGCGGAGCCATCCTGCACTCGGTGTTGTGGCTGACGATGCCGTTCGTGATGAACGCGTGATCCGCGGAGTCGACGCGGACCGAGTACACGTCTTGGACGCCCGCATCGGCCACCTCGCTGACGGTGGCGTAGTAGTACCGCCCGTCGACCAGCGGCCGGGCTACGGCGGCGGCTTCGGCCGTGATCATCTCTCGGATCGTCGTGCGGTCACGCTCCCACCGCTCGACCCGATCCACGTTGTGGCGCTTCAGCCACTGCGAGGCCTTGGCGTCCTTGGCGCCGGATGTTCGCAAGACGTCAGCCACGTACGGTGTGCAGTCGCTGCTCAGGGCCCGGGACGTGCCGGGGATGGCGGCGAGGATCGCCTCGAGCTTGTCTTGTTTGGCTCCCAAGAACCCGATCTGGACGGCGAACGTCCAGGCATCACGTCGGTTGCTGATGAGGACCTTGAGCTCACCGGTCGCATGCCGCGCAATCCGCGCGGAGACCCCGAACTCCAGCAATAGCTGAAGCACGTCTTGCGCCAAACCCTGACTGCGCGTCGAGTAGCTGACCTGGATCGTTCGTCGCGGGAGCGACGAGCATGACCCGTCCCCCGTGAAGAGGCTCGCCAGGAAGGTGGCCTTGCTCTCGAGCGAACCCCCCCAGATGTTCTCCGGTATCCGCTTCTGGTCGCTCTTGAGACCCATCAGACCGGCGAGGTCGCTGGAGCGAAAATTGCTCATGTTCTGCACGTCTAGCTCATGAAGCAGCGAGCCAGAACGAATGGTGCGGGAGTAGACGTATCGCGGGCCGCCGACTACTGCGTCATAAGCGCTGAGGACCGTCTGGAAGTAGTGCGGGTCAACGTTGTTGAAGCCGGCTCGAGAATGACTGGCGAAGCCCTCACTGACCCATGCACCCATGAGTACGGCGCGGTCCCGCTCACGCTCGGTGGCCGTTCCCCATTGCTCGGGTTCGGGCCGCAGAACGACAACGCGGTCGCCTCCGTTGATCTCCCGTAGGAGCTTCCACGCGAGAGTTGGCACGCCGGCAACCGCTGTCAATGTCAGAACAGGATGGTTGCGTGACCCCGTGAGCTCATGCCCCTCACGGGTGCGCAGAGTGAGCGTTCGCTGAGGTCCGGAGTGGAAGACCTTGCTGGCGTGCACGGGCTCGCCGTTCTTGCCGACGAGCTTCAGGTCGATGTCACGCTCCGAGCTCGGAGACATCTCGGGGATGATCGCGTCAATTCGCATGGTGCCGTGGTCGTATGTCCGCACGCGGGTGTCACCAGTGACGCAGTACCTCATGGCGGCTGCGCGGTCGTTGCCGGGCGAGCCGAAGTTTCCCTGACCGGAGACGAGCGGAGCACGCATGATCCATGGCTGGCTCAGGCGGACAAGGGTGTCGTAGATGGCGCCGTCGCCGTGCGGGTGGTACTGACCCATCACGTCGCCGACCACCCGGGAGCACTTGGAGAACCCCCGGTCCGGCCGGTAGCCCCCGTCGTACATGGCGTAGAGCACCCGGCGGTGCACCGGCTTCAGGCCGTCGCGTACGTCGGGCAGAGCGCGCCCGACAATGACGGCCATCGCGTAGTCGATGTAGGCCCGCTGCATCTCCGTCTGCAGCTCGACCGGCTCGATCCGTCCGTTGGGCGCACCGGGGGGCAGTGTCGTGTCGTCGGTCACCGGCTGTCTTCCTTAACTCCTCAGAGGGCTGAGCTTGTCGAAACCTGCCCACGTGGTTTGTTGAGCCGACTTCCGCGGCCTCGCCGCTGGAGGCCGGCCATCAGATATCGAGGAAGCGGACGTCTTTCGCGTTGCGCTGGATGAACGCGCGGCGCTGGTCGACGTCCTCACCCATGAGGATCGAGAAGATCTCGTCGGCCTGCGCCGCGTCGTCGAGCGTCACCTGCATGAGCAACCGGTTGTCGGGGTCCATGGTGGTCTCCCACAGCTCGTCCGCGTTCATCTCACCGAGCCCCTTGTAGCGTTGGATGGGGGCGTCCTTCGGCAGCTTCTTTCCGCTGGCGACACCCGACTCCATCAGCGCGTCCCGCTCGCGGTCGGAGTAGACGTACTCGTGGCTGTGCGGGTTGTTCCACTTGAGCCGGTAGAGCGGCGGACGGGCCAGGTAGACGTACCCTCCCTCGATCAGCGGCTTCATGAACCGGAAGAGCAGCGTCAACAGCAGCGTCTGGATGTGATGACCGTCCACATCGGCGTCGGCCATCATCACGATCTTGTGATAGCGGAGCTTCTCGAGGGAGAAGTCGTCCTGGATACCCGTTCCCAGCGCCGAGATGATCGCCTGGACCTCGGTGTTCGCCAGCACGCGGTCGATGCGCGCCTTCTCGACGTTGAGGATCTTGCCGCGGATCGGCAGGATCGCCTGGATCCGAGGGTCGCGCCCGCCGCGCGCCGAGCCACCAGCCGAGTCCCCCTCGACGATGAAGACCTCGCACTCCTCCGGGTTCGTCGACTGGCAGTCCGACAGCTTCCCCGGCAGGCCGCC